>JBDHGI010000012.1:0-37000 GCA_039589955.1 Gemmatimonadota bacterium | reverse complement strand
AAGAGCTCCAAGCCACCGCGTGAGGCCTCGACGTAGTAGGCGGTGATGGTGCCTGGGTTCTCGCTGAAGTAGGCGCTCTCGATCTCCTCCCGATCGTAGGGTCCTCCGTCTTGCGGCGAGTCCGAGAAGAGACCCAGAACCACGGGGATGCGGGACTCTCCCGCGACCGGTCCCTCCCGGGAACCGAGAACCATCGAGGGAACCAGGCTCCGGAGAGGCTGGACACCCGGATCGCCTCCGAGAGTCGCCTCGGCCACCGCCTGCCGCATCCTCATCGCCCGCCCGTGCGCGAACCGGAACGCATCCACCTCCCGGGCCATGGTCTCGTAGTAGCCGTCGGGCACCCGGGTTCCGTACCGTTCGCCCAGGAGCTCTACGTCCTGGGCGGACGCGGACGCGAAGACCAGCCCCGTAAGGAGCGGGGTCAGGTGAGTGGAATGCCGCATGGGGAGTGAGGGGGCCGGTTCGAGGGATCGATTCCCTTACACGCCCCGTCTCTCTGCGGTTCCTGAGCCCAGCCGCCGACCGCCTGCCACCGGCGACCACCCGGTCCCGCCAGCCGATCAGGCTCGGGCGAGGTCCTCGCCGCGGATCCCCAGCTCGGCACCCACTGAGCGCAGCCCCTCGATGACGTTCTGGATATGCTCGCTCCGCTCGAGCCCGATGAGCTCGATCCCCGCGTTGACGTCCTCCCGGCTCACCCCGGCAGCGAACGTCTTGTCCTTCAGCTTCTTGACCACCGACTTCGGCTTGAGGTCATCGACGCCCGTGGGACGCACGAGACAGCACGCGAAGACGAGGCCGGAGAGCTCGTCACAGGCGAAGAGGACCCTGTCCAGCTCCGTCTCGGGCTCCACGCCGGTGAAGTCCGCCCTGTGGGCGAGAATCGCGTGCACCACCTCCTCGGGGTACTCGAGCTCTCGGAGGCGCTCGACCGCTTTCAGGGGATGGTGATCCGGATGCTTCTCCCAGTCCAGGTCGTGGAGCAGGCCCGCCAGGCCCCAGAGCTCTTCGTCGGCGCCGCGCAGGCGAGCGTAGTGCCTCACCGCGGCCTCGACGGCGTACATGTGCTTTCTGAGGGCTTGGTTGTCCACCCACTCCTCGAGGAGCGCCACGGCTTCGCTACGGTCTGGCATGATGGGAAACACGCAGGTTCTGGGTCACGGGGTCGGGACAGGACAACAACCTCGGATGCGAGCTCTCCCCTGGTCAAGCGTCAGGGAACCTCTGCACGAGCCTGGTGCGCCTCGCGCCGTGGGCGGGCGCCCGACGGGCGGGGCGCGACGACGGATCCGGGGAGAATCCCCACAAGGGCCGTCGGCCTCGTCCCTCCTTGCGGACCGGTTCCGACCTCACAGCTTTCGGAAGACGATCTTCTGGACCCGTCCGTCCATTCACCCGACCGAACCGGAGCGATCCGTGGACAAGCAGACCCTCATCGACCACCTGAACGAAGATCTCGCCGGCGAGCTGAGCGCCATCATCCAGTACCTCACATACGCCGCCAAGGCCACCGGACCTTTCCGGCCGCAGCTGGCCGCATTCTTCCTCACCGAGGTCGTGGACGAGCAGGGGCACGCCCAGTTCCTCGCCAACAAGATCGTGGCCCTCGGTGGCGAGCCCACGACGACCCCCCGCCCCGTTCCGGCCGCACCGACGAACCGGGAGATGCTCGAGGCCGTTCTCGCCGCCGAGCGTCAGGCAACCAAGGACTACACGAGACGGGCCGAGGAAGCGGATGCCTTCGGGGACAAGGGCCTCGCCGTGCAGCTGGAGGACATGGTGCGGGATGAGAGCGGGCACTCCGAGGAGACCGAGCGAATCCTCCGGGACTGGCCCGTCTGACGCCGGAGGCGTCGCCCCTCCCGGCTCAGACGCGAGAGGACGGGCACAGGTGCGAGGCCACGCAGGCCTCACACCTCGGCTTGCGGGCATCGCATACACGGCGTCCGTGCCAGATGAGCAGGTGGGAGAGAAGCGTCCACCGCTCCCGGGGATAGAGCTCCATCAGGTCGCGCTCGATCTTGTCCGGCGTCCCCTCCCGGGTGAAGGCCAGCAGCGCGGCCAGGCGCTTCACGTGGGTGTCCACGACCACGCCCTCGTCCACCCCGAAGGCGTTGCCCAGGATCACGTTGGCGGTCTTCCGGCCGACGCCTGGCAGCACGGACAGCTCCGCCATGGTCCGGGGAACCGCTCCCCCGTGGACCTCCACGAGCCCTCGCGCGAATCCGATGATGTTGCGGGCCTTGTTCCGGAAGAAGCCCGTGGAGCGGATGATCTCTTCGACGTCGTCCTGACGCGCCGAGGCCAGGGCCTCGGCGTCGGGGTAGCGTCGGAACAGCTCTGGGGTGACCATGTTCACCCGCTCATCGGTGGTCTGGGCAGAGAGGATGGTCGACACCGCGAGCTGAAACGGGCTCGCGAAATCGAGCTCGCAGTGGGCGTCGGGATACTCGGCCTGAAGAAGGTCGAACAACTCCGCCGCACGCTCGCGGCGCGCCCGCTTGGACTCCCTAGGCACGGTGATCCGCTCGCACGAAGGGAAGGCCCGACGGGGCCACCGCCTCGTCGGGGCGTCCTGCCGGATCGTGGTCCGTCAGCGACTCGGGCGTGGACGTCATGTGGTGGAACAGTCGAGCCACGAGCTTGAGGGCCTCACCTGCAGTCTCGATGGAATAGAGGCCGTCGAGCTCGCCGCCGGGAAGCGTGGTCTCGAAGTCCTTTCCCGTGGCACGGACGTCCGCCCGGAGCCAATGGGAGGCGTCTTCCCATGGCGCGTCGGAAACCACGACCACAGCCAGGCCCGGGCGATCGTCCCTCAGGCCGAGGACCAGAAGCAGGTGGAGGGCCTCGCCGCCGGACAGGGTCCAGAACAGCCCGTCCACAGGCTCCGGGCGATTCTCGGGTGCCGTCCTCACCCAGAAGAGGTGCCGGGGCAGCTGGATGTAGCCTGACGGGCCGGGAGCTTCCACGCGGCCGTGCGACGCTTCTCCCGGTACGTTCTCCGCCGGAAGGTCCTCCTCCACCAGGTGGCGGACGAGGGCGGCGGTGACGAGAACGACGGGACGGCCGGACCGGTGAAAGTGAAAGGAGTGGAAGGCCATCGTCCCGTACTCCTGGAACGTCTCCGATCCCGACTCCGGCGGCTTCAAGTCCCGGAGAAGGGCCCCTACGCTACCGAGCAACAGGAAGGCGCCCCGGTTCCAGGGGTCCACTCCGAGCTGCCTCGCTTCCTCGACCACGGACGTCACCAGCACGTCGAGCCGATCGAGATCAGGGAAGGCCAGCTCGAAGGGCGTCAGTCTCGCGTAGGCATCGTGGAATCTCATGGCGAGAGGACTACCCCGCTCCGGACATCGGTTCCGCCATGGCTTCCGATTCGAGGATCATCGGGCGACGGACTCCCAGAAGTCGCTTCGCGTCCTCCCACCAGCTCCGCCTCCTTACCAGCACGAGCTCGAGCGTCTCCGGAGGCTCCACCACCCCGTGGATCCATACGAAGTGCACGTCTCCGAGCTCGCTCGGCCTCGGGATGGCGTACGAAGTCCCCGACCACGTGAAAGCGCACGTGGGGGCGTCGGCGAAGTCCCGCTCCGACCAGAGCTGCTCGACGTAGAGGTTCCGCTCCACGCGGTAGACGCCGGGAGCCGTCTCCTCTCCGTGCTGATAGTACCACGGGTCGAAGTCGAGTCCCTCGTCGCGCTTGAAGGTCTCGTCCACGGCGTAGTCCAGGCCCTCGAGGGCGTCCTCCCTCGCCAGGGACTCGAGATGGTGCCTCAGCTCGTGGGTGAGCGTCTCCCAAACCTCCTCTTCCCAGTCGAAGTCGGGGTCCCGGTCGGAGAGGCTCTTGAAGGAGCCCCAGTAGAGCACGACCACGGAGCGGGTGGTGTCGGGGCCCGACCAGTCGGTGGCATAGTCCTCGGTGCGGCACTCGCCCAGCGTGAACACGTCGGGCAGCGTGGGATGGGGCGGAGCCTCGCGGCTCACCACGAGTCCGTCCACGCCCGCTTTGTAGTCGTCGGGAATCGAATCGTACACCTCCCGGGCGAATCGCTCGAACTCACGGTATCTCAGCGCGCCACTCCTTCCACGCGGGCAACGGCACCACGGACCCCCGGGGCGCGGAGTCAGGAGCTCCCGGATTCCTCGCCGTCAGCGGACCTGGCCAGCCATCGATTCAGGGCGATCAAGAGCACCAGGACGATCCCCGACTGTATGAGCACGGAGCCGATGTTGTAGGGGCTGAGCAACGTCAGGGTGGCACCCCAATCGGTGACGCCCGCCTCGTCCATGGCGCGCGCGCTCCACAGGAACCAGACCATGAGCACGACCGCCTCGACCACAACCAGCCGCATGGCCCAGTCCCACCAGGCGCCGATGCGGACGTCGGATCCCGATTGGTTGATGAAGGTCTCCCGCCACTTGGTGACGCCGTACCGGAGCACGGCGAAGGCGAAGAAGAAGCCCGACAACATGAGGCCCACACCCCACACCCAATCCTGATTCTGGAAGACGCCCAGCTCGAGCGCCGAGGGGATCCCGAACAGGATGCCCGCTCCGCCCACCAGAGCGATGGCCCGGCCACGGGTGAGGCCCAGGTCCATGAGCACCCGGGAGGCCAGCTCGATCATGGCTACGAGGCTCGTCCAGGCCGCGAAGACCAGTGCGAGGAAGAAGAGGGCCATGAAGAACCGGCCACCCGGTATCTGGGAGAACAGCCGAGGTACCCAGATGAACGTCAGCCCCTCGTTGCCCGCCCCGACGACGGTCTGGTAGGCATCGGGCATGACCGAGAAGACCGTGCACAGCACCATGATCCCGGCGAGGAGGGACATTGAGTTGTTGCCGAAGCCGATCACGAAGGCGTTGAGCGCCGTGTCTTCCCGGGTCCGCATGTAGACCGCGTAGGTGGTGATGAGGCCCCAGCCCGCTCCGGTGTCCCAGGCGTTCTGCGTCAGGGCCTCGAGCCAGATCCGGTAGTTGCCGAGCTCGGACAGCCTCGGCGTGAAGAGGAAGGCGAGCCCGTTGGAGGCGCCGGGAAGGGTGAGAGCCTTGATGGCCAGCACGATCACCAGGACGATGAGCGACGGGATGAGGATCTTCGCCGCCGTCTCGATCCCCTTCACGCCCTTGGAGACCACGAACAGCCCGAGGGCCATGGCCACCAGGTGGGTGAGCAGCGCCTGAGGCGTCGAATGGAAGCCCTCCCAGAAGGCGTCGGGCACCGCCGTGGGGATCTCCCCGCTCAGCGTCGCGACGAAGAAGCGGATGGTCCACCCCATGACCACCGAGTAGTAGAACATGATGGCCGTCGCCACGAACGCGATCCACGCGCCCATCCAGGCGAACTTCGGCCCCAAGGTCTTCACGAAGGCCCCCACGGTGCCCCTTCGGGTCCCCTTCCCCATGGCGAACTCGAGGATGATGAGGGGGATGGACCAGGCCAGCAGGAAGACGACCCAGGCCACGAGGAAGGATCCACCCCCATTCGAGGCGGCGATCCTGGGAAAGCGCCAGATGTTGCCGGTGCCCACAGCCATGCCGAGCATGGCGAGGAGCATTCCCCACCGCGAGCTGAACACCTCGGACCTGGACGCCACTCGAGACCCTCCCTTGGCTGGACACGGACGCGCCAGTATAGGGACGGCGAGACGGCGGTGCTACGGGCGACCCGAGGACGCGGCCCGGCGGGCACCTACGAGAGGCTGGGGACCCACGAGAACGGGCCGGAGCGGATCGCCTCCGCCCCGGCCCGGGACCTCCTCGTCAGCGAGACGTCAGGTCGTCTCGAGCTGGGACGTACACATGGGGCACCGCTGGGCCTTCAGGGAAATGGTGGAGGCGCAGAACGGACAGTCCTTGGTCGTGGGGGCGGGAGGCGGGGCCTCCTCGGCGCGCTTGAGCCGGTTGATGCTCTTGACCAGCATGAAGACGGCGAAGGCGACGATGGTGAAGCTGACAGCCGCGTTGATGAACAACCCCAGGTTGAGCGTGACAGCGCCTGCCTCCCTGGCAGCCGCCAACGTCTCGTAGGGCCCCGCGGTGGCCCCCTCCTTGAGGACCAGCATGATATCCTGAAAGTCGATATCGCCGACGAGCAAGCCCAGCGGCGGCATCATGACGTCGTCGACGAAGCTCTTCACAACGGTGCCGAAGGCGCCGCCGATGATGATACCGACGGCCATGTCCACCACGCTGCCCTTGACGGCGAACTCCTTGAACTCCTTCACCATGCCCATGTGCACTCCTTGGTCAGGTCGTCTGTCTGTCGCCGAGACGGTCTCGGATCCAATCCACCACGTTGTCCGAGGCCAAGCGAATCTGATCGAGGCTGTCGCGGTCACGGACGGTCACGGTGCCGTCCTCGTGGGTCTGCCCGTCCACCGTGATGCACCAAGGGGTGCCCGTCTCGTCCTGGCGCCGGTACCGGCGCCCGATGGAGCCGGCGGCGTCGTAGAAGGACGGGACGGCCGCGGCACGTAGGCCCTGGTGGATCTTCATGGCGATCTCGGGCAGACCGTCCTTCTTGACGAGAGGAAAGACCGCCGCCTTGAGCGGCGCCAGCTTCGGGAGGAGCGACAGCACCACGCGCTGCTCGCCCTCCACCTCTTCCTCCCGGTAGGCGTCTGCGAGGACGACAAGGAGGGTCCGGTCCACTCCCATGGACGTCTCGATCACATAGGGGACGAACCGCTCGTTGGTCGGCGGATCGATGTACTCCAGCCGCTTGCCCGAGTACTCCTGATGTCGGGCAAGATCGAAGTCGGTTCGGTTGTGGATCCCCTCGAACTCCTTCCACCCGAAGGGGAACTCGTACTCGATGTCGAAGGCCTTCTTGGCGTAGTGCGCCAACTCGTCGGCCTCATGCTCGTGAAAGCGAAGCTTGTCCCGCCGCACACCGAGGCTGACTTGCCACTCCATGCGGAGGTTCATCCACCGGTCGAACCAGGCGTCATCCTCGCCGGGCTTCACGAAGAACTGCATCTCCGCCTGCTCGAACTCCCTGGTGCGGAAGATGAAGTTTCCCGGGGTGATCTCGTTGCGGAACGCCTTCCCGATCTGGGCGATTCCGAAGGGCACCTTCTGACGAGCGGTTCCCTGGACGTTCAGGAAGTTGACGTAGATCCCCTGGGCCGTCTCCGGCCTCATGTAGACGGTGCTGGCGGCATCCTCCACGGGCCCCATGAACGTCTTGAACATGAGGTTGAACATCCTCGGCTCGGAGAAGGCGTCTTTCGTACCGCACGTGGGACACTGCCCTCCTTCGAGCTCGGGAAGGTCGGCCCGGAATCGACGGTGGCAGCTCGAGCATTCCACCAGGGGATCGGTGAAGCCGTCGACGTGCCCCGAGGCCTCCCAGACCCTGGGATGCATGAGGATCGCGGCGTCGAGGCCCTCGATGTCATCCCGCTGATGGACCATCGCGCTCCACCAGAGGTCCTTGAGGTTCCTCTTGAGCTCAACACCCAGAGGACCGTAATCCCAGACCGAGCCGGTCCCGCCGTAGATCTCGGACGATTGGAAGATGTATCCGCGACGCTTCGTCAGCGACACGAGCTTGTCCATCAAGTCGGGTGCAGCCATGGATCCCCTTGAATCACGGGGTCGTTGGTCATTCCATCCTGGGGCGCGAAACCTACCCGAGGCCCCGTAGGCGAGCAACGCCCTCTCGAACCTGAACCCTCCGGGAATCAGCGGGTACGAGTTCCGACGTTCTGGGGCGACGGACGCCTCGACCCATTCTTCAACCGACTGCCATGCTGACCTTTTCCGACCGAGCCCGGGAAGTCGTACGCTCCTATCTCACAGAGAGCGGCGGAGAGCTCACGGCGCTACGCATCGCCTCCCAGCCGGGGAGCCCGGTGGCCCCCCGCTTCGAGCTCTCCCTCGTGGCCGACGACGAGCGAAGCGACGACGAGCGTCAGCTCGAAGGGCCGGGATTCGCGGTGTTCGTCAAGGAGGGGGACGTCGCTCGCCTCGAGGGTGCAACGATCGACTTCGTCGACCGTGTCAACGAGAGCGGGTTCGAGGTGCGCACGGTGGCGCCCCCGGTATCGGGCCCCGGAGCCCCCGAAGGCGAGATCGCCGACCGGGTTCGGCAGGTGCTCGAGACCCAGGTCAATCCGGCCATCGCGGCCCACGGAGGCATGATCTCCCTCGTCGACGTGAAGGACACCGAGGTGTTCGTCGAGATGAGCGGAGGATGTCAGGGATGTGCCCTCTCGAGGATGACGTTGAGCCAGGGAGTTGAGCGCATGCTCCGACAGTCCGTCCCCGAGCTTTCCGCCGTTCACGACGTGACCGATCACGACTCGGGAATGAACCCCTACTTCCAGCACTGACGAGTTGACGAACCACTGCGCCGCCGGGATCCTCCTGTCCGTTGCGGCCCTCCTCTACCCGGGAGCCGCCGGGGTCAGCTTCGCCCAGGTGTGTGGTCGGCCCTGTGTCGGACCCGAGTCCGGCGCCTTGCTCGCCGCGGGAGGCGGTGAGCTGGGGCGGGAGATCTACTCGAAGTTCCTGGAGCTGGCCGGCGGCAAGCAGGCTCGGATCGTCCTCATCCCCACCGCGGGCGCCGAAGACGGCTCTCACGACGCCTGGACCGCCCTGGCGGCCCTGCGGAACGTGGGCGCGCGCAGGATCGAGGTGCTGCACACGCGAAACCGGAAGATCGCCGATCTGGCCGCCTTCGCGAGCCCCCTCAGGGAGGCCGACGGCGTGTGGATCTCCGGAGGTCGGCAACACCGCCTCATCGACGTGTACCTGGACACCCGTACGCACCGGGAGCTGGATTCCGTGCTGGCGCGGGGAGGGGTCATCGGAGGGAACTCGGCCGGGGCGTCGGTCCTGGCGTCCTATCTGATCAGGGGCGCCGAGTCCAGCAACGACGTCGTGGTGGATCCCGATCGATCCCGCGGCTTCGGCTTCCTCAGGACCGTGGCCGTGGACCAGCATCTGCTGGCGCGCCAGCGCGAGTTCGACCTCCTCAAGGTGCTCCGTGATCGCCCGGAGCTTCTGGGCATCGGCATCGACGAGGGCACGGCGATGATCGTAACGGGCGACCTCGCCTCCGTTGTGGGTGAGGGTCGGGTCGCCATCTACGACTTCACGGATCCTCTGGCGCTGATCCCCTTGCGGTACCTGCAGAGCGGCGCGTTCTACGACCTGGGGGCTCGGAGAGTGATCCACACAGGGGGAGCGGGAGAGCAGGCCGAGCCTGCTCCGGACCCGCGCCTCAGCGGAACCCTGCTCGCCGCAATCGCTCGAGGAGCATTGCGAGAAGCCGATCGGTGGTCACACGGTCGAGAGTCCCGAGCGCATCCAGGGCGTCCGTGATACGGGTGACCCCCTCCCACATCCTTTGACCCAGCTCCGGCGTGGCGGGCACGGCCTCTAGCACAGGATCTCTCGACACGCCGCCTCGGACGGGCTCATACGAGATGCTGTCCCCCCTCTCCACCAGGAAGACATGGAGATCCAGGGTGGCGTTCACCAGGTCGTCCATGAGCGCGTACGCCTCGGACCTCTCCGGCCTCGTGGCCAGAAAGCCCGAGTCCGCTCGCTCCGACAACATCTCGGCCGTATCGCCGGCAAGGTCGGCGGCGGCGAGCTGTCCCGCGTACGCCTCGTGGAAGAGCTGCGCCTCCGAGTCTCTCGCCCGATCGACCAGGGCCTCGATCCCGAGCCAGTACTCCTCCACGTCCGGAAAGTCGCCGGCGTTGGCCAGGTAGGCTCCGGCCAGCCAGTCCTCCCTTGGTCCCGCCGGGAGGCCGAGGTCGTCAGACAGGTTCCCCAGAGCCGTGATGGTCTCGTCCACCGCTCGCTCCCCCATCTCTCGCATCCGCGGGACGAGCTCCGCGGGGATGTCCGGTAGCGTGACCGGAGGCGGAGAGGGGGATTCGGAGGCGCCCCCGCGGTAGTCGGCCAGGCGGTTTATGAGTCCCCAGCCGTAGTAGCTTCCTGCGGCGACCACGCCCAACGCCAACACGAGGAGGGCCAGGCCGCGAAACGCCGAGCGCCTCGGACGCCGCGGGGGCGCGGGACGGGGGCGGGCCTCGATCCGCCCCCGGCGCCCAGGGATCGTCGCCGCGTCGGACGTCGAGTCCTCGGGCGCCGCCCTGCCTCGGGAGAAGTCCATCGGTGGTCCCTCGACGTCCGTCGATGAGGCCGCCCGGTCGCTCCACGCCGGAGGCTCGTCCCCCAGGAAGGGCCCGGGTGCCTCCGGAAGCAGGTGGTCGGTGCCCGATACGCGCTCCGCTTCCACACGGCCCGACCCCGAGAAGTCCAGGGCGTCCGCGGGTGTCTCCACCTCCAAGGGCGGAGCTGCGTCGATGCCGAGGGAGCCCGAGGGATCGACAGGAAAGGTAGGGGCGAGCTCGAGTCCCTCCAGGCCAACGTCCCCGGACGTGTCGGGGAGCGCGGTCTCCGGTGGAAGATCCCCCCCCGAGGGGGGAGACGGGCCACGCGCCCCGAAGGACGCTTCATCCTCCACCAGCGTCAGATTCAGCTCCCCGCCTTCATCGAAGGGATCAGGGAGTGCCTCGTCTGGCGGGTCGGGCGTCACCTCCCTCGTGGGAAGCGACGGTTCCGGCGGGAGCAGGTCGAGGCCGAGGCCGGCCTCATCCTCGCCCTCCCTTCCCACGGCCGGGGGTGGCGCCACGAACCCCCCTTGCTCTCCGGCCGCCCTCGAAAGCGATTGGAAGATCTCGTGGGTCTTGGCCGGCCCCCAGCGATCCGACTGGGCATCGAACAGCTGCGTCTCGGGGCCGATGGCCCCGAGCTCGATCCTCAACGCGAGCGCCTCGACGCTGGGGATGTCGACCTCGTTGCCCTGGGAGTCGATGTAGGCGAAACGCATGGCTGGATGATAGGGAGGTCGTGGCTCGGGCGTCGCTCAAGAGTACTCTGGGATGCAGCGCTGGGTCCAGACGACGCACGAGGCGCTCGTCGCCGCCAGCCCGAGACGGACGGCGCCCTCCTCGGTGCTCGAAGGGTCGGAACGGCTCCGACGACCGACATCTCGCGACCGACATCTCTTGTGGCTAGCCCGGACGTTGAGGAGTTTCCACTCTGCTCCGCCCATCCCTCTCCCGAGCCGATCCATGTCCGAGCCCATCGTCGAGTGCGTCCCCAATTTCTCCGAAGGTCGGAACGCCGCCGTGATCAAGGAGATCACGGATGCCATCGAGTCCGTCGCCGGCGTCCGGCTCCTGGACGTCGACCCGGGGGCCAACACGAATCGGACGGTCGTGACCTTCGTGGGCCCACCCCACGTCGTCGAGGAGGCAGCCTTCCGGGGCGTGGCGAAGGCGGCCCGCCTCATCGACATGCGTGGCCACTCCGGGGAGCACCCCCGCATGGGAGCCACCGACGTGATCCCCTTCGTCCCGGTCGCTGGCATCGACATGGAGGGCTGCGTGGCCATGGCGCGTCGCGTCGGAGAGCGGATCGGTAGCGAGCTCGACATCTCCGTCTATCTCTATGAGCATGCCGCTACCAGGCCAGAGCGCCGCAATCTCGCGAGGGTGCGGGCAGGCGAGTACGAGGGCATGGCTGAGAAGCTGAAGGAGCCCGAATGGAGGCCGGATTTCGGACCGACGGAGCTCAACCCGGTGGCCGGCGTCACCGCGGTTGGGGCCCGCGAGTTCCTGATCGCGTACAACATCAACCTCAACGGCACCGATCGGCGCTACGCCAACGAGATCGCCTACGTGCTGCGTGAGCGGGGTCGCTGGAAGCGCACCGGCAACATCGATCCCTTCTACTACAAGGGCGAGGTCGTGCGCTTCCCCGAGGACGGGACCTACCCCTGCGGCCCCTGCGACTACGTCGGGACGTCCTTCGAGGACCTGGAGGCCCACTACCGGGACGCTCACGTGGGCGATCTGCGCGCGCGCTACGCAGCCCTGGATATCGATCCTGAGCACCCCTCCGGGCCGGTATTCACCGACGGGCTGTTCGAGAACGTGAAGGCCATCGGGTGGGTGATCGAGGACTACAACAGGGCGCAGATCAGCATGAACCTCACCGACTACAAGGTGAGCCCACCCCACGAGGTTCTCGAGGCCGCCCGGGAGGAAGCGCGCAAACGGGGAATCGTGCTCACCGGCTCCGAGCTGGTGGGCGTCATTCCCTTCGAGGCGATGAGGCAGGCGGGGGTCTTCTATCGGAGACGAATGATGGCCTCGACCGGCATCCCCGTCCCGGACCTGCTGGAGACGGCGGTCCAGTCCATGGGGCTCAGGGACGTGGCCCCCTTCGATCTGGAGGACAAGGTCCTGGGGATGCCCACGGTGGACGGCCCCCTCGTCCGTCGCCCCACCTTCGACTTCGTGGACGAAGTGTCCAGGGACACGCCGGCGCCGGGTGGCGGCTCCGTGGCGGCCCTGGCGGGAGCGCTGGGGAGCGCCCTGGCGTCCATGGTGGCCAACCTCACCGTGGGCGCCGGAAAGTCGGATGGCCGCTACGAAGACCTGTGCTCCATCGCGGAGCGCGCCCAGGGCGTGAAGGACGCGCTGGTCCGCGCGGTGGACGAGGACACCCGTGCCTTCGACTCGGTTCTCTCGGCCATGCGCATGCCCCAGGACACGGAAGAGGAACGCCAAGCGCGCGACACGGCCATGGAGGAGGGGTACAAGAAGGCCACCCTGGTCCCCCTCGCCACGGCCGAACGCTGTGTGGAGGCCATCTCCCTCTGCCGCGAGATCGGCGCCCTGGCCCCGTCGACCATGATCAGCGACGTGGGGTCCGGGGCACATCTCGCCCACGCCGGAGCGAAGGCCGCGGTATACAACGTGCGCATCAATCTGCCCAACATCTCCGACGAGTCCTTCCACGTGGAGGTCCGGAAGCGTCAGCAGTCGGTCCTCGGAGACGCAGCCGACGGCGTGGCTGCGGTGGAGGACCGGGTGGAGGAGGCTCTCGAGGGCTGAGGCGTCGGGGCCGGGAATCCGTCACGCCGGCCCGGTCACGGAGGATTCGAGGGCATCGAGGATCCGTCGCAGCGCGGCTTTCTTCCTCTTGAGGCCTTCCCTGAAATCCAGACTGTCGGTGTGGGAGATCTCCATCCGCAGCTCCGACAGATCGTGGGTGAGGGTGTCAGCGAGGACCCGAGCGTCTTCGCTGGTGAGCGTGAGCGTGATCACGGGACCTCCCTTTGCCAGGCGGCCGGGGGCAGGACCGACCCGCTCCTACGCCGAGTGTGCGATCGAATGACCATGCCCCGGCAGCCCGACCGGGATCGCCTCCGGACCACCCGACCATGGCCTCGAGGCTGAGGTCGCGGGAAGTCTCGCCCGCCTCCACGGCCTGGGCCGCCGACGCCGTCCCGGGTCTCCGCGGGGGCCTCTACGGGCTCGGCGAGGCGAGGTCCGCCAGGCTGGCGAGGTCCGAAACCACCAGATCGGGCTTCGCCTGGGCAGGCGCCGTGGCTCCACCGCCCCGCTTGCCTGCCCGGCGATTCACCCAGACGGTGGCCCATCCCAGCTCCCGAGCCGGGGCGATATCGTGGTAGAGGCTCTGGGCCACGTGGAGCACCCGGTCTCCGGGAAGGTCCAACCGCCGAAGGACCTCGTGAAAGTGGGCAGGGGCCGGCTTGTAGCTCCGCAGCTGCTGAGCGGTCACCACCTCGGCGAAGGTCACCCCCAGCTGCCGGGCGGTGCCTGCGAAGAGGTCGTCGTCGACGTTGGAGACGACGGCGAGCCGGTAGTGGGCTCCGAGAGCGCCGAGGGCCCGCACGGTGTCCGGGAACGGAGGCCATCGCGCTACGGAGGCGGCGAAGGACTCCGCTTCCGCGTCGGTGGGGCGGAACCCGACCTCCCGACCGAGCCCCCTCACGACGTCGCGCAGCACCGCCCGGTAAGGCCGGAAGGGCCCCTGTTCGACCTCGGCCTCCAGGCGCGCGAACCCCCTGAGCAGCCATTCCCCATCCGGCGGCTCGCGACCGTGGGCCGCCAGGATGGACCCCAGGGCATCCAGGATCCCCCGCTCCCAATCGATGAGGGTCCCGTAGCAATCGAACGTGATGGCGTCGAAGCGGTCGAAGTCCATTCTGGAAAACCCCCTGGCGTCTCTACTCGACGGGATGCTCGCTGGCCTCCCCCACCCGGGCAAGGGCGTCCAGCGTCTCGCCAACGACCTCCAGCATCGCGACCATCCGGCCCACATCCGTGGTGAAGCCTGAGGTGAGGCAGACGACGACGCCGGCGTCCTCACCGTAGCGCCGTCGGCTCTTCCGTGACGGTCGCTTCACGGACAGACGCATCGAAGGGAGCGCGCACATGGCCTGGGAAAGCGCCGACCGGCTGAAGAGAGAGGGCAGCCGCGCCTCGGGCTTGCCCCGTATCACGAAGCGATCGTTCAGGGCCGACCCCAATGGGGGCCGGGAGCCGAAGCCGAGCCCCTCCCAGAGAGCATCGAACCGGGCCCGCTTCCGGACCGAGAGCTCGAGCCCCCTCCACCCGCCGAAGTAGGCACGAGCCCGGGTGAAGGGGATGGCCGCCTGACCCGTGGACTGGTAGTAGCCGTCGAGGCGTAGGGTCCATGGCCCGCGGGGGAGCGCCACCTCGTCCTGGTAGGGCCTCTTCCCCTTGCGGTGGCTGCCGCCGACCGTCTCTGCCACCCGCTGGATGGCCTCCCTCCGATCCGGCTTCGGCTCCCTGGGACGGGATCGTTTCCGCGACCTCATCGTCTCCGACCGGGGTTCTTCAGACCGGTGCGGAGCTTGTTGCCGACTTCACGGCGAACCACCGGCGCGAGATCCTCACCGCGTCGATCCAGGAAGTCCCCGACGGCGGCCGCGTCTACCGGGACGAGGGCCCGGAGCGCCCAGGAGAGTCCCTTGGTGACCATGGGGTGGCGGTCGCCGGCCAGGATCTCACAGACGGCCACGGTCCGGGATGTGTCTCCCGAGCCACCCCTCGACCTCGCGTTCAGGGCGACCGTGGACACCAGGGCCGTCCGACGCCACCACGGGTCCGGGCTCGCGGCCCACCGACGGACATCGGGGTCCGACACCTTCCCGTCCCGCTAGCTCGGCCCGGCCACGCAGACCGAGAAGCAGTCCACGGAGCCCCAGTTGTCGTTGCCCTCGCCCATCTCCTCGACGGTCCCGGCGTCCAGCTCACGAATCACGTCCCTGCGCCCTCCGACGAGCTCGAAGGCCAGCTGGCGAGCCTCGTGCACCCCGGTGTCCAGGAGCGACCGCGCCGTCTGGAGGACCCTCTCGGCGCTCTCCCCGCGAAGCGTGCGCGCCAGAGGCCTGAGGACCGCGCGCGTCCGGGGCACCGACACCCCCAGGATCCGCATCCCCGTGGGATGGTAGCCCCGGGCATGCCGCCGTCGCTCGGGCTCGGCCGCTTCCTCGAGCTGACGGACCACAGCGGTTACCGGATCATCCTTCACCGCCCGGCGACTCCTCCTGACGCCATACCTGGAGCTCCCCAGACCGGCGGCCGTCTGAGGGGCGATACGGCCAGCGGTGCCATGGTCCCCGCGCTCCGGGTCAGGGTGCGCAGGAGGCGCACGGCCTCGTCGGGCAGGCTTCCGACCACGAGCTCGGGCCGGTACAGCATCTCGATGAGCTGCTCGTCCAGAGCCGAGTAGGCGTCCACAAGGGTCCAGCTCTGCTGGAAGATGCTGTCCGAATAGCGGTAGCTGTCCCGCATCAGGCCCAGGATCTGCGTCACCTCCTCCCGGATGATGTGGTTCCGGGCCTGCTGGGGAATCTCGACGGAGATCAGGACCACCGCTCGGTAGATGTGCTGCGAGGCGTCCCACCAGACACTGAAGAAGCCCACGTTCCCCGGCACGTAATTCGACAGGATCTGCGGGAACTGGTCCTCCCAGGCAAAATGGACCTCCACGGAGGCGTCGGCCTCGACGAGACTCACGTCCACCGTGGTGGTGAGCGCGTTGATGTCGGAGATCACGTCGGACAGGGTCGTGAGATCCTGGTCCGTGGGGGCTCCGTTGATGTGGACCGTCGGACCTTCGCCCCACCGCCTTACCCTGGGGTCGGAGGACCCGTATTCGGCCCCGAAGGCGATCTCGCTGAAGTAGTCGATGGCCGCGGGCTCATAGCCCCCGGGGCGGAGGGTGACCTCGAGGGAGACCTCGTCCGTGGCTCCGTCGGGCAGTCGGGCCTGGACGGAGGTGAGCCCCGGTCGTCGGGCGTCCACAGTGGCTCCCTGGGCGTTCCCCCGGACGCCTGCGACGGAGGTGTCCGTGGACGTCCAGGTCAGCCCGGTGGAGGGATCGGCCGTGACCGTGAGGGAAAGCTCGTCTCCCACCATCAACGTGGAGGTGCTGGGGGGGTCGATGACCACCGAGCCCGAGGGCTCGGTGGATCCGTCACCGCACGCGGCGAGGGAGAGAAAGACGAAAGAGACGAGTCCGGCGGGCAGTCGCTTCACGAGGCATCTCACTTGATCAGGAGGATTCGGTTGTTCACTGGATAGAGCCACTCGACTCCCCGCTCCGTCACGACACCGTCATCCTCCAGCGGTATCCGTACCTTCCGGCCTCCCCAGTCGGGATTGGCCGTATACGCGAACAGCTCCACGGAGATCAAGGTCCCGGGACGGAGCTCGTACTCGAGGCGGGTGGGATTGAAGAACGCCAGCGACGGCCCGAACCCGTGCCCCCAGTTCCCTACGGAGTGGGGCCCGATGACCACGTCGGTGATCTCGGGATCAGTGGTCGGCCGGTTGAACTCGATGCGACGGAACCCCGCCGCCTCGATGGCCTTCCAGGTGGCATCCAGAGCCTCCCGAGCCTTGCCGGCGGGCCGGATCGAGGTCTTCATGATGTCCCGCACACGCACGGCCTGGTCGAAGGCGTGCCGGAGCGCTGCGGGCACCTCGGCCTCACCTTCCCGGGCGACATAGGCGATGCGCTTCATGTCGGTGTAGAAGCCCAGGTAGCCCACGCCCCAGTCGATCATGAGCAGGTCGCCTCGCTGGATCACGCGGTCCGTCGACGTGGCCTCGATGCCCCCCGGACCCGTGACGTACACCGACGGCATGTCAAACGACGAGTCCAGGCCTCTGGCCAGGAGCTGGTCTCGCATCCACCAGGCCACGTCCTCCAGGGTGGTCACCCCCGGCGTGACGACCTCGTTGGAGAAAGCCCGCTCGGCGATCTCCCGGCTCATTTCCCCGGCCTCGGCGAAGGTGGCGATCTCGGTCGCGGTGCGCGTCGCCCGGAAGTCGGATACCAGGCGCTCCGCCGACACCAGCCGATCGGCGAGTTCCGGGCCCAGCACCTCCTGCAGATGGAGGAACGACGTGTGGGAGAGCCCGTCCGCTCCACCGATGGATTCGGCCATGTTCACCGCGATGCGCCGGGGCCGCCGCTCGGCCACGAAGGACGGCAGCTCGTCCGGCGAGCCGAAATGGTCGTAGACGGCGCACTGCTCGGGGCCGTACCCGCCCACTCCGAACACGGCCCGCTCCACCCGCTGGCCGTAGTCCGTGAACACCCAGTACGCCCAGCCACCCACGTATCCCCCTCCCAGCGCCTCCCATAGGGGGTCCAGGAGCCCCTCCCGCATGACGATGATCCACATGTCCACGCGGTTGTCCTGCATGGCCCCGGGGAGAATCAGGTCGAGCTTCTCCTTTCGGATCTGGCAGGCCCGCTCCCACCGTCGCCTCGCCTCCTGTGCACCGACGGACGGTGGGACGGCCGTCGCCGCGCCCTGGAAGAGCACGGCGGCCAGGATCAACGGGACGACTCGGGCTCGGCTCATCTCGGTTCACTCCCCTCTTCCTTCGACGTGATCTCACCCGCGATCCGGGGCTTACCGTAGCCGGACCCAGCCGCTCCGGACCGTCCCCCCTTTGTCGGACTTGACCCTCACCCGCACCGCCGCACCCTCACCGGTGGGACGTACCCTCCAGGACACGGTGCGGGACCGCTCGGTCACCGCCCGCAGGAAGGGATTCGAGCCGGCGAGGTGCCCCACCACGCGCCGGGACCTGCCGTCCATGATCTCTGCCCCTCGCGTCAGGAGCACCGCCGCGGGCGGTCGGACCACCTGCCTTCGGACCTCCCCGTCCGCGGATTCGTTGCCCACGTAGCCCCGGTCGGTGAGGCTCGTGGGCAGGAACCCGGCGTTCGTCACCGTCGCCTCCAACCGGTACGTTCCGTCGTCGAGCTCGGTGACGACCGGCTCGGAGAGCTCGATGAGCGGGGATTGCTCCGCCAGATAGAGGTACCAGTCCATCTGCTGTGCGGTTTCCTTTTCCAGGAACTCCGCAGGGGGATTCTGGCCCCAGAACTTGGTGTGCCAACCCCCGATCTCCACGGTTCCGAGCTGGGGGTGCTCGAATGGCTTCCACTCGGAGAAGTACCGACCGCCGAGCTCCTCGTCGTTGAAGCGGTGCTCCTCCGCCGGAGCGACGACGCCATCACCGTCGTAGTCCGTGACCCACTCCTCCGGACCCGGCACGAACTCGGGCACCCATCCGATGATCCCGTGGTCCCAGTATCCCCAGGAGATGAGCGTCCCGTAGCGGTGCTCCGTGGGATGGGTGGCGCTGGGCCGGACCGGCCGGCCGGTCGTGCGTGTGTACTCCTCCCCGAGATGGACGATGAGCTGGAGGTCGATCTCCGGAAAGAGCGACGGTGCCGATGCGGAGGGGAGCCGGTATACGAACCCTCCGGAGGTATGCCCGTGAACGATGCCCGTGATGTTGCGGCGTGCGTTGATGAACTCGACCGCCGCCCGCGTCTCGGGCTCCGACAGCGGATACTCGCCGGCACCGGGCTGCAGATGCACCCTCTCCCAGTTGCGGGGGAAGTTGCGATTCATGTCGATGCCGCCGATACCGTCCTCGTTCATCGCTCCGTCGCCGTCGTCGTCCACACCCTCACGGATCACCGAATACCGCTCGCCGGGGATCGTCCCCTCGGGATCCCTGTGCAGGATACGGGGATCGGTAGCGTCCATCACCCAGATCCCCCGTGGGTCGCGCACACGCATCTGCGTGATCCACCCGTCACCGTCCAGGTCCTGTGGGGGGTCCTCGTCGGCCACTCCGTCCTCGTCCTCGTCCACCGGGTGCGTGGTGCTCCTGAGGAACTGGTCGTGGATCAGCGCCAGATCCGAGCCATCGGGGTTGAATTTGGGGCGCACGTAGAAGGCTCGCGTGTCCAGGAGCTCCGTGATGCGCTCATCGTTCCCGTATCCCCTCAGCAGATGGCCGATGAGGTACGTGGCCACCGCCGAGCCCGTGAGCTCTCCCGCATGGATTCCTCCGTCCACGTAGAGCGCCGGCTTTTCGTCTGCCGGCCCGGTGGCTTCGTTCGTGATCTCCATCACCATCAGCGGCTGTCCACGATAGCTCTCACCGATGGCGTAGAGCTCGGTGAGCCCGGGGAAGAGGGCGTGGAGCTCGGCCAGGATCTGGTCCGTCTCCCCGGCCGTGTAGAAGCGGTTCCAGTCCACGGAGCCGTCCGGAGCGACGAGGCTCACGGCCTGGGCCGTCACAGGTGCGTGCAGGCTCAAGGCGAGGATCACGGACAGGTAGGACGGAATCGACCGCATGGAGGCTCCTCGAAGGGGTTCGTGGCCCAATGTGCGGTCCCCGAGGCTTCCAGACCACTCGGTGCAGCCCTCGGCTTCCCGGTGCCGCCGATCCCCGAGTCGACGGGCCGGCTGTCACATCCTCCGGGCCCCGCTCGTTGGTGGTGAGAAAACGACCTCGGTAGCGCCACGCGGGTAGAACCCCCGGTCAGGCTGTCTGCGCCGTCCGTGAGGCGCCTTCACCCGGAGATTCGACGGCGACCGCTTCCGTGGACTTCGACGCAACCTTCGACGAGCTCTACCCACCCCTCGTCCGCTACTGCCACCGACTGACCGGTGACGGCGACGTGGCCGAGGACGTTGCGCAGGAGGCGCTGGTGAGACTCTTCACGCATCAGGTAGAGGGCCCGATTCCGGCCCTCCGCGTGTGGGTGTTCAAGACTGCGACCCACCTGGTGCGCGACCGCTACCGGGTGGAGGAGAACCGGAAGCGCTTGCTGCAGGTGAATCCGGTCAGCCCCGCTCCTTCGGAAAGCCCCGAGCGAAGGATGGAGAGGATGGAAGATCGCGACCGGGTGCGGTCGGCGTTGGAGGAGCTCCCCTCGAGGGATCGGGAGATCCTCCTGATGCGCTACGAGGGGTTCAGCTACAAGGACGTTGCCGAAGCCGTGGGCGTCGCTGCCACCTCGGTCGGGACTCTCTTGGCCCGGGCAGAGCGAAGGCTGGCGGCCGCCCTGACAGATATGGAGACCGTTGCATGACCCACCTCGATGAAGCTCGGCTGCTGACGCTTCGTGACGGCAACCCGGGGGCGGACCCGGTCGGTGAGACTCACCTCGCCGAGTGCAGCCCGTGCCAGGTTGTCCTCGAGCGGCTTCGTGGCCGTGCTGCGACCATCGCCGGGGCCCTCGCGACGCTGGACGACCCCCACGACCCGGCGGCGGCGAGGGCCAGGATCCAGGATCGGGTGGTGGGGCGGCAGGAGGGGGCGACGAGCGTCACCCCCCTGCGGCGGCGCCGTCCGGGTCTGTGGGGCGTCGAGCTGTCGCGGGCCGCCGGCATCTTGTTGGTGACGGCGACGGCCGCGGCGGCAGCGCTCCCGGGATCGCCGGTCCACCAATGGGTAAGGAGCCTCGTCTCCTCCGAAGACGGGGGGGGACCCTCCGAGGCGGTGTCCGCACCCGCGTCGCTGTCGAGCCCCGGGGCCCCGGAGGCCGCCGGTATCCGGCTGTCCTTGACCGCCGGCCCGCTGCGCGTGTCCCTCATGGGCGTGGCCGAAGGAAGCGAAGTCCGTGTTCAGTGGGTGCCCGATGCCGAGGCCGCGGTGTTCGCGCCGGTCGGCAGCCAGTTCACATCAGGCGAGAGCAGGATCGAGGCGACCGTGCTCCCCGGCACCGTCCGGGTCGAGCTGCCCGGGAACCTCGTGCCGGTATCCCTCGAGGTGAACGGACGTACCTACCTGCGGAAGGCCGCCGAAGGCCTGGAAGTGTTGGGGCCCGCCGAGGTCAGCGGCCCTCAGGAGATCGTGTTCCGCGTGCCGGGAGGTTGAGGAGCGTGGTTCCGCGCGCAGCCGCCGTCGTCCTCGTGGCGCTGGCCCTGGCGGGCCCGGTGGTGATCGCTGCCCAGGAGGGACGCGCCGTCGCGGGCAACGTGCGAGGCTCGTTCGAAGGACAGGCCCGTCCCCTGCCCTTCTCGGTTGTGGAGCTCTGGGGTCCGGACTTCCGCCGGTCGGTGGTCTCGGACAGCACGGGAGCCTACCGCCTGGTCGACGTGCCCTCGGGAGCCCTGCGCCTGAGGGCCAGCTACGCCGGACATACCCCGGTGACGGTGGACGTCCTGGTCCCCGAGTCGGGGACCGTTCTGGTGGATCTGGAGCTGGAGGCGCGGCCGGTCCGTCTCCCTCCCCTCGACGTCACTACCGCGGTGCGCATCGACGATCCCGAGGCGCGGGATCTGCGGGATGTCCGAGAAGGAGAGGATCGCATCGAGGCCGCAGCCATCGAGATCGGCTCGGGCCTCGCCGAGGCCGGCCTCGTCGACGCGGTGCGCGCCCTGGGTGGCAACGACCCGGGCGACGCCTCGGACGTGCTCTTCATGCGGGGCTCCACCACGGACCTCAAGCTCGTCCTACTGGACGGGGCTCCGGTGTTCACCCCGTTCCACGTCGCCGGTCTACTCAGGAGCTTCGACCCGCAGGTCCTGGGCCGTGCGGATCTGTATGTGGGAGGAGCCCCCGCCCGCTACGACGGCGGCCTGACGTACATCCTCGACCTCCAAACGCGCCGTCCGCCCACGGACTCCGTCCACGGGTCCGGCTCCTTCGATCTATTGTCCGCTTCGGGGGCCCTCGAAGCCCCCCTGGGATCACGTGCCGGCGCCGTGCTTTCGGCCCGTCGTCTCCACGATCTCGGCGAGGCGCCACTTGGCGCGTCCCCGTACGGATACTCCGACCTCCTCCTCGGGGTCGAGGTCCGCCCCGGCACCGGTCACGTCCTGCGGACCACCGGATTCTGGAACCGGGAGTCCGTCGTCCTCGACCTTCCGGCCACCGTCGGCGTGGCCGCCTCCCAGGCCCCCGACGAGGCGTGGTGGTCCAACCGTGCCGTGTCGGCCAGCTACGTCGCTCGGATTGGACGGGCCTTCCTCGAGGCGACGGTCGCCGGGAGCGGCTATGACGCGGCTCTCCCGCTACAGGCTGCCCCGACGGCGGAGGATCCGTCCCCGGATCCGGTGTTGGCCGAGGCCGAGAACGAGAGGCTGCGGGGCGGGGTGGAAGTGGCAAGCCCGACGGGGTGGGGGATCTTCCGGTCCGGCCTCTCCTGGGAGGACGTACGTGTCTCCTACGCCATGGGTCCCATGGACGGAGGGGCCGGGGGCACCCGGATGCTGGCCTCGTCTGCCCGCTTCGGAGCGTACGTGGATGCGTCGGGGACCCTGGGTCCCGGGTTCACCCTACGAGCCGGGACCCGGGCAGAGCACTTCTCTGGCGCGGGCCTTCTGCGGGTGGCGCCACGCGTGGCGCTTTCGTGGGAGGTGGCTCCCGAGGCGCTGCTCACCCTGGCCGCCGGGCGATACCATCAGCACGCCCGGGCCACGGACGTGGCCGTGGAGCGATCTCTGGGCGAGGTCGCCACGTCCTCCGACGCGACCGCGGAGGACCTGCTCAAGGTGGCCACGGCGGACCACCTCATGGTGGCCCTGGACCAGAAGCTCGGAGAGGAAGTCCGGCTCGGTCTTTCAGGCTTCGCCAAGTCCTACCACGGGTTGAGCGCCGCCCCCGCCGACGTGATCCGGAGCTCGGGCGTCGATCTGAGGGTCCGGCGCCAGGCCCGGCAGTCCACCGCCTGGCTGGGTTACGGTCTCACCTGGTACTGGTCCGACGTGGACCTGAGTGGCTCGACCTCGGAGTTCACCGGTCGGCAGCTCCTCACGGCGGGGTGGTCCGGTCCCCTGGGGAACGTGCTGGGTGGCGATGTCCGACTGGCCTATGGGGCAGGACTCCCGTACACGTCCGTGCCCTTCAGGGCCGCGGAGGCGGCCATCGAGGACAACCTGCCCGCCACGGGCGACGTCCTGGAGCAGACCCCCCCCCTTCCAGGGGGCCTGGACGAGGACTTCCTCCGCCTCGACGTGGAGCTTCACGGGACCTTCCGCGTGAATTGGGCAGGTCGACCCTGGGAGGTCCGCCCCTACGTCCGGATCCTCAACGCCCTCGACCGCCGGGACGCGCTCTTCTACGCCTTCCAGCCCTGGAGAAGCGACGAGCTGACCCCCCTGGCCGAGCGCCCCATCGTACCGGTGGTGGGGATCGCCTGGCGGTTCTGACGTCACGGACCCCAGTCCCGAGTCGTTCCTGGGATAGCACTCGGTCGGACCGCCGCCCGGGTGACGTCGCCCCCAACGGAGGCCACCATGGCTCGCTTCCCTGTTCGCCTGGCCCTCGCCTGCCTTCTCTCGGCCTGGACGGCACCGCCGGCCCTCATCGGACAGACCATTCCGATCCGCACGGTACCCGTGGCCTCCGGAGATCAATTCCTCACTCTCCCGTCCGCCGCCCTGGGCATGGGCGGGGTGTCTCTGGCGCTGGACGACTCGCTGGCAGACCCGTGGTCCAATCCCGCCAAGGGCGTCTTCATCTCCGAGCCCGCGCTCATGAGCGCACCGACCTTCTACGGGATCTCGGAGCACCGGGGCGCCGGTCGCACCTTCCCGGTCGCCGCCTTCTTCCGAGGTGAAGCCTGGTTCGGCGGCGCCGCCCTCGCATTGCAGCAGATCGAGAACGACGACGGCGAGGCCTTCTGGATCCGGCCCCAGTGGGACGGTCCCGCCAACAGGCTGTCCGACGCGTCGGCCCGCAACCTCTACGTTCAGGGGTTCGTGGGATGGGAGGTCGGGCCTGGACCGTGGTCGGTCGGTGTGGAGCTGTCCGCTGCGTCCCTGGACGCCGTCGACGGGGTCGATCTCCTGTATGTCAACGCCGAGGACATCGAGCAGTCCGGGAGCACGAGCGACGTGCGCCTCGGGCTCTTCCGGAACGGCGACCGGGAGCGGCTGAGCTTCGTGTTCCTGTACGACCGCGTCTCCATGATCCACGATGTCACATACGTGGACATCCGGTGGGACACCATCAGCTGGGAGCCCGGAATCGAGCGCCGAGTCGAGGAGAACCTGGATCAGACGAGGACCTGGGGTGCCCACTTCGCATACGATCGCGAGCTCGAGGCGCCGGGCTGGCGGCTGGGCACGTCGGCCACCTTGAACCGGAAATCCCACCCGAAGATCCCGAACTACGAGATCCAGAACATCCCCCGTGACCCGGGGACGACGTGGGCCTATGAGGTCGGCGTCGGCGTCTCGCGCTCCCGAGGACCCACGCGATTCGGACTGGACGTCCTTCTTCAGCCCATCTGGAGTGACACCTGGCAGGAGGCGGACACCCTCGTCACCGCCGGGAGCGGCGACGTGCTGAGGCCCGGGGACAAGACCATCGAGAACGAGTTCTTCTTCACCAACGTGGTCCTGCGAGCCGGGATCGCCCACGATCTTCGTCGGTTCGGCCTTCGAGCCGGGCTCGAGGTCCGGTCCTACGACTACCAGCTCGAGCAGCAGAACCATCTGGAGTCGTCGTTCCGGGAGCAGGACGAGGCGTGGATGGAATGGAGCCCGACCCTGGGAGCGACCGCGCGCTTCTCCGACGTGGAGCTCCGGTACTCGGGCCGCCTCACCACCGGAACCGGTCGGCCGGGCGTGGTATGGACCGACCAGGCCGTGGCCGCCCGGGCCGAGATGGCCGACTTCATCGTGGCTCCCCAGGCACCGCTGACGCTCCAGGAGGCCACCGTCGTGACTCACCAGGTGGCGGTGCGCGTCCCCATCCGCTGACGACCGTCTCGTGCGGGGAGGGTGGGACGCATAGCTTGGACGTCGTCTCTACCCAACAACCACGGCCGGTCGGAATGGACGGAATGGGAGGATTCGGGCTCTCGACCCTCGGGCAGGTCTCCATGCGTGCCACGGACCTGGCGCGTGCCACCGCCTACTACCGGGACGTCCTCGGCGTGCCGTTCCTCTTCGAGGTTCCCAAGATGGCCTTCTTCCAGCTCGGCGGCGTCCGGCTCATGCTGGCCACCCCCGAGGGTCCCGCCTACGACCACCCCGGATCCATCCTCTACTTCGACGTCGAGGATATCCGAGAGGCCCATCGAGAGCTCGAGAGTCGCGGTGTGATCTTCGATACCGGGCCCACGCTCATCGCCGACATGGGGACACACGAGCTGTGGATGGCATTCTTCAAGGACACCGAATCCAACCAGCTCGCGATCATGTCCGAGGTGCCCCGAGCCTAGCTCGGGCGTCATCGGCCGATCCCCTGGCCGGCGGGGCCTTGACCCCGACGCCGCCTGCACTCTATTCATGCCGGACACAGCGCAACACGACTTCAGGGAGCGACGATGTCGGACAACGGCGGTAATCGGATCCGGGTGATCCTCCGGTGGATCCAGGTCACGGACATCCACGAGGCGCCAGGCGACATGGAGGGAGAGTTCCGGTTCCGCTCCAAGGTCACCACCGGGGACCAAGCCAACGAGATGCAGTTCCCGGAGCCTCCCAACTACTGGACGTTCCGGGACGACGTCCGCTTCAACAAGATGAAGGTCGACAAGACCCTCTTCGAGGGAGAGGCCGGCGACAGCCTGGTGGTGGAGCTCTCCGGCGAGGAGCTGGATCGATGGTCGAAGAACGACCTCCTCGAGCCCTACCGTAAGGAGTTCACGGGCCCGCTCTCGTCCTGGATCGGTCGGTACCAGCCCGCCGACGAGGGCAGCGACGACCCGGAAAACCTGTCGGACTGGCGGATCTGCTACGACGTCGAGCTGGCCTGAGGGTCCAGGCGCTTCCCCTCGAGCCTCGGAGTGATCATGTCCGACACGAGCAGGCGAATCCGCGTGGTGCTCAGGTGGATCCAGATCAAGGACAACAAGGAGGCGGCCTGGGACGACGAGGGCGAGTTCCGCTTCCGCGCCAAGGTCACCACCGCGGGGGAGAGCCGTGAGGTGCGCTTCCCCGAAGCAGGATACTGGGCCATCTCGGACCATCC
Source organism: Gemmatimonadota bacterium (assembly GCA_039589955.1). Classification (GTDB taxonomy): domain Bacteria; phylum Gemmatimonadota; class Gemmatimonadetes; order Longimicrobiales; family Gaopeijiaceae; genus SZUA-318. The sequence continues at coordinate 10,874 of JBDHGI010000012.1, read as the reverse complement.
CCGTCGAAACAAGGTGGACAAGATCGACAAAGTCCTCTTCGAGGGCGAGGTCGGGGAGTCCATGGTAGTGGAGCTCTTCGGCGAGGAGCTGGACGCCGTGACCGCGAACGACGCCCTGGAAGACTACCGGAGGGAGTTCGCCGGTCCCGTGGAATCGTGGGTCGGCACCCATCAGCCCATCGACGAAGGCAGCGGCGACCCGGAGAACCTCTCCGACTGGCGAGTCTGCTACGACATCGAGATGGCCTGACGCTCACCCGCGCCGAGCCTCGACGCGCCACGTGTGACCCACACGCTGCTCACCCGGAGGGGTGGCGCCAATTTGCCAGTCCGGTTACGTTGATGCTTCGGTTTTTCTTCGGTGTCCGGAGGCTTCGTGACCGTGTCCAGGAACCTGCCCGTGATCCGCGGACGGGGAGTCTCGTGGAATCCACCCAACCGGTTCGAGCGACTCCAGGTTCACCGCGACCACTGGAACGATCCGGACGATCCCGCGCCGGACACCGTCCTGCTCGTCGACCACTCACGCTCGATCCTCTCTCACAACGACAGCGCCGACGTCGGATTCGACGTGGGCATCAATCCGTACAGGGGGTGCGCTCACGGCTGCAGCTACTGCTACGCCCGCCCCACGCACGAATACCTGGGGTTCTCGGCGGGGCTGGACTTCGAGACCAGGATACTGGTCAAGCGGGAGGCACCCGAGCTCCTGCGCGGGGCGCTGTCTTCGGTGTCTTGGCAGCCGAGGCCAATCATGCTCAGCGGCAACACCGACGCCTATCAGCCGGTGGAGCGACGGCTGAGAATCACCCGACGGTGCCTGGACGTGCTCGCCGACTTCCGTAATCCCGTCGCCATCACCACCAAGAGCTACCTGGTGACCCGGGACATCGACCTGCTCTCGGAGCTTGCGTGCGTCGGGGCCGTGGCCGTGGTCCTCTCGGTGACGTCCCTGGACCACCGGATCCAGCGGCGAATGGAGCCGCGGGCGTCGAGCCCGGGGCGGCGGCTGGGAGCCATCCGTGTCCTGGCGGCCGCGGGCATTCCCGTGGGTGTCAACGTGGCCCCCGTGGTGCCGGGCCTGACGGACCACGAGATCCCGGCCATCCTCGAGGCCGCCGCGGACGCCGGCGCCACTTTCGCCCAGTACATCCTTCTCAGGCTTCCCCACGGAGTGAAGGAGGTCTTCTCCGGCTGGCTCGATCAGCACTTCCCCGACCGGAAGCGGAAGATCCTCGCCCGCATCCGCGAGCTGAGAGGCGGCCTCCTCGACGACGGACGCATCGGGGTCCGGGGACGCGGGATCGGGCCGTGGGCCGATCAGATCCACTCGCTGTTCCACGTCACCCGCGGCCGCCTGGGAATGGACCGGGGCCCCTCCCTTTCCACCGAAGCGTTCCGCCGCCCTCGGAGCCGGCCGTCGCCGCAGACCGAGCTCTTCTCCTGAAGGCTCGGCTCAGACTCGGGCCGTGGAGGGATCCTGCCGGGCCGTGGAGCTGCGGGAGAAGGACCAGAGGAAATTCGTGAAGCCCACGTCGTAGTCCGAGATTCCGTTTTGCCCCGTGAGCTTCAGGCGCTGGTCGTAGAGGGCCTTCATTGCGCCGGAGACGGCGCTCTGGTAGGCGGATGGGGGAGGCCGAAGCGCGTGGAGCTCGTTCTTCAGCTCCTCCCCGGCATCGAGGCCGCCCACCAGCTCGTGATACGCCTCGTGATCGTCGCCGGCGAGCACCTTGAGCTGCCGGTGCAGGCGCTCGGCCAGCGCAGCCTGCACGAGCACAGGATCACCGGACGACATGAGGGAGAGGTAGGACAGGGCCTGAGCGTGGAGCTCCTTCCAGTATCCCTTCCGATGGACGAATTCGTGGCCGATGACGTGAGGCTCGAAGAGCCCGGCGTCCCGGAACAGAGCCACGTCGCCGGAGATCACGTCACACGCGCCCATGGCGAAGGGGAAGACCAGCTGGGCGAGGCCGAAGTCACGCACCTCGGAGCTCGTGTGGACCCGCTGGCCGGTCACCGACCCGGTGTATTCGGTGAGGGCCTCATTCACCGCTCGGGCCAGCCGTCGCCGGGGACGTCGCTCGTCGGTCCACCCTTTGGCCAGCCGAGTCGTGAGCGCCGTGATCTCCTCCCGGCGCGCCTCCTCGGGCATCGAGTCCAGCCAGTGGACGTCGGCGTCGTATTCGGCCTCGAAGTCGATCCACCGCATGTCCCTTCGACGAGACCAATCCCGGACGGCGCTGCCAGCGTACATCCCGAAGGCGGCGGCGCTCAGGACCCTCCCGGGAAGCGTCGCCCCGAGGAGAAGACGGGAAGCCAGCGGCGCCATGGCGATGACGTCAGTGAGGGCCACCGGCGAATAGGTGGCTTCGTTGGGGATGTGGATGTCGTCCATGTCATCCTATACGGTGGGGAGGGGGGCCAAGGTTCCGCGAAAGAAGAAAGCCGCCCCGAGGGCGGCCCGGATGGCGGACAGACGAAGGCCCTGACCGCAGGGCCTGCCTCGTCCGAGGCTTCTCTACGGTCAGGGCCTCCTAACAGTGCGACCGACCGGAGACCTCCTGAAACTCCGCGGTGATCTCGGCCGATGCCTCCACCGACTCCACCTGCTCGACGCCGAACCCGTGGTCGACCGGCTGCCCTGCGCCGCTCGTCGTCTCTCTCCCCGTCCCGAGGGCGAGAAGAGCCACCAGGAGAGGAACGCCGATCAGGGGCGCTCCAAAGGCGGCCCACCAGGGTACCGCCGACTCCTTCTCGAGGTGCGCGTTCATCATCTTCGTCATCATCATCCCCTTCACACGGTTGCCGGGGCCGGGTGTCCACCGCCCATCCACCCCATGCTGTACCCTTCGTACGAACGAGCCCGGAAGTTTCATCTCCGGTCGGCTGATTCGAGGGGCTTCCCTCGGCCCACTCCTCGACGCTCATATCATTGGACGCCCGCAACCTTGGAATCGTTGCACCCGGCGGGCCGAGAGGGCCGGTGGTCAGGTCAGGGCAGGGCGAGCACCTGGGCCAGCGCCGAGCCGACTCTTATGGACCGGTGGCCGAATCGAGTCAACCACGTGCTGGACGGATTGACGACCTCGGAGCTCGCCTCATCCGGGTCCCAGACGCGTCTCCTGAAGGCCTCGACGATCCCCGGGTCCCGAGTCATCAGGAACAGCTCCTCGAGAATGTGATACCCCATGGAATCGAAGTTCGACGACCCGGCGATGAGGAGCTCCTCATCGATCATCATCGCCTTCATGTGGTTCATTCGCTCAGGGTAGTGAAGGACGCTGAACCTGTGGCGGTAGGCGGCCTCGAGGATGAAGCGGGCGAGATTGGGCTTGTTGTTCATCGCGGGCGTCAGGACGCGCACGCGAACCCCCCGATCGCTCGCCCGGGCGAGGTGATCGGTGAAGGGGGGCGACAGGTAGGCGCTCACCACGTCGATGCGGCGGCGGGCGGACGCGATCGCCTCGATGACCGGAGCGAAGCCCTTCGGGTTGGAGCGACCGTTGAGGGAGATGATCCGCAGTGGCCCGAAGGTGCGGTCCGAAGGGACCGCCCTTCCCTCCCAGTTGGCGCGGAAGTCTCCCGCCAGATGCGACGCCAGGTCACGATCCTCCACGCGGAGCATCATGTCGTGCCACTCGAAGTTGTGGTCACAGAAGTTGATGCCGCCGAGATACGCGACGCGGTCGTCGAACACGGCCAGCTTCTTGTGGCTCCGTCGAATGAGGAGGACGGGTGAGGGTCCCACCGGCTTGCCGAACCGGACGCCCACGCCGGCGGCCCGGAGCTTCCTCACCCATCGGTGCGTGAGGAAGAACTCCCTCCTGAAAGCACGCTCGAGCCAGGCGGGTCCGTAGATGATGCGGTCGTTCTGGCTCAGCAGGCTGTATCCGTCCACCAGGAAGCGCCGGTCGGGAGCCGGGCATTCCCGGAGGCGCTTCCCCATGGATATGCCGACCCGATCCCCCTCGAAGGAGAACGTCTGCAGGTAGGCATAGGACTCGGCTCGAGCCAGGTCGTGGCGAATGTGCTCCCAGAACTCGTCGGAGTCGACGAGCAGCTCGATCCGCACCCCTATCCGCCCAATCCGGGCAGGAACCACTCCGTCCACCCCAGCGAGAGGTGCTGCGCCGCTTCCGATCCCACGGTTCTGGCAGCCCAGGCCAGGGCGCCGAAGCGGACCGTCCGTCCCAACAGGCCCAGGATCACGAACGCTCCGAGGCTCACCCGCAGGGCCCCGGCCACCAGGCTCACCCCGTAGAAGGGGGGCCAGCCGACCGCGGCGCTGGCCAGAATCACGGACCCGGTGGCGCCGCCACGCTCCCGGACCCGATCACTCGCTCTCTGGAGCTTGCTCTTGGCCCTCTCGGGGAGGCGGGACGGGGCCCAGCGGGCGAGTCCGTAGAGCAGGACCTTGGCCATCATCTGACCCACGCCGGCGACCACGGCGACCACGGGGATCGCGCCCGACGGCACGAGGACCGCCACGCCGACGACCAGGATCTCCGAATTGATGAAGGGGATCAACCCGCTGACGATGGATCCCAGGAACAATCCGCTCCAGACCTCGAGCATGCAGTCGACCTCCGAGTCCTCTCTTATTCCGACACAGGGGCATCCCTGGTGTACCCTGGGCCCGACGAGGCATCGTCCCACGCTGTTTCGTCGATGAGCTGCCGCGGAACGTAACCCCCCTGGAGCGTTCCCCCAACGGTCTCGCGGCGGCCTGGCCCTCGCGCCATCGGCGGACCCTGTGCATCTTCCGGCCCTGTGTCTCCAACCGACCGCGGTCCGAGAGGTGAAGCCACCACCATGAGAGGCCTTCTGCTCGCAGTGCTGGCCAGCCCGTCGCTCCCCGCACCGGCCGCCAGCGTGGTCCTTCCTACGCGAGCACGCGGGCCGGTGAAGGATCGCCCTTCCCCGTCCGGTCCCGCAGGGGAATAGGCATGGCGACCCTCGTGGTCCTGGCCGCGGGCATGTCGACCAGGTACGGAAGGCTCAAGCAGGTGGATCCCATGGGCCCGTGCGGCGCCTCCATCATGGACTACAACGTCTACGACGCCCTCAGGGCCGGCTTCTCGGAGGTGGTGTTCGTCACCCGCCCGGAGATCGAGGTGGAGATCCGTGACCACGTGTCCCGGTTCGTCGGCGCCGCCCTTCCCGTCCACTTCATCCTCCAGACCCTGGACGACCTGCCACCGGGTTTCTCACCGCCGCCGGACCGGACCCGCCCCTGGGGAACGGCCCACGCCGCTCTGTGCGCGGCGGACGCGGTTCGGGGCCCCTTCGGTGTGTGCAACGCTGACGACCTGTACGGCACCCAGGCCTTCGAGACCCTCCACCGACACCTGTCCACGACCCCCCTCCGCACGGAAGCGGCGCTGGTGGGGTATACCCTCGAGGACACCTTGTCCGGTCAGGGTGGGGTCTCCCGCGGGATCTGCATCCTGGGAAGGGACCGACTCCTGGAGAGCGTCACGGAGATCCGGGAGCTCCGCCGCGTAGAAGGATGGATCCAGGGCGAGGACGAGGACGGAGTCCCGGTCGAGCTCCGGGGTCACGAGGTGGTGTCCATGAACCTGTGGGGCTTCAGCGACCCGGTCGTCGCGGCAATGAGACGGCAGCTCAAACGCTTCCTCGGTCGCTGGGGAGCGGACGCGACTGCGGAGTTCCCCCTCTCCACCGCCCTGAGCGAGCAGGTCCGACTCGGCTCGGTCCGTGTGGCCGTCCTTCCCGGCGGTGACGCCTGGGTCGGCGTCACCCATCCCGCGGACACGGACCGGGCCCGAAGCGCCCTGGCCTCCCGCATCGCGGGCGGGCTGTATCCCGAAGATCTGATTGCCGCCTTCCGCTCATCCGGCTGAACCATGCGACTGAACGCGCTGGACTGGACCGTCGTCATCCTCTACGGGACGCTCGCCCTCGCTGTCGGCCTCTGGTTCGCCCGGCGGGCCGGGAGGGGCACGGACGAGTTCTTCCTGGGAGGGCGAAGCCTGCCCTGGTGGCTGCTGGGCACCTCCATGGTGGCCACGACGTTCTCCACCGACACGCCGAACCTGGTGACCGATCTCGTGCGGACGGGTGGCGTCAGCCAGAACTGGCTCTGGTGGGCCTTTCTGATCACCGGCATGTGCACGGTCTTCTTCTACGCGAGGCTCTGGCGGCGGTCGGGGATCCTGACCGATATCGGGTTCTACGAGCTGCGATACTCGGGAGCTCCCGCAGCCTTCCTTCGCGGCTTCCGGGCGATCTACCTCGGGGTCTTCTTCAACGTCATGATCATGGCGACGGTCACCCTGGCGGCCATCAAGATCGGTGGCGTGCTGCTGGGAGCCGGGAAGTACGAGGTCGTTCTGGTGGCGGGCGCCGTCACCGCGGCATACTCCATCACGTCGGGATTGTGGGGTGTGGTGGTCACGGATCTGCTCCTCTTCGCCATCGCCATGGTGGGAGCCGTCGCGGCTGCCTACTTCGCCGTCGCTCAGCCCCAGGTGGGGGGGCTCGAGGGTCTCTTCACCCATCCGGCGCTCCACGGCAAGCTGGACCTGCTCCCCGACTTCAGCGACTGGAGCACCGCCAGCGCGGTCTTCATCGTCCCCGTGGCCGTGCAGTGGTGGAGCACCTGGTATCCGGGGGCCGAGCCGGGCGGCGGCGGCTACGTGGCCCAGCGCATGCTGGCCGCCAAGGACGAGGGCCACGCCCTGAAAGCGACCCTCTGGTTCAACGTCGCCCACTACGCTCTGCGGCCCTGGCCGTGGATCATCGTCGCGCTGGCCTCCATGGTGGTCTATCCCACCCTGGACTCCATTCATGCGGCGTTCCCGCACCTGGATCCTTCCATCGTGCGACACGACCTGGCGTATCCGGCCATGCTGGTATTCCTGCCCCACGGACTTCTCGGATTGGTGGTCGCGTCCCTGGCCGCGGCGTACATGTCGACCATCAGCACGCACTTGAACTGGGGGGCGTCGTATGTCGTCGACGACGTGTACCGGAGGTTCATCGCTTCGGAGAGGTCGGAGGGCCACTACGTTCGCGTAGGGCGTCTGGCGACGCTGGGACTCGTGATCCTCGCCAGCATCGTGGCCCTCTGGCTGGAGAACGCGCTCCAGGCGTTCCAGATCCTGCTCCAGATCGGAGCGGGGACGGGCCTCGTGTTCCTCCTGCGATGGTTCTGGTGGCGGATCAACGCCTGGAGCGAGCTGGCGGCCATGGTGCTTTCCTTCTTGGTGGCGGTCTACTTCCAGTTCTTTCACGCTGGCACGGGCCTTCCACTCCTCGAGCCCCACGCGCAGCTCGTCGTCGGCGTGGTTGTGACCACGGTCGGTTGGCTGCTGGTCACCCTCGTCACGAAGCCGGCAGACTCCAGGACCTTGGCGGCCTTCCACCGAGCCATCCGGCCCATGGGACCGGGGTGGCGGGGAGCCGGCATCCCCCTCATCGCCCTCGACGAGGAGGAAAGCCTATCGGCGGCCTTCCTGGCCTGGTTCCTCGGCTGCGTGGTGGTCTACGGCGCGCTCTTCGGAACCGGGTATGCGCTCTACGGGCGACCGGCCATTGCGGCCCTGTGCGCCGGCGCGGCCGTCGTGGCGGCGACGGGTCTTCTCCTCCTCCTCCCCAGGGTGGGCCTGCGCTAGGCCGCCCTCCGGGCTCGGAGTCCGGAGCTTCACCACGGCCGTACCGATGCCCCCCTCGACGGGACGGCCACGAACGCTTGCCCGGCCGTAGGCCCGGCCACGGGACCCGGGTCGTAACCCGTCCGGATGGCATCCAGGACACCTGCAACCGTGTCCGAAACCGCCAGGGCGACGATGCAGCCCCCGAAGCCCGCCCCGGTGAGCCGGGCTCCAGCCGCGCCGCCCTCCCGTGCGCAGGCCACCAGGGCATCCAGCTCGGGGCTGCTCACCCCGTAGTCGTCGCGCAGGCTGTCGTGGGACCCGATCATCAAGGCGCCGAAGCCTTCGGCGTCCCCGGTGGACAGGGCAACCTCGGCCTGATCCACCCTGCGCGCCTCGGTGACGACGTGTCGAAAGCGCCGGAGAAGCTTCCCGTCGAGCGCTGCCTCCCCCGCCGCGAGCGCTCCATCGAAGCCCAGAGTGTCGAGCATGGCCGGATAGGTCATGTCACTCCCCCCGGACCTCTCCAGCCCAACGTTGGCCACTACGTGGGCCAGCGCCTCCTCGCACTCCCGGCGCCGCGCGTTGTACGCCTCCTGGGCCCTTCCGGACTTCTCCGCTCTCACTCCGGTGTCCGCGACCACGATGCGCCACTCCGAGGGAATGGCGATGCTCCTCATCCGCAGGGGCGCGAAATCGATACGGGTCGCGTGTCCCGAGTCCGCGGCCATGCTGACCGCCTGGTCCATCCCTCCACCCCGTGTTCCCGTATACCGCTCGGCCTCCGCCATGATGTCCGCGAGCTCGAGGGGACCCAGGGCCAGGCCGCTGACTTGGGTCAGGGCGATCCCGACGGCGTTCACCAGGGCAGACGAAGACGACAGGCCCGACGCCACGGGAAGGTCGGACGTCACGACGCCATCCAATCCCTTCCGGATGCCGAACCGCCGCGCCAGCTCGTCGAAGGGGGCCTTGACGTAATTGCCCCAGTGACCGGGGGTGCTCCGCTCGATTCCAGGCCCGACCCGAAACTCCACCGGAGCGAACTCCCCGGAGACGTTGGCCACGCGCACCACCTCGTCGTCGCGCCCCCGGTAGGCGACCTTGACTTCCCGCTGAAGCGCCATGGGCAGAACGGGAAGGTCGTTGTAGTCCGTATGCTCCCCGATGAGGTTGACCCTTCCCGGGGCCCTCGACAGATGGCTCGGCGGTCCGCCGAAGCGCTCCCCGAACACGTCCCCCAGGTGGACCAGCGCGGGGTCCGCGTCCCCGTCCCTCACGCCCGGATAAGCTCCAGGGCCGGCCATTCACGCCACCGTCCTCGGGTGAAGTCGGGGAACTCCGCAGGCCGGCTTCCGTTGGCCACCGACCATTCCGAGAGCGGCGTCACGGCGGACAGGGCAGCGGCGTCGTACACGTTCATGTCCGTGGGAAGGCCCTCGCGGAGACACTTCACCAGCCGATAGTCCTCGATGAAATCCATGCCGCCGTGGCCGGCCCCGCGAGACCGCTCCTCCAGGTCCTTCCAGAGTGGGTGGTCGAGCTCCTCCAGCCGATCCCGCCAATCCTCCCACTGGTGAGCGGGGCTCATGCCCTCGATGTGGACTCGGTGGGGGTAGCCCTGGAAGATCCCCCGGGTACCCTGGACCGTGTGGATCCGGCTGTACGGACGCGGCAGGTTCGTGTCGTGTGATACGAAGATGGTGCGACCGTTGACCGTCTTGATCAGGCTGGTATTCACGTCACCGAGGACGTATCGCTCCCGCCGCTTGGGATGTCCCTCCGGGTAGTGCTCCATCGCCCACTCCTGGAGCCCCCGAGAGGGCGAGCTCATGGATACGAGATAGGCGAATTGGTCGCCGCGGTTGATGTCCATGACGTTGGCCACGGGCCCGAGGCCATGGGTGGGATAGAGATTGCCGTTGCGCTCCATGGAGTGCGCCCGTCGCCACAGGCCCTCACCGGTCTCGGAGAACTTGATCCCCCGCAGGTCGTGGAGGTAGCCACACTCCGCATGCAGGATCTCGCCCAGGAGCCCCAGCCGGGCCATGTGGAAGACCATCATCTCTGGACGATCGTAGTTGCAGTTCTCCATCATGACACAGTGCTTCTCGTACCGCTCAGCGTGCTCGACGAGCTTCCAGCAGTCTTCCAGCGTGTAGGCCGCCGGCACTTCGGTGGCCGCGTGCTTGTCGTTCTCCATGGCGGACACGCACACGGGCACGTGCCACCGCCACGGCGTGGCGGTGAAGACCAGATCCAGCTCCTCCTCGGCGCACATGCGCTGGAAGTCGGTCTCCGTACGTCCGTAGAGCCGGGGGCGGGGGCGCCCGGCGTCCACGACCCAGCCCGCTACCTCCTCGTTGCGCGCCTCGTTGATGTCGCACAGGGCCACGATGTCCACGCCTTCGAGGCGCAGGAAGTTGCGGACGTGGGCCCCACCCATGCCTCCGACTCCCACGAACCCCACCCGGACGACATCCATGGGAGGGGCCCGGAAGGGCGCGGCAGGAGCCTGGCCCGCCCGCGCGCCCGGCGCCGAGCCGCGCTGCCCCGGTCGGCCCGCGGCTCCGGTGGGTGCGCAGGCGCCCGCTGCCAGGGCGCCCAATCCGGCGGCGCCGAGCTTCAGAGCGTCGCGGCGTGGAATCGGCGAGGATGAACGGGGGGAATAGGAGGGCTTGCTCATGGTCTGGCTGCCGCCTCGGGTGAGTGGGTCGTTCCGGCCAACCTGCATGCAGGGGCGGCTCGCCTCAAGAGGGGCCACCCGGGCTTTCGGGCATCTTCACGCCCCCATAGCTTCCGGGGGGAGGCAGGCGTCCTCTCCAAGACCTCAACGAGCATGAAGGGAGGAGGGAACTCCAGATGCGCCGAATGATCCCGACCCTCGTGGCCTTTGCCTGGCTCGGAGCCTGCGGCGGCGAGCCCCCGGCCCAGGAGGAAGTCACACAGGGACCGACCCGCTCCGACTCGGTCGAGATGGCCATGGCCGCGTTCGATGCCGCGGCTTTCGACACCATCCAGTGGGAGACGGCCCAGGCCGCCGTGGAGCGCGGGGGGCTCGTCTACCGGATCAGCTGCTCGAAGTGCCACGGTGACGGCGGACGCGGCAACGGGAACTTCGTCCTGCAGGGAGATACGCTTCGGCCGCCGTCGTTCCTCGCCGGGGATTGGCGCTTCGCAGAGGACCCCGTCGGCCTCAGGCAGGCGATCTACACCGGAAACGTCGTCGGTATGCCCTATTGGGGCCTCGTGGGGCTC
>JBDHGI010000011.1:0-37225 GCA_039589955.1 Gemmatimonadota bacterium | reverse complement strand
CGGAGGTCAGTCCGACGCCTCCGCGCTCTCGGTGTTGACGGAACATCGGGTACACTCCACAGCTAGGGTTGCCGGGTCCGCCGAGTCTCTCGGGCGGCGTCCGGTACGTCAATACCGCTCCCTCGCCAGCTCGACGCGCAAAGAGGGCCGGACTTGCACGGAGGGCGGGAGCGGGTGCAGAGTCGAGTCATGGCTGGAGCCCACGTGAGGTCCCGCAGGGGAACGTTCGCGCTTCGCGTTCGGGGGGTTGTCCCCGTCTGGCTGCTGGCAGCGTCGCTGGCGACGAGCCCGCCCCTTGCCGGACAGCGGCCGAGGGCCGCCGTGAGTCCCTTCTGTGAGCCGTGCGGTTGGGCAGTGGAGGGACTGATCGGGCAGCTGCGTCACAGCGTGCTGGGCGTGGTCGACGGCACCCTGACGGATGTGGGGGCGCCTGGGGTCGGCATCGCCGTCGACGCCGACGTCGAGGTGGAGCCGACCGTGCTGGTCGGGGGCAGCGTGCGCGTGCGCGTGGCTCCCGACCTCGCCGTGCGAATCCGACTCTCCGGGGGTGACACCCACGGACGCATCTCCGCCGTCACCGTAACGGGGGGCGGCTCGACGCGTCAGACCTTCACATTCTCGAAGCTGGGCCGGATCCGGGTGTTGTTGGCGGCGGCCGACCTCTACTGGACTCCCTGGCCGAGGACGGAGCGGATCGTCCCGTACGTCTTCGGGGGCGTGGGCGCCTCCCGCTGGTCCATCTCCGGGCTGGACGATCTGGGGGCCCTGCCGCCCCTCGTGGAGAGCCCCATCAGCCTCCCCCCCGTGGATCCGTGGCTGCCCAGCGGGGTGGTGGGCGGCGGTGTCGCGGTTCTCCTCACCGAGGTCATCTCGATCCGCTTCGAGGCATCGGATCAGGTGAACGGGAACCCCTTCGAGGACGAGGAGTTCAAGATCGGATCCAGCTTCACCGGCACGGCGGCCCCGAAGAACCTCGTTCACAGCCTCTCCTTCACCGCCGGGTTGCTCGTGCGCCTCGGCGGATAGCGTCGAGCCCCGACCCCTGATGACCGGTCGAGGGGACCCGACCTTCCCTGACGGTCCGGCATCGCTCCAGCGTCCAGTCATGGACCACCGCCGGGGGCCAGGCGCCCCGGCGGGCTCGATTCATGAGCTCGTGGGCCTCGCGGCGCACGCGAAGGGCGGTGTCGGGCGCCACCCACTCCCGCTCCACGGCGACTTCGAGCTCCTCCTCGTCGAGAAGGCACGCCTCGTGCCCCCGGGGAGGGATCCACACGTCCAGGAAGAGGTCGGTGGTCTCCCAGCGTAGCCCGCGGATCACCGGGGGCGTCAGGAGGTTGGCATAGAGGCCCGTGAACGTGCCATCGGCCCGATGGAACCGCCCCACGTCGTACCACCTGCCGGGAAAGGTGAACCAGACGACAGGAGACCCAGTCTCGAGGACCACGTCGTCGTGGATGCGGAGGGGCGGATCGAAATCGAGGGACTCGGCGAGGGTGACCTTGACGTCATCCTCATCGTGCACCAGGACCTGCTCGAAGATCTGCAGTCGGTCGGGTGGGCGACGGTAATGGATGCGCACCCGGGGCAGATCGCTCACGGTGTCTCGGGCTCGACGCGAGGGGGCACCGCCTCGACGAAGACGTCCATGGTCCCACCGCAGACCGCGGGGCTCCATGAGAGGAGGTCCTCGGTGAGATCCACGACGAGCCGCTCCGGCTGTCCGGAGCGGAGAACGCGGTGCGCCGCCTGGATGACCTCGGCCTCGCCGCATCCGCCGCCGACGGTCCCGGTGAGACCCCGCTCCGGGTCCACCACCAGGCGGGCGCCCACCTTGCGGGGGGTCGATCCTCGAGTCGAGATCACGGTGGCCAGGGCACACGGACGCCCGGCCTCCCGGGCGGCCCCGAGCGCTTCCGCGATGGATCGGTCGTCCTGGTGGGTCACGTGGCCTCCTGGTCCGAGGTGGGCGTGCCGGATCCGGGGGTGAAGAAGCGCTCCGCCACGCGCTGGAGGTCCCGAAGGGAGGTTCCCGAGCCGCCTCGGCGCGCCTTCACGAGCTCCGCGGCCACGGCGACGGCGATCTCCTCAGGCGTCTCGGCTCCGATGTCCAGGCCGACTGGCGCGTGGATCTCGTCGAGGCGGTATCGGGGAAGACCGTCCTCCAGGAGCTGGTGGAACGTGGCCCGGACCCGGCGCTGGCTGCCGATCATGCCGATGTAGGCCGGGACCGCCGGCTCTCGGAGGATCCGGACGAGGCAATCGTAGTCGTACCGGTGGCCCCTCGTGACGAGAAGGACGTGGGTCCCACCGTGGATGGGAACGTTCCTGAAGGGCTCGGCGAAGTCGGCCCGCACCACCCGGAAGGCATCGGGGAAGCGCTCCTGTGTGGCGAAGTCGGGACGGTCGTCCAGGACCCACACGCGGAAGCCCAGCATGGCGCCCATGGCGGCCATGGGGCGGGCGATATGACCGGCACCCACGATGACGAGGTCCTGCACTGGGCGTCGGATCTCCAGATACACCTCCACCGCGCCGTCCCCCACGGGAAGGGTCCGGAGCCCGTCCGCGCTGCCAGGGTCTCCCAGAGCCGCGCTAGCGAGGGAGACGGCCAGCGTGTCCAGGAGCTCCGAGCCCAAGCTGCCGTGGACGGTGTCGACGCCCTCGGGATCACGGATGACCAGAAGCCGCGCTCCCGGCACCTCGGGTGCGTCGGCCTGCACCGCCAGCACGCCGACGGCGCTTCCGCCGGACTCCACGGCCTCCAGGGTGCGGGCCGCCACGGCGTGGGCGTCGAGGGTCATGGAGCGCCTCCGGGGTAGAAGGCGGCGCGGTAGTCCTCCGGGGTGTCGATGTCCGTCACCGCCCCCGGGTCGCTCACGGACACGAGCAGCGCTTCCCCGAGATGCCGGTGGACCACGGCCCTCGCCCCGCCCTCGAGGCCCGCGTCCTCCAGCTCGGGGAACAGCGTCGGCCCCAGGATCACCGGGTGGCCGCGCTTGTCGGCCACCATGGGGAGCGCGAGGGGGGCCTGGCTCTCCCGAAACGCGTCCACGAGCCGCGCCACGGTGTCGGCCTTCACCAGGGGGTGGTCCACCGGGCAGAAGGCCACACCGAGGACCCCCTCTCCGAGGCGCGCGAGAGCCAACCGTAGGGACGTGATGGGGCCCTCTCCGGGATCCGGGTTCGTCAAGATCGCCGCGCCGGCGGCCTCGGCCTTGCGAGCTACCTCGTCCTGTCCGGGCGCCACCACCACCAGGACGGGGTCACACCCACCGCCTACGAGCGCCCCGACCACCGCCGATACGAACGACCGCCCGCCGGCGTCCAGAAGCGCCTTCGGCCTGCCCATGCGCCGAGAGTCGCCGGCACACGGTACGACACCCGCCACCCGTGGTGGAGGAGGGGGTGGAGAGGGTGTCGGCCGTCGGCGCCAGAAGGGCATCTCAGCCCCCGAAGGACTTGTAGAATCCCCGGGCCCGTCGCGCGAGGTCCTCGAGGAGGGGGGGCGGGGCGAAGCGCGGTCCGAGCCTCTCCTCGAAGCCCCTGGTGCGAGCGAGGAGATCCCTGGGGTGGAGCGTGTCCGCGAATCGGAGAAGGCCGCCGCGAAACGGTGGGAACCCGGTGCCCATGATCATGGCCAGGTCCACGGCGCCGGCCTTGTCGACGATGCCGTCCTCGAGGATTCGTGCCGCCTCGTTGATCATGGCGATGAGGAGTCGCTGGCGGATCGCGTTGCCGTCCGGACCTCCTCGCTCCCGGGGGGCGGCGAGCCCCAGCTCACCGTAGATCTCCTGATCCACGCCCTCCTCGACTCCCTTCTCGTAGATGTAGAAGCCCCGTTCGCCCTTCCGGCCGAGACGACCGCCGGCGCCGAGGGCCCGGAGCGCCGGAGAAGGCGCAAGCCGTTCTCCGAGAGCCTCGTGCATGGAGGCGCCCGCGTGGGTGGAGACGTCGATCCCCACCTCGTCGATGAGGCGAAGAGGCCCCATGGGCATGCCGAACTCCGTCGCCACCCGATCGATGCCCTGCACGGTGGCCCCCTCCTCCAGGAGCCATCCCGCCTCGTTGAGATACGGCCCCAGGACGCGGTTCACCACGAAGCCGGGTCCATCGCGCACGACCACGGGCACCTTGCCAAGGGCGAGGGCGAACGCGTGTACGGTCGCCACGGTCTCGTCCGACGTCCGGGCGCCCCTGACCACCTCCACCAGCGGCATGCGATGGACCGGATTGAAGAAGTGCATCCCGCAGAAGCGATCCGGATCGCGCAGCGCTCTTGCCAGGAGGTCCACCGACAGGGACGACGTGTTGGTGGCCAGGACGCAGGTGTCGGAGACGGCCCCCTCCAGCTCGCTCAGCACGGATCGCTTGACGTCGAGCTGCTCCGCCACCGTCTCCACCGCCATGTCCACGGCACCGAAGCCCGTGTAGTCCAACCCGCCCGAGAGGAGCTCCATGCGCTGATCGGCCTCCCTGGGCGAGAGCCGACGCCGCTGCACGGCCTTGTCGAAGAGGACACGAGCGTGCTGCAGGCCCCCGGTCACCGCCTCGTGTCTGATGTCCTTCATCCGTACACGGACGCCTCGGTACGCGGCCAGCTGGGCGATCCCCCCTCCCATGACGCCGGCGCCCACGATCCCGAGGGATGCCATGGGCCGGGCGGCACCCTCGGAGGCGACGGTCGGCCCCTTCCTGGACGCCTCCCGGAGCCGAAAGACGTGGACGAGGTTCTGGCACACCGGAGACACGACCAGCTCGCTGGCCGCGCGGGCCTCGGCGTCGAAGCTCCGCTCCACGCTACGGCCGAGGTTGTCGCGGAGGACCTCGAGAATTCGCATGGGCGCGGGATAGTGCCCGCCCGTGGTGGCGCGCACCCGCCTTCTCGCCGTGGCGAGAACCGCCCGCCGGCCCGGAGCGGTGTCGTCCAGAAGGCGGGTGATGAGGGTCCGCTTCGGCCGGGACGATCCCGGCTGGGCCTCGATCAGGGCCAGCGCGTGACCGGCGAGCTCGTCCCGAAAGACCTCGGCGGGGAGGATGTCACCTGCGAGGCCGATGCGCCGAGCCTGGCGCGCGTCGATCTGCTTCCCGGTGAGGAGGAGATCGAGGGCGGCCTGAAGCCCCACCAGCCGAGGAAGCCGAGTGGTCCCGCCCCAGGCCGGGAGGATGCCCAGCGTCACCTCGGGGAGTCCGATCCGGGTCCTGGGCGAGTCCGACAGCACGCGGTGGCGACACGCCAGGGCGAGCTCCGTGCCTCCACCCACACACACCCCGTGGATGGCCGCCAACGTGGGAACGGAAAGGCTCTCCACCGCGGTGTAGATGGCCTGGCCCATCCGAATCTGGCTCTCGGCCTCCACAGGGTCCTCGACGGCGGCGATGGCGTCGACATCGGCTCCGGCGATGAAGGACTCGGCCTTCCCGCTCACGATCACGGCCACTCGGATGCGTCCTTCCGTCGCGGCCGCGCGGGTCTCTTCCACGACCGCGGCCAGACGGTGCATGACCGCCGCGGTGAGGACGTTCACCTTCCTGTCCGGATCGTCGAACGTGATCCAGCCGATCCCGCGCTTGTCGACCCGGAGGTACGGAGTGGCCGATGTCGTCCCGCGACCCATGGCGGTCTCCACGCCTGTAGGATTCACCACATCCGGAGAATAGGCTTCAGCGGCCGGAAGGAAAGCCGCCCCGGCAGCTGGGTGCCGGGGCGGCGGATTCCCCTGAACGCTCGGAGGGCCTCACCCGGAGGCGGAGGTCATCAGAGCTTGACGCGTTCCTGGGCGTTCTCCCTGGTCAGGCGAAGCTCCAGCGGTGCGTCCCGGTTGAGCGTGACCGGGATGTTCCAGTAGAGCTCCGAATAGGGGAGCTCATAGCGGGCATGCACCCAGTAGGATCCGGGCGGCGCCTGGACGCGCGCGATCCCCGAGGCATCGGTGGTGTCCACGGCGACGTCGAGGCCGGATTCGCGCAGCTTCGCGGCGGCGACCACGCCGAAGTCGACGAACGCCTCGTCTCCCCAGTTCTCCTGGAGGATCCGCACGGAGTCGGACTGGCGAATCGTTCCCCGCTGTAGGGAGTCGAATCGGGCGAAGGCGGCCTCCATGCCCCGCTCCACCTGACCGAGCTGGGAGTCGAAGTCCCGGAACTCGTTGTAGAGGGCCACGTAGCGCGACTCGCCACGGCTGTACTGCCCCATCGTCTCGGTGATCTTCTGCAGGGTGTCACGCAGAGTGTTCCACCGGTTGGTCGTGTTTTGCCACTGCTGCTGGGCCTGCGCCACCTGATCGCGTGCTGCCAGGAGCTCCTGTGGGATCTCCGGCTCGGGTTCGGGATGGGCCGCCTCGAGGGAGTCGAAGATGGCATCGCGATCGTAGGGAAGGAGCTGCACCTCCAGATCGCCGAGGGCACGGGTGATCGTGCCCTCACCTTCAGGGTTGACCATATCGACCTCCACCGTGACTACGAGCTCCGCCGGGCCGCATGCACCCGCAGCCAGCAGAAGAGCCATCGCGAAGGGTAGATTCCTGCGCCTCATGTCGCGCTCCGTCAATCGGTCTTGGTAGAGGAACGCCCGAAGGTACTGCCCACTCCGGGGGGCATCAACCTCCCCCTCCCGGACTCCCGACCCTACCAGGGCTCGGCAGGGTGGGTCGGATTACGGCACGACGTTGGGAAGGATGAAATCGGAGGGGTTCCGCGGCTTCCCGTTCACGGAGACCTCGTAGTGCAGGTGGCTGGACGTGGCGATGCCCGTCCGGCCCACCTGGGCGATGACGTCGCCACGTTCCACCAGCTGTCCCCGCTTCACCAGGAGCTTGGAGGCGTGTCCGTACAGAGTGGAGAACCCGAACCCGTGGTCGATCTCCACGGTCAGCCCGTATCCGACGGCCCATCCCGCCCGGATGACCCTTCCCTTCGCGGCCGCGAAGATCGGCGTTCCGTCGCGAGCCGAGATGTCCACCCCCTCGTGGGGCAGCGGCCGGTTGTGGACCGGGTGCATCCGGGACTGGGAGAAGCTGCTGCTCAGCCAGCCCGACGTGGGCAGGATGGACGGAGTGGACTCGAGGAGCTCCCGGTGGGCCTCCAGGGAATCTGCGGCCTCCTCCAGGCTCACCGAGAGGAGACGAGCCCTGCGCTCGAGCGCGTTCAGGTCGTAGGAGAGGGCGAAGGCCGTCTGCGTCGCAAGAGAGTCCACCGACCAGAGCGGATAGGACTCCGGGGTTCCCAGCCCGGGCCCGCCGACACCGACCTGCATGATCTCGGCGTCGATGGCGTCCAACCCGGCCAGGGTGCGGTACTGGGCGTCCTGCTCGGAGAGTACGTCGAGGGTCGACTCCAGATCTCCGACTCGCGCCCGGAAGTCGGCGAGCTCCTGGACGAGGGCCTGGTTTCTGGTCTCGAGGTTTCGTACCTGGATGTGGGCCGTGGTGTCGAACGCGGTGGAAGCCGCGAAGGCCACGAACAGGACCACCCCCAGGACACCGAGACCCGCGGACGCGCGCAGCGTCCGCCGCGAGAGCGAGTACTGCCGGACGTCCTCGCCACGCACGACGAGGAAGGTCCATCGGTCTCCAGTCATTTGGCCCCGAGGTTTCCGGTCACGGAACCCCTCCTGGAAGAGCGGTCGTTGGCAGTCCGGGAGGGGTCGCCCGAAGGCCATTCCACCCCCGGGCCGCAAGAAACTTGGCTCGCACCGAAACACTCGTCAAGCAGAGACCATGCCGTTTTGGGCCACGAAGAAATACCGAAAATCCCGGTTCTGCAGGCCCCGCTCCGGGTATTGGCACGGAGCGGCTTCCGGCCCTCAGTCGGTGTCTGCCCAGGAGGGAGCGACCCGGGGAAAGAGGGGTGCCCCCCTGGTCACCGTGCGTCCGGCGAGGGGCGTAGCTCGGGCCTCCGCCAGGGTCGGGATGGCATCGAGGCCCACAAATCCCGCCAACTCGGCCATCTTGGAGGGTGCGACGGGCTCGAAGAGGCTACACAAAGCCACCAGGGCTCGTGCCAGCGTGGCCAGGGTCTCGTCGAGCTGTGCCGCCTGTCCGGGATCCTTGGCCTGACTCCACGGCTGCCGGGCCTCCACGTAGCCGTTTGCGGTCCGAGCCAGGTCCATGGCCGCCGCCAGGGCTTCGTGTACTTTGTACCGCTCCATGGCACTACGTGCCACCTCGAAGGCCTGGTCGATGGCGTCGTCCAGACCGGAGTCCGGAGCGTCAGGAACAACGCCCGCGCGGTATTTCGCGATCATTGAGACCGTCCGGCTGGCCAGATTGCCCAGAACATTGGCCAGCTCGTCGTAGCGCGTGAGAAAGCGCTCCGGCGTGTACGACGCGTCGGCTCCCGTGGGCATCTCGCGCATCAGGTACCAGCGGACCGCATCCGTCCCGAACTCCTCCCTGAGGGCCAGGGGGTCCACGACGTTCCCCAGGGACTTGGACATCTTCGTTTCGCCCACGACCCACCATCCGTGGGCGAGGATCTGCCGCTGCACCGGGAGGCCGGCACCCATGAGGAGGGTGGGCCAATACACCGCATGGGTCGTGATGATGTCCTTCCCCATGAGGTGCAGATCCGCCGGCCACCAGGAGCCCGCCACGTCGTCGAAGCCCTGTTGGTCGGGGGGGCGCCCTGGGTCGATAGCCCCCGAAGCGGTCAGGTAGTTGATGAGGGCGTCGACCCACACGTACGCCACGTGCTCGCTGTCGAAGGGGAGGGTCACGCCCCAACGGAGGCGCGACTTGGGCCGGGAGATGGAGAGATCCTCCAGTGGCTTCTGGAGAAAGCCCAGCACCTCGTTCCGTCGGGCCGCGGGCACGATCCACTCGGGATTTTCTTCGATGTGCCGAACGAGGGAGTCCTGATAGGCGCTCATCCTGAAGAAGTAGTTCTTCTCCTCGACGTGGGATGTGGGCCTTCCACAGTCCGGGCACGTCTGGTCGGGGCCCAGGTCCTTGTCCGTCCAGTATCGCTCCTCGTGGACGCAGTACCAGCCTCGGTAGGTGTCCTCGTACACCTGCCCACGGTCCCAGAGGCGCTGAAGAAAGGCCTGGACCACGGCGATGTGCCCCGCTTCGGTGGTTCGGATGAACCGATCGTGGGAGATCTCGAGCCGCTCCCACGCCGCCTCGAAGCGGGCGGCCATCTCGTCACAGAGCGCCAGCGGCTCCATCCCGCGGCGCGTGGCCTCCTCCTGGATCTTCTGGCCGTGCTCGTCGGTGCCCGTGAGGTAGAAGACCTCGGCCCCGTCCTGTCGGTAGAAGCGGGCGAGGACGTCCGCGAGAATGGTCGTGTAGGCGTGGCCGAGGTGGGGCTCGCCCGACGCGTAGTAGATCGGTGTCGTGAGGTATTTCCGCCGGCCTGCGCTCACGCTTCTAGCTCTCCTCTCCCGATTCTCTTCCGGTTTCCGTCGGTCCGGATTGGCTCATGGCCACCTCGCGCTTCAACTCGGCGAGGCCGATGATGCGCCGCTCCCCCTCGCCGTCGCGCAGGGTTACCGTGTCGGCCCAGATGTCTACAGCCAGCACCTTCTCCTCACCACGGCCGGTCCGCAGTCGCTTGCCCTCCCGGGGGAACCGGCGACGGGCCTCCACGTACGTCCGGTGCTCGTACATGAGACAGCACATGAGTCGGCCACAGCAGCCGGAGATCTGAGCCGGATTCAAGGAAAGGCGCTGGTCCTTTGCGAGCTGTAGGCTCACCGGCTTCAGCTCGGGTATCCAGGTGGAGCAACAGAGCTCCCGGCCACACCGCCCCACGCCTCCCAGGAGGGCCGACTCGTCGCGAACGCCGATCTGCCTGAGCTCGATGCGGGTACGAAACGTCCGTGCGAGGTCCCTCACCAGCTCACGGAAGTCCACGCGACGGTCGGCGGTGAAGTAGATGATCAGCTTGTTCCGATCGAACTGCCACTCGGCCTCGGTGACCTTCATCTTGAGGTTGTGGCGCTCCACTAGCTTGCGTGCGTCGGCGCGTACCCGATCCTCATCGCCACGCAGGGTCCTGGACCGTGAGACCTCGTCCTGGCGAGCGAGGCGAAGCACGCGATGCTCAGGCGCCGGCGTGGCGCAGCCCCCGGACGCGGTGCACTTGCGCTCGGCGATGACCCCGACCGCGGAGACCTCGCCC
The DNA here is from genome assembly GCA_039589955.1 of Gemmatimonadota bacterium. GTDB lineage: Bacteria > Gemmatimonadota > Gemmatimonadetes > Longimicrobiales > Gaopeijiaceae > SZUA-318. Next base: position 27,103 of record JBDHGI010000011.1, on the reverse strand, counting down.
AGGTCCTCGCCCCGGTCCGCCTCCACGATGACGCTGAGGCCAGGGCGGAGATCCAGGCTCGAGTATGTGAAGTAGGCCTTCCTGGTCCCTTTGAAGCGGACCTCGGCAAATTCCGCCACGGCCGCCCCTCCCTCTATCGCAGGCGCCGAACGGCGCGGTCAGACTTCCCTCCAGGCCCCGATGGACCCGTACTTGTTCCAGCGCGCCTCGACCAGCTCGTCGACGGGTCTCTCCGCGAGCTCGTCCAGGGTTCGCTGCAGAACCGATCCGAGAGTCTCGGCAGTTGCGTCCCAATCCGAGTGCGCCCCACCTACCGGCTCCGGAACCACCTCGTCGCAGACGCCGAGCTCGAGGAGGTTCTCGGACGTCAGCCGCAACGCCTGGGCGGCCTTCTCCCGGTGCTCCGCCGAGCGCCACAGGATGGCGGCACACCCTTCGGGAGAGATCACCGAGTAGATGGAATGCTCCAGCATGAGGATGCGATCCGTCACGCCCAGCGCCAGCGCGCCCCCCGAGCCCCCTTCGCCGATGACCACGCTCACCACGGGAGTGCGAAGGCGGGCCATCTCACGGAGGTTGGTGGCGATGGCTTCTCCCTGGCCCCGCTCCTCGGCTCCGATGCCCGGATAGGCCCCCGGGGTGTCGATGAACGTGATGACCGGGCGCCGGAACTTCTCCGCTTGCCGCATGAGCCTCAGCGCCTTCCGGTATCCCTCCGGATGGGGCATCCCGAAGTTCCGGCGGAGGTTCTCCTTCATGTCTCGCCCCTTCTGGTGACCGACGACCATGACGGAGCGGTCCCCCAGGCGTGCCCACCCGCCGACGATGGCCTCGTCGTCCCGGTACAGCCGGTCCCCGTGGAGCTCGATCCAGTCCGTGAGGATCCGATCGATGTAGTCCTGGGTGAACGGCCGCTGCGGGTGCCTCGCTACCTGCACCTGCTCGATGGGGCGAAGGCTCTCGTACGTCTGTTTCTTCAGGTGGTCCAGCTTGTCCCGCAGGACGCCGACCTCCGTGCGGACGTCGATCCCCTTCCGGGCCGCCAGGTCCAGGAGCTTGTCGATCTGGCCCTGGATCTCGACGATGTCACGTTCGAACTCGAGATGGGGAGTGGTGGCCACGTCGGGTCCTGGTCGGGAGTGGGGACGAAGAGACAAGCTCGTCGATGGACCGCCGGATCCGCAAGCGTAGGGTTGCTACCCCCGGATCACCTCGAAGGGCTCCACCTCAGCGAACCGATGCAGTCGGCCCCAGTAGCGGGCGTAGGCCTGAGCCATGCGCGGCGCCAGGTCCAGCCGGTTCGCTCCGGCGTCCATGTAGGCCGTGAGGGCCTCCATCTTGTCGATGATCTGCTCGGAGACGTCCTCGAACCGGGAGGGTCGGAAATCCAGGCCGCTCGTGGCCGTCTGGTAGGCCAGGACGGAGGGAACGGTGCCGGTCGCGGCCTTCACGATGCGGAAGGCCTCGCGTCGGGCGGGATGGCTGTCGTCCATCGCCGGTAGGAACACGATGCGTGGACGCAGGTCCGCGAGGAGGCGCTCCACGACGGCCATCCGCCGTTCGGTATCGTCCAGGGCGGCCTCGTCGATGACCGACCGCGCGCCCAGGATCTCCGCGGCGCGTCCCGCCCCGGCCAGCCCTCTGCCGGCATCGTCCATCTCGTCGCGACACAGGGGAGCGATGACCACCTCCGCGCCGCCGACGGCGTGCTTGCGCAGGGTACCACCACATCCCATTTCGACGTCTCCCACCAATCCCCCGACCGCGAGGACGGCGGACCTGGTCGGACCCTCACCGATCCCCACGAGCCCGGCGACCGCAGCCTTGAGCTGGTCTCTCTGCAGAGGCTTGCTCAGCAGCTCGGTGGCTCCGGCGCGGAACGCCTCTTCCTGGAAATGGACGGCCGTGTATCCCGTCAGCGCCAGGATGGGGAGCTTCGGGTCCACGGATCTGGCGATCCTGCACAGCTCGAAGCCGTCCAGGCCCGGAAGGTCCAGGTCGGTGATCAACAGGCTCCAGGGCTCACCGCGCAGGAGCGCAGCCGCGTGGTCGCCGTCCGGAGAGTGCGTGATGTCCAGGGACTCGAGTGGCTCGAGGTACCCGCGAACCTGAAGGGCCTCGTCGAAGGCTCCCTCCACGAACAGGACCCGAATGGTCGCGGATGGATCGGTCACTCGGGTACGCTCCGGGTCTGCGTCTGGAGTCGGGATGCGTCCCTGGCATCAGGACTCAACATAGGAGGCCCCTGGGGACCAGGGACAGGGCCGGCCCCGCCACGGCTCGGCCTCGCTGCACCGGTGTCAGACGCTCCGCGGGGCGGCTTCGGAGAGGGTGGGCGCCGGCTGCGCCCCGGGCTCGGGGATGAAGCGCCAGACGATGAGGCCCATCGCCAACACGAATACCGCGCCCAGCGCGGCGTTTGAGACGAAGCCTACGCCGGAGAAGAGCGGTCCGGCCACGGCGCCGCCGAGGGCGAAGCCAAGCTGCCCCAGGGCCACCGTGAGGCTCATGAGGGAGCCCCTCCGCTCGTCCTTGACGAGAGCGGTGAGGAGGGCCGAAAACGGGCTCACGCGCATTGCCACCAGGACCATGGTGAGGAAGAACATGGGATAGGCCCACCAGACGCTGGTCACGGCAAAGGGGGTTCCCACCATGACCACGGACAGCCCGATGCAGGAGAGCAGGATGATGCCCTTGCGCCCGATCCGGTCCGAAAGGCGTCCGGCCTGGGGACCGGTGACCACGTTGGCGATCCCGCCCACGAGGAACATGGTGGCGATCTGGTTGGGTGTGGCGCCGAGGTCCCGCTCGAGCCACGTCGGCAGGTAGATGACGAAGACGGACACGCCGAGGAACATCACGAAGAACGCCACCGCGGCCCACGCCACCTCCGGGCGGCGCAGCATGGTCAGGTAGTCGGCGCCGGCCCTCCGGGCGCTCAGCCGGCCCTCCGACCGCCTCACGCCGGGCTGAGGGATGCGTAGCCAGAGGAGGAGGACCGTGGCCGCCATGGTGAGGGCGAAGATGTAGAAGGGCGCCCGGAATCCCCAGCGGCCCGCCAGGACGATGCCCAGGGGGATGCCCACGATCTGGCCGAAGGCCGCCCCGCTCATGACCCACCCGGTGGCCCAACCCCTCCGGTTGTACGGGAAGTAGTCCCCGATGTAGGAGACGGCGGCCCCGCTGAGCACTCCGCCGCCGATTCCGGCGAAGACCCGCACCGCCAGGAACGATCGGTACCCCTCCACGAGGCCGTGAAGGGCGAGTGCAACCGTAAGGATGGCCGTGCCGAGGAGGAGGATGCTCCTGCGCCCGACCTTGTCCGAGATGGGGCCGGCGATGATGGCGAAGACCCCCACCATGAGGGAATAGACGGACACGAGCGTGCCGAGGGCGGCGTCGGCGATGGCCAACTCCTCGCCGATCCGAGGGAGGATGGGCGAGAGGATCATGGTCTGGCTCGCCGCCGAGAACACGAGGAGCCAGAGGGTGAAGACGACGAGGTAGGGACTCGGCCGGCTCGGTGTCACCCGAGGGTCGCTCCCCGAGGGTGGCTCAAGCGTTCTCCCTGTGCAGCAGCATGGCGTGGCGCTGATCCGTGGGCATGAGCACCAGGTTGATCACGTCCACGTGCTCCGGCGTGTTGGCGACGTAGACCACGGCGTCGGCGATATCCTCTCCGGTGAGGGGACTGGTGTCGGCGTACACCGAGGACGCCCGCTCATTGTCGCCATGGAAGCGCACCTCGCTGAACTCGGTCTCCGTGAGGCCCGGATCGACGCTGGAGACGCGGACCCTGGTCCCCAGGAGATCGATGTTCATCCCCTCGTTGAGAGCCCACACGGCGAATTTCGTGGCGTTGTAGACGGCGCCCTTCGGGTAGACCCAGCGTCCGGCGATGCTGCCGATATTGATGACGTGCCCGGAGTTCCGCTTCACCATGTGGGGAAGGACGGACCTCGAGACGTACAGGAGGCCCTTGACGTTCGTGTCGATCATGTCCTCCCAGTCGTCGATGCTCCCCTCGTGCAGCTTGTCGAGACCCAGCGCCTTGCCTGCGTTGTTCACCAGGATGTCGGGCACGCGTCCCGACCCGGCGATCGCCTCCACGAAGGCGGCCACGGCCCCGCGGTCGGTGACGTCCAGGTGATGGGCCTCGGCCTCGACGCCATGGGTGTCGGCGAGGTCTGAGGCCAGCTTCTGCACGCGCTCGGTGCGGCGGGCGGTGAGGATCAGGTGGACACCGTGCTGCGCGAAGGCCTGGGCGCAGGCCTCCCCGATACCGGCGGAGGCACCGGTGATGAGGGCCCGCTTTCCGGCGATTCGGTTCATGGATGCGTGGCGCTGGAGTGGTCGTCGACCACGGACGATCACACGGCCCCGGGTCGCACGCAACCGCCGTTCGAGGGTGGCGCCGGCCGCACGCCACGAGCTAGAGTGGCGGGTCCCATCCCGGAGGAGACACCCGATGAACCGAAGGCAAGTCGGCGCCTGGGTCCTGTTCGATTTCGCGAACTCCGTGTACCCGGCGGTGATCACGACCGTCGTGTTCAACTACTTCTTCATCCAGCAGGTAGTGGGGAATGAATCGGGCGAGGGCGACTTCTGGTGGGGTTGGGCCGTCTCCCTCTCTGCTCTCATCGTCGCGATCAGCTCACCGCTCCTCGGGGCCATCGCCGACCGGGCCGGTTTGCGGAAGCGTCTGCTGTTCCTCTACGTGGGCCTCTGCGTCACGGCGGTGTCGCTCTTCACGACCATCGGGCCGGGCAGGGTGGCGTACGCGTTCGTGCTCTTCGTGGTGGCCAACATCGGCTTCGAAGGCGCGGCGGTCTTCTACAACGCCTATCTGCCTGACATCGTCCCCAAGGAGAAGCAGGGCTGGGTCTCGGGCCTCGGGTTCGGCGTGGGCTACGCAGGCTCGTTCATCGGCCTCGCGCTGGCCATTCCGCTGGCGAGGCAGAGCCTCGATCTCGTCTGGATCATGGTAGCGGTCTTCTTCGTGGTCTTCTCCATTCCGAGCCTTCTCCTTCTGCCCCGGGACCGCGACGGCGAGATGTCCGTGGGGAGGGCCGCCGCGTGGGGTCTGTCCAGCTTCCGTGAGATCGTCGCGGAGGTGTGGGCGGTCAAGGACGTGCGGCGCTTCCTCATCGCGTATTTCCTCTACATCGACGGTGTGCTTACGGCCATCGTCATGGCCAACAGCCTGGCGGCCACCACGTTCGGATTCACAGACACGCAGCTACCTCTGCTGTTCATGGTGCTGCAGGTCTTCGCGCTGGTGGGGGCTCTTGCCTTCGCGAAGCCCGCCGACGTGTGGGGACCCAAGAAGGTGTTGACCGTCGTGCTCACGCTGTGGACGGTCACGGCGCTGAGTATCTACTTCGTGACGACGCAAGAGGCCTTCGTCGTCATCGCCATGGTCGCCGGTCTCGGCCTCGGCTCGGCGCAGGCGACGAGCCGGGCCTTCATGGCCTCCATGATTCCGGATGGCCGGGAGGCCGAGTTCTTCGGCTTCTACACGTTCTGCGGCAGATCGTCGTCGGTGCTGGGCCCGCTGATCTTCGGATACGTCGCCCTGGCCACGGGTGGCGATCAACGCCTGGCGGTCATGGCCATCAGCGTGCTCTTCCTGGCGGGGCTGATCCTGCTCCAGCGGGTGAGGGACCCCAAGGCGGTGCCGTCCAGCGGCCCCTAGCGAGTCAACGCCCCCTCGTCCAGCGCCAGGAGCGTCCCCAGAAGCACGTCGGCTCCGTTGGCCACGGCCTCCGGTGTCGTGAGCTCCTCCGGGGCGTGGCTGATCCCTCGGACCGAGGGAACGAAGATCATGCCCACGGGACCCAGGTGGGCCATGCTCTGGGCGTCGTGGCCGGCTCCCGAGGGCATGCGGAGCGTGGACAGCCCCAGGCCCCGGGCCACCCCCTCGACCGTGTGCCGGATGCGGGGGTCGGTGGGTGCGGCTTCGCTCACGTAGAACCGGTCGAAGGCGAAGCGGGTGTCCGTCTCCCGTCCGATGACCTCAGCCAGGCCGGCCAGGGTTTCGAAGACCGATTGGATCTTGTCCATGGACAGGTCCCGGATCTCCAGGCTGAGGGTGACCCTGCCGGGAATCACGTTGGGTGCCCCGGGCTCGGCGACGAGGCGACCGACGGTGGCCACCTGCGTGCCCGGGATCTCGCGCACGGTCGTGTGCACCGTGTCCACGAAGCGCGCGGCGCCGACCATGGCGTCGGCCCGCTGGTTCATGGGGGTGGTGCCGGCGTGGTTCGTCATGCCCTCCACGATCACGTTCCAGCGCATGATCCCGACGATCCCCTCCACCACGCCCACGTCGATTCCGTCCCTGTCGAGGACGGCGCCCTGCTCGACGTGGAGCTCGAGGAACCCCGACAGGGATCCCGGCCTCCGACGCACCTCGGCCAGCCGGTCCGGATCACCCCCGATGCGACGGATCCCGTCACCGATGGTGAAGCCGGATGCCGTGACGATGTCCAGCTCCCGTGGCTCCACTCTTCCCGCCAGCGCCCGGCTCCCCGTCTTGCCACCCTCCTCGTTGGGGAAGATTACGAGCTCGAGGGGATGCCTGGTGGTGTGTCCGGCATCCACCAAGGTCCACGCTACCTCGAGGGCTCCCATGGATCCCACCTGGCCGTCGAAGTTGCCCCCGCCGGGGACCGAGTCGATATGGGACCCCAGGCTGAGGGGGGGCAGGTCCGGGTGGGTGCCCTGCCGGTGCCCCAGGAGATTGCCGGCATGGTCGACGGAGACGTCGAGGCCCGCCTCCTCCATGAGTCCGGCGACCCAGGCCCGAGCTTCGAGATCGGCATCGCCGAAGGCCACTCGGTCGATCCCACCCGCTTCATTGGCGCCGAAGCGGGCCAGACGGGCCATGCGCTCGCCCAGCCTGTTACGGTCGATCCGAAACGAAGCCTGGTTGACGCCCCGGGCCCGAAGGGGGAGGGGAACCGCCAGCGCAGCCAGGCCGGTCGCGGTGATCCGCGTGAAGTCTCTCCGATGCATGGCGGTAGCTTTGCGGGCGGACGCGATCGGCGCCAGTGTTAGGATGCGGCGGGCGGATGCCCTCGCGCCCCCGTCCACCCCGGGGAGCCGCCGCAGGGGCCTGCCGGTGGTGCGCGAGGCATCCAACGCCGTCTCTGGAGGCAAGATGCCCTACCTCGTCCTTGCCGACCTGGTCCTCGTGGCCCACGTCGCGTTCGTGGCCTTCGTCGTCACCGGGGGCCTTCTCGTGCTGCGCTGGGCGCAGGTGGCGTGGATCCACGTGCCGTGCGCCCTGTGGGGCGCCTGGGTGGAGCTCTCGGCAAGCGTGTGCCCGCTCACGCCCCTGGAGAACGCCCTCCGACGCAAGGCGGGCCAGGCGGGATACGCCGAGGGCTTCCTGGAGCACTACATCGTGCCCGTGCTCTATCCTCCGGGCCTCACCCGAGGGATGATGCTGGCCATGGGGATCGGGGTCCTCGCGCTGAACGTGGCGGTGTACGCTTGGGCCTGGAGGCGAGGCCGGTCCTGAGGTCAGGGCCGGGAAGCGTGTCCGTCCGCTACAGCCACCCCACGGCCCACATCACATAGACTGCGGCCATCGCCACCACACCGTTCACCAGCGTGACGCCTCCGTACGAGATGAGCGCCGCCCTGAGGGACATGCGCGACAGCGATGTGCACACCCAGAAATAGCTCGAGTTCACGTACTTCACGATGATGGAGCCCGCCGCTCCGGCGAGCATGGTGGCCTCGGGGCTGAGGCCGAGGGTGGTCATCATCGGGGCGGCGATGGCGGCGGCCGTGATCACCCCCACCGTGGTCGAGCCGGTGATCATGTTGCCCACGATGCCCAGAACGAAGGGGAGGAAGATGGCGGGCAGCCCCGTGGCGGCCATGGCGGCGGCGATGGCGTCCACGGCCGGGGTGTCCCGGAGAATCTGGCTCAGGGACCCGCCGAGGCCCGTGACCATGATGATCATCGCGGACGTGCGAAGCCCCGCCTCCACCCACGCGCCGGTGCGTTCCTCGGCCTGGTCCGGCTTCGTGTTGCGGTACGCCAGAAGCACACCGATGGAGAGGGCCACGACCGGCCATCCCAGGTAGAGCATGACGGTGTTCACAGGGTGATCCTCGGGCAGGGCGAAGGCCGTCAGGCTCTGTCCCGCGATCAGGGCCAGGGGAATGAGGATGGGGGCGTACGCTCGGGCGGTTGTGGGGAGCCGGTCTTCACGACCCTGGTCCACCAGCGACTGGCCCACGAACTCCTCCGAGGGGGGCGACGGGACGCGGGGCCCCACCACCATGGCGAACGCCCAGCCTCCGAGGGAGCCGAGGAACGTCGCCACTCCGCCGAACAGGATCACCTTCCCGATATCGGCATCCACCAGGGCCACGGCGGCCAGGGGGCCCGGCGTCGGCGGAACCATGGCGTGGGTGAGCTGCATGGCCCCCACCAGGCCCGTGGCCATGACGCTCATGTTCACGCCGGTCTTCAGCGCGGCCGAATGGACCAGGGGGTTGAGGATGACGTAGCCCACGTCGGAGAAGATGGCGATGCCGATGACGAAGCCGCTGAGGGTCAGGGCGAGGGGCATGCGCCGCTCTCCGACCCAGCGGATCATGGTTCCCGTGATCCGCTCCACGCCCCCGGTGTGCTTTAGCGCCTCCGCCAGGACGGACCCCAACACGATGACCACGGCGATGCCCTGGATGGTTCGACCGAACCCTACCTCGAAGGCCTCGACGTACGCCTCGTTGTCGACGCCGGGAACCGCCGCGAACAGCAGGATCGGAACGAGAAGCGCGAGGAAGACGTGCCACTTGAACCGGGTGATGAGGAGGAAGAGGAGGGCCACCACGGCCACGAGTCCGGCCAGGGCGATGACGACACTCTCAGTGATCATGGCAGGGCTCCCATGGGACCGGAGTCGTGGGGATGATCATCGCAGGGGCACGGCTCGCCGAAGGAGAACGACGGGGTGCAGGGCGGTCCGTCCCGTCCCGTGGGCGATCTGCTGGCGGCAGGAGACCCCCGTAGCGGCGATGAGCGCGTCCTCCGGGCTACCCGCCACCGCTGGGAAGAGCCGTTGGCCTCCGATGGTCATGGACAGGTCGTAGTGCTCCTGCTCGTACCCGAAGGAGCCCGCCATGCCGCAGCATCCGGCGTCCAGCACCTTCACGCCGTCCCCGCCGATGGCGCGAAGCAGGCGGATGCTCCCACCCGTCGCGTCGGCGGCGGCCTGGTGACAGTGGCCGTGGAACAAGATCCGCCGCCCGACGACATCCGGTCCCGGCTCCGGCAGCAGGGTGCCGTCGTCCAGAGCCTCGGCGAGGAGGTCGTCCACGAGGCGAACCTGACGGGACACGGACCGGGCCGCCTCGACCTCGTCCGGAGTGCCCGACCCCTGGGCCAGCCCCAGGAGCTCGTCCCGTAGAGTCATGAGGCAGGAGGGCTCGCACCCGGTGATGGGGAACCCCGCCCGAGCGGGACCCGCGAGTCGGGCCAGGAGACGGCGGTGTCGCTCCCGCGCCTCCGGTAGCAGTCCCTTCGAGATCAAGGACCGTCCGCAGCAGACGTCGTCCACGAGCTCCACAGTCCAGCCGGCGGCCTGCAGGAGCTCGATGGCGGCCTGGCCGATCTCGGGCTCGGTGTAGCTGGTGAACGAGTCGGCCACGAAGAGGACGGGGCCCCGGCCGCCGGAGGGAGGGGCGACCCCGGACCCGCTCCACCCGGGGCGGGCGGCGACGAGCCGACCGGACACCGGACCGCGGGGGCCGAGCCGGTCGAACCACCTCGGCAGGCTGTCCCGGCTGAAACGGGGCAGGGGACGACGACGGTCGAGGCCTGCGATCCGCTCCAGGGCCGCGCGGAGGAAGGGCGCGCGGGTGGGCAGATTCGACAGGGGTGCCAAGGCCGATCCCACACGGTTCAGCGCCCGAGCGTGGCCGAACACGAGGGAGCGGAGAGGGACGCCCCGCTGCCGGTGACGGTGCGCCAGCGCCTCCGACTTGAGCGTGGCCATGTCCACCGACAGAGGGCACTCCTTCTTGCACGCCTTGCACTCGAGACACAGGTCCAGGATCTCGTGCAGCCGGTCGTCTCCCAGGGCCCACTCGGGGTCGGGATCGGACAGGGCGGCCACCAGCGCGTTGGCCCGCCCCCGGGTCGCGTGCTCCTCCTCTCGGGTGGCCATGTACGAGGGGCACATGCTCCCGCCCCCGTCCGCCGACTTCCGGCACGCCCCGATGCGCTGACACTGGCGGGCGGCGCCTCGCATCCCGTCGTCGTGGTCGAAGTGGTAGTGGGTCTGGAGCGGTAGGGCAGGCGGCACCGCCGGCTCCCGCAGGTGCATCGTCATGGGTGGAACGTCGACCTTCTTGCCCGGATTCATGCGTCCGTGGGGGTCGAACACCTGCTTGACCTGCCGCATGAGCGTGTAGAAGTCGTCGCCGAAGAAGCGGCGGCTGAACTCTCCCCGGGCCAGCCCATCGCCGTGCTCGCTTGCGTTCATGCCGCTGAACTCCATGACCAGCTCCAGAACGGCCTCGGCCACCGACCTCATTCGGGCGGGCTCTCCGGGGCGAGCCAGGTTCATGAAGGGGCGGATGTGGAGGCACCCCGCGGAGGCGTGACCGTAGAAGCCCGCCTCGAGCCCGTGCTGGTCGAGGACTTCTCCGAAGCGGCGCGTATACTCGGGGAGGGCCTCGGGGGCCACGGCGGTGTCTTCGACGAATGCCACGGACCGCTCCCCGCCCTGTCCCGCCGCCATGAGCAGGCCCAGCCCCGCCTTGCGGAGCGCTCGGAACCCCTCCTGTTCCTCCGCGGTCGGCGCCGGGAGCAGCGCGTACCCCCTCCCGCCGCCGGCCCACCGCCCGCGGAGGCGTTCCATGGCCGCCCTGGCATCCGCCTCGCTCTCTCCGTAGAACTCGACCCACAGGATGGCGCCGGGCCGACCCTCCAGGAGTCCGGTCAGGTGGCGGTGCACCGGTGACCGCCGCGCCAGGTCCAGGATCATGTGATCCACGAGCTCGACGGCGGTCGCTCCCTCCTCCATGGCCTCGGGGGCCGCCTCGATGGCTGCCCTCACCGTATCGAAGTGCCCGACCAGCGCCGCGATGGCCCTCGGACGCGGCACGAGGCGGACCGTGGCCTCGGTGACCACCGCCAGGGTGCCCTCGGACCCCACGACGAGGTGGGCGAGATTGAACGGCCCGGCGTCGGGCAGGAGCCGCTCCAGCCGGTACCCGCCGGAACGTCTCCAGTGGGGAGGCAGGGCTGCCCGGATCGCCTCCGCGTGGTTCCGGACCAACCCCGGGACGCTCTGATAGATACGGCCCTCGAGGTCGTGGCCGCGGGCCCGACGGTGCAGCTGGTCTTCGGTCACCGCCTCCAGGCGGGCCGTGCTGCCATCGGAGAGGACCACGTCCAGGGCCTCGACGTGGTCGATGGTCATGCCGTAGCGGGCCGACCGGGCGCCGCACGAGTTGTTTCCGATCATCCCGCCGATGGTGGCGCGGTTTCCCGTGGACGTGTCCGGCGCGAAGAGGAGATCGTGACGGGCGGCCGCCCGGTTCAGGTCGTCCTGGACGACGCCTGGCTGTACCGCGGCCGTCGCCGATTCCCTGTCGATCCGCACGATCTCCGTCATGTGCCGGGAAAGGTCGAGCACCACCGCATGGCCGACGGTCTGCCCCGCCAGGCTCGTTCCCGCGCCGCGGGGCAGGATCGGGGCGCCGAAGCGCGCCGCGATCTCCACGGCGGCCTGGACGTCGGACGCGTCACGGGGAAAGACCACTCCCACCGGCTCCATGGCGTACATGCTGGCGTCGGTGGAGAACAGGTGCCGGGTGTAGGGGTCGAAGCCCACCTCTCCCGCCAACGCGTCCCGGAGGTCGGTCTCGAGGGCCCGGCGGAGGCTGGAGGTCGTTGGCGTCATGCGGCCAATAGGCCGGTACGGGCCCGGGAGCGCCAGCGGCGGAAACCGACGCGCCTCCCCTGGCCTCGAGGGGGAAAGCCCGTAGCTTGCGCCATCATCCGGGCCGTACGGGATCGGGTCGGCGGCGAGATCACGGAGCCCGTACCGCGATCACCACCCGCGCGGGAGCACCACCGTGTCGAGACACCCCACCGGCTGGCACTTCCTTCAGCTTCCCGGCCCCACCAACGTTCCGAGGCGCGTTCTGGACGCCATGTCCCGGCCCACCGCGGACCATCGGGGGCCTGAGTTTCCTGGTCTCACCCAAGACGTGCTGGATGGGCTGCGATGGGTCTTCGGCACCCGCCACCGCGCCGTGGTCTTCCCCGGTTCCGGTCACGGGGGGTGGGAGGCGGCGCTGGTCAACACCCTGAGCCCCGGGGACCGCGTCCTCATGTTCGAGACGGGGCAGTTCGGCCTGGGGTGGGCCGACGTGGCCCGGCGCTTCGACCTGGACGCGGAGGTGATACCCGGGGATTGGCGGCGCGGCGCGGATCCCGGGCTGCTGGAGGAGCGCCTGTCGGGCGACCCGGAGCACCGCATCCGCGCGGTGGCCGTGGTCCACAACGAGACGTCCACCGGCGCCGTGAGTCCGGTGGTGGACCTGCGGGCGGCCATGGACCGGGTGGGCCATCCCGCACTGCTCCTGGTGGACGCGGTCTCGTCGCTGGCATCCCTGGAGTACCGGCACGATGACTGGGGTGTTGATGTGACGGTATCGGCTTCGCAGAAGGGCCTGATGCTCCCGCCGGGCCTCACGATGATGGCCGTGGGCCCCCGGGCGCTGGAGGCATCCCGAGGCGCGACGCTCCCTCGAGCCTACTGGGATTGGGAGCCGATGCTGGAGCGGACCCAGGGTGGCTACTTCCCTTACACACCGGCCACGAACCTGCTTTACGGCCTGAGGGAAGCCCTGGCCATGCTCCGTGAGGAGGGTCTGGAGGCGGTGGTCCGGCGGCACCGACGCTACGGCGACGCCACGCGGGCTGCAGTGGGGGCGTGGGGCCTGGAGCTGCAATGCACGCGTCCCGGCGAGCAGAGCGACGTCCTCACCGCCGTGCGTCTTCCCGAAGGCCACGATGCGGACGAGCTTCGTACCCTTATCCGGGACCGCTACGACCTCACCCTGGGCTCGGGGCTGGGGAAGGTGAAGGGGCGGGTCTTCAGAATCGGCCACCTGGGGGACTTCAACGATCTCATGCTCCTGGCCGCGCTTGCCGGCGTGGAATCGGGGCTATCCCTCGCGGGTGTGCCGTGCCACCGCGGCGGGGTGCAGGCGGCGATGACGTCGCTGGAGGCGTCTGCCGTGCAGTCCTGACTGGTGGAATGCGCCCGGGCGGGTCTACCGGCCTTCCCATTGCGGGGGATGCTTGTCCAGGAACGAACGGACGCCGTGTTTGAAATCGCGGCTCCCGTATACGACACGAAGCAGGTCGTCGTCCCCGTCGAGGCGTGTGACTTCCTGGACGCGGCGGACGGCCTCCTTGGTGACGCGCAGGGTGAGAGGGGCATGGGACGCCAGGCGGCGGCAGAGTCGCTCCACTCCCTCATCCACCTCTCCAGTATCGAGGACCCGGTGGACGAATCCGGCGGAACGGGCCTCGTCCGCATCGAGAAGCTCCCCCAACAGCAGCAGGGCCTTCGTGCGCCCGGGACCGAAGTGCGCCAGTAGCCGAGCATGGTTGGCCACCGACAGGCCGTGACCGACTGTGCGCGCGATGGGCACTCCGAAACGGGCGTCGGGGGTGCAGACGCGCAGATCGCACGCTGCGGCCAGGATCAAGCCGCCGCCCACGGCCGCACCCTCCACCAGGGCGACCGTCGGCACCGGGAGCGACTCCAGGGTCCGGATTACGTCCTCCATGGCCCGCTCGTAGGCCACGCCGTCCTCCGAAGAGTCGAACCCCTCGAAGTGAGCGATGTCGGTCCCGGCCACGAAGGAGCCTCCCGCGCCGCGCAGCACAACGGCACGGAGGCCCTCGGCTCCCGCCACCCTGCGAAGGTGGCCCCGGAGGCTGGCGTACATCTCCATGGTCATGGCGTTGCGGGCCTGGGGTCGGTCGAAGGTGACCCAGGCCACGGCCCCGCGTCGCTCCAGACGGACGGTGCCTTCGGCGGCGCTCACTCTCCCTCCTCCCGCGGCTGGTGGACTCCCACTTCCTCCAGCAACTCGTCGGTATGCTCGCCCAGGAGCGGGGGTGGCCTGCGCACCCGAAGGGGCGTCCGGGTCATCTTCAGCGGGAAGCCGAGGGTGGGAACGCGACCCTCCACCGGGTGGTCCACCTCTTCCACCATGCGCCGGGCCCGGGTGTGGGGGTCGGCGACGACCTGGGCATAGTCCAGCAGCGGACCCGCGGGGACGCCGGCCTCGAGAAGGCGCTCCACCCAGACATCCGCCGGTGCGCTGGCCAGGGCCTCCTCGATCTCCTCCACCAGGTCGGTGAGGTTGGCCATGCGCCCTTCGTTGGACGCGAAGCGATCGTCCGCCTCCAGATCGGAGCGGCCCAGAGCGGCGCACAGGTCGGTCCACTGGCGGGGTGTAAGAGCCGCCAGGACCAGCGAGCCCTCTCCGGTGCGGAAGGCCTGGTAGGGCGCGTTGAGCCTGTGCGCAGAGCCCCAGCCGTGGGGGACCTCGCCGGTGGCCCAGTATTCCGTGGTCTCCCAAACGGAGAAGCCCAGCGCCGCCTCGAAGAGGGACGTCTCCACGTGCTGGCCCCGCCCCGTTCGTGCCCGAGCGAGGAGCGCCGCCATCACGCCCGCCGCGCAATAGAGACCGGCCGCCAGGTCCGAGATGGGGACGCCGCACTTCACCGGCTCGCTGCCGGGCATTCCTGTGACGCTCAGGATGCCCGACATGGCCTGGGCGATGAGGTCGAACCCCGGCCTGTGGGCGTAGGGGCCCGACTGACCGAAGCCGGAGATGCTGGCGTACACGAGGCGGGGGTTGGCTTCCGCCAGCGTTTGGTAGTCCACCTCCAGGCGAGCCGTCACACCCGGTCGGAAGTTCTCAACCACCACGTCGGCCGTCCGGGCCAGGGCACGGAAGGCCAAGAGATCCTCCGGGTCCTTGAGATCGAGGACGACGCTCCGCTTGTTGCGGTTCAGGGCCAGGAAGGGCGCGTTGTCCTTCCCTTTCATGCGCAGGCCCTCGCCTCCCATCGATCGTGACAGATCACCGCCGCCGGGTGGCTCCACCTTGATGACGTCGGCTCCCAGGTCGGCCAGAAGGAGGGTACAGAACGGACCGGCCATGACCTGCGTCAGGTCCACCACCCGGATGCCGTCGAGGGGAAGCGCGCCATCCCGGGCGGCTCCCGGCTTCATCTGGTGACCTCGAGGACCACCACCCGGTCCGGCGCCTCCCCTCCGCCCTCGGGTAGGGAAAGGGTCACGCCGTCCGCCGTCTGGACGAACCGCACAGCCTCGCCGGTGGCGAGCATCCAGGCCGCCGAGACGGGAGCATCCAGCGCCGCGATGCTCAGAACGGCGTCCGGCCAATCCAGGACGTGAACGTACACCCGATTCCCTGCCTGAGTGGTGACGCCCCACGCTCGAGGAGGGATCGGGCCGCCGCGGGTCCCGTAGACGGACTCTCCGTGGGTTTCCAGCCACTCACCGATGCTGCGCAGCCGCTCAACCGCCTCGGGTTGAATCGTGCCGTCGGGACGTGGACCCACGTTGAGGAGGAGGTTCGCGTCGGCCCCCGCGGCCCGAACCAGGTAGTGGATGAGCTCCCGGACGGACTTCCACCTCCGGTCGGTGATGTTGAAGCCCCAGGACCCGTTCATGGTCAGAGACGTCTCCAGGGGGAGGTCGCCGATCTCCGCGGTGTTCCATCCGGCGGAGTTGGATCCCGGCAGATCCTGCTCGAAGGTCTGCACGTCCTCTCCAGGCAGCGGGTCCTGATGATGGTTGGGAATGATGAGGGCCGCAGGCTGGAGACGGTGGACGAGTGCGTAGGTCTCTTCCAGACGCCACTCGGCCTCGGGCTTGTCCCACATGCCGTCGAACCAGATCCCGCCCACGGGCCCGTATCGGGTAAGGAGCTCCTCCAGCTGGCGGTTCATGAAGGCGAGGTACGCGGCCCAGTCCCCGGAATCGGGCCGCCCGGTGGCGCGGCCGGTGTTGCCCCGGGGATAGTAGTCAGGATGGTGCCAATCCAACTGCGAATAGTAGAAGAACAGCTGGATGCCCACCTCGCGTGACGCCTGCGCAAGCTCGGCCAGTGGGTCCCGCCCGTACCTGGCCCAGTCGACGATGTCGTAGTCCGTGGCGTCCGTGTCGAACATGGAGAACCCGTCGTGGTGCCGGGCGGTGATGGTGATGAAGCGCATGCCCGCGGCCCTGGCGATCTCAACCCATTCCCGTGCGTCGAAGCGGACCGGATCGAAGCCCGACGCGAGCCACTCGTACTCGTCGACGGTGAGGCCCCGCGTCTGCATGACCCACTCGCCGGCACCCAGCTGGCTGTAGACGCCCCAGTGGATGAACATGCCGAACCGGTCGTCACGGTACCGCTCCCGGGCCGCGAGGCGCTCGGCGGGAACGTCACCGGACGCCTGGCCGTGGAGCGGCACGAGGCCGGCTGTCAGGCCAACGAGGGCGAGCACTCCGAGTAGGAATGAGCGACGAAGCATGAGACGCCTGCGGGAGTGTTCTGCCGTACCCTGAAGACCGCACCGCAGGGGATGTCGCACCCCCTGCGTGTGGGGGTGGCACGGTAGGACGAGGATGGAGGCGGGGCAAGCACAGGGCCGAGTCGGGCGGACTTCTCGGCGCTACGCGGTGGCCTTCCCCCCCTCGTCGTAGCTGCCTCGCGCCAATCCCACGCCGCACGCCAGGATCCGCACCACCAGCGTCGTGAGCGTGAGGAGCTGTGTGGTCCAGGACGGGGCCGAAGGACCGCCCAGGAGCACAAGTAGAGCCGCGGCGACGGCGAGGAGCACCCATCCCGTGGCTCGCGGCCACCACCCGACGTTGGCCGATGATAACAGGAATCAAGTAAGACATGCTGCCGGAAGCGGATGAGAGGTCCGAGACGGCTGTGCGAAAGGCCGGAATCGTGCTACCGTATTTCATCACTGGTGCCGCCTCGATGGGCACGGCAGCCACACTGTCGCACGCGGAGCGCCAGCGCACCCTCCCATGCCCGAGGCAGAACTGGAGTCGGCGGCAAGGAGCCGCCGGGTGGACTGGGAAGAAGGGGAACGAGTGGCTTCAGCTAGATGCGTATGCAGCCAGGCACGCCTGCCCGTGGCGATCCCCTCCCTCTCGTCCGCTATAGCTACGGTCCTCATTCATCAAGGGGCTATGTCATGCAAATGAGTGTGCTCCGCAGGACCTTCCTCGCCACGACGGTTCTGGTGCTTTTGGGGGTGCCACAGCACCTCCTCGCCCAGAACCGAGCCGTTCGAGGAGCCGTCACTGCGATTGAAACCGGACAGCCCATTGCGGGCGCTCAGATCTCGGTTCGTGGGACCGGGATCGGGACGCTCTCCAACGCGACGGGTCAGTACCTGCTGACGTCCGTGCCGGAAGGGCGGATCGAGATCAGGGTGGAGTTCATCGGCTACGCCACGCAGTCGGCCACGGTCGAGGTCGCTCTTGGTGAGACCCAGACCGTGAACTTCCAGATGGGCGTCAGCGCCATCGAGCTCGAGGAGTTGGTCGCGACCGGCTATGCGCAGCAGACGCGCAGGGAGGTGAGCAGCGCCATCAGCACCGTTCGATCGTTGGACCTGCAGAACCCGGCGGTGGCCAGCCTGGACGCGGCGCTTCTCGGCAAGGCGCCGGGCGTGCAGGTCGTCCAGAA
The DNA here is from genome assembly GCA_039589955.1 of Gemmatimonadota bacterium. Lineage (GTDB taxonomy): Bacteria > Gemmatimonadota > Gemmatimonadetes > Longimicrobiales > Gaopeijiaceae > SZUA-318. Next base: position 9,319 of record JBDHGI010000011.1, on the reverse strand, counting down.
CGCCGGCAACCCCGGCAACGGGATCACCGTGCGGGTCCGGGGGTCCTCGTCCATCACCGCCAGCGCCCAGCCCCTCTACGTCGTGGACGGCATGCCCATCTTCCGGGAGGACTTCGGGCAGCTCGGGCTGGGGGGACAGGATCTCTCGGCCATCACGGGGCTGAACCCCGACGAGATCGAGTCGGTGAGCATCCTCAAGGACGCCGCCGCCGCCGCGATCTACGGCTCCCGGGGCTCCAATGGTGTCATCATGATCACCACGAAGCGCGGCATGGTCAGCGCGGGTGAAGGTGAACCGGGCATCCCACGCTTCGAGTTCAACACGTCCGTGGGCCGCCAGGAGGCGTCCAAGAAGGTGGACATGCTGAACACGCAGGAGTGGATGGACTACTTTGGCGCGGCCATGCGGTTCGATGGCTACACCGAGGCCGAGATCCAGGAGGAGTTCGACTGGCTGGGCATCGACCCGACCATCGACACCGACTGGATCGACGCGGTGCTGCGCACGGCGCCCATCAGCAACACCCAGCTCTCCATGAGCGGCGGGGGCAACCGCTTCAAGTACCTGGTGTCTGGGTCCTACTTCGACCAGGAGGGGGTGGTCATCGGCTCGTCCTACGCCCGCGCGTCGGGACGTGTGAACCTGGACTTCCAGGCGTCGGATCGCTTCAGCCTCACGGCGTCGCTGGCGTTGTCCCAGGAGAAGAACGACCGCATCGAGTCGGACAACTCCATCGAGAGCGCGGTGACCAACGCCATCGCCAACGAGCCCTGGGCGCCCATCTACGACGACGAAGGCGGATGGGCGGGAGTGGCATCGTACGCCAACCCCGTAGGTGTGGGGCTGGACAACGACGTGGAGGCCCGGACGCTGCGCAGCTTCGGCAACGTCACGGCGACGTACTCCGCGCTGCCCTCGCTCCGCGCCACGGGGCGGGTGGGCTTCGACATCTTGAGTCTCCGGGAGTACGAGTACCAGTCTTCCCAGGTCCCCCTGACGTACTCCTCGGGCGTGGACGGCGTGGCGCAGATCGGGAACTCCCAGGGCCGTCGGTACCTGGCCGAGGGCTTCCTCACCGGCGACCGGTACTACGGCGCCCACGAGATCTCCCTCACCGCGGGGGGGAGCGTGGAGGTCAACGACCGGGAGCTGAGCTTCGTTCGGGGGGAGGGCTTCACCAGCCCGGACCTTCACTGGCCCACCAATGCCGCGCGGGTCACCGACTACGACGGTACCTCGTGGGAGAACAATCTCATCTCGTACTTCGGTCGGGCCACCTACGGTTACGACGGCCGTTACATCCTCAATGCCAGCATCCGGCGGGACGGCTCGTCCCGGTTCGGTCCGGACAACAAGTACGGCGTGTTCCCGGCGGTGTCTCTGGCGTGGGTAGTGTCCAACGAATCGTTCATGCAGGACCAGGGCCTGTTTTCCGACCTCAAGCTGCGGGCGAGCTGGGGGGAGACGGGCAACGAGGCCATCGGCGACTTCCAGTTCCTGGGCCTGTTCGGAACGTCCAACTACGGAGACATCCCCGGCACGGCGCCCAGCAACCTGGCCAACGCCGCGCTCAAGTGGGAGACCACCCGGGAGTGGAACATCGGCGTGGACATGTCCTTCCTGGACGACCGGCTGGGCCTGGTGGGTGAGTTCTACAGCAAGGCCACCGAGGATCTTCTTCTCAGCCGTCCCATCACGGCCACGTCGGGATTCACCTCGGTGCTGGCCAACGTTGGCGGAATCGAGAACCGGGGTTGGGAGCTGGCCGTGAGCACGGTGAACTTCCAGGGTGATCTCGAGTGGACGTCGGACTTCAGCATCACTCACAACGTCAACGAAGTCACCAAGCTCTACTCGGTGGATCCTGACCAACCCGGTGAGCCCTTCATGGCGTGGTGGTACAACCGCGTGGAGGAGGGCCAGCCCCTGGGAGCCTTCTACGCCTACCAATATGAAGGCGTGGACCCGACGACGGGGGACGCGCTGTACACCGACCTGGACGCCGACGGCAACCGCGTCGGCACGACCACGGATCCCAGCGCCGAGGACCGGATGATCATCGGGAGCCCCCATCCCGACTACTACGGGGGATTGCGGAACGCGCTGCGGTGGAGGGGCTTCGACCTGACGGCTTTCGTCGAGTACAGCTGGGGGGCGGAGATCTACAACGCCATGCGGGAGTTCTCCGACGACGGCGGGTATTTCTACGACAACAAGTTCCGGGACGTCCTGGACGACTATTGGACACCGGACAACCCCGACGCCTCGCAGCCCCGACCCAGCTACTTCGGGGAGTCGGGGGCGCGCTACTCGTCCAGCCGCTGGATGGAGGACGCCTCGTACGTGCGCCTCGGCGAAGTGACCGTGGGCTACCGCTTGCCGGAAGCAGTCGCGGCGAGGCTGAAGGCCACCAGCGCCCGCATCTACGTCGCCGGGAAGAACCTGTACACGTGGACGGACTACGCGGGCTTCGCGCCGGACCTGAACAGCGCCGGATCCAGCGCCACGTCGGGTGCGCTGGGCGTGGACTTCTACGCGTACCCATTGGCGCGCACGTTCACCATCGGCTTCCAGGGCATCTGGTGAGGAAAGGAGAAAGACCATGACTAGCAAGAGAATGGTACCTGCGCTCCTCCTCGCGGTGATCCTGGGGGCGTGCAGCGACGACCTGCTCAACGTGAGCCCCGTAGACGAGATCTCCGAGGACATCGCGATCGTCGACGAGACCAGCGCGCGGGCTGCGCTGGTGGGCGCTTACAGCGCGCTTCAGGGAGGCTCCTACTACGGGGGCTCCTACGTGATGTGGAGCGAGACGCTCACGGACAACGTGGAGCACACCGGAACCTTCGAGGGCTACGCCGACGCCGACCTGCTGTTCATGCGGCCGGACATGTCCACCATCACGGGCATCTGGACCGTGCTCTACAACGGTATCAACAGGGCGAACCTCCTCATCCAGAAGGTTCCGCAGATCACCGACATCGATCCCGGAGCGGCAGACGAGATCCTGGGCCAGGCGTACGCCCTGAGGGCCCTCCACTACTTCAACCTGGTGCGCGCGTGGGGCGACGTGCCCCTCGTCCTGGAGCCGCCGGCCTCGCTGGAAGAGGCCGCGCAGGTTTCCCGCGCCTCGGCGACCACCGTGTATGGCCAGATCGAGGCGGACCTGGCTCAGGCGGAGGCCCTCCTGGCTGGGATGGGGAACGACGACCGCACCTTTGTGACGCCCGGCTTCATCTGGGCGCTCCGCGCCCGGGCGGCGCTGTACCAGCAGAACTGGAGCACTGCAGCGGCACAGGCCCGGCGCCTGGTCACGAGCGGCGAGTACGCGCTGTCCTCCAGCTACGGACGCCTCTTCACCGATGAGGGAGATCCCACGTCGGAGGACGTGTTCCGGGTCACCTTCACGGCGACCGACTTCAACAACCTGGGATACTACTACCAGTACGACGGCCGATTCGAGATCGGGGCCACCGAGGACATCTACGGGCTATTCCCCGCCGGCGACGCACGGTGGGACGTGGACTTCGATGGCACCCGCTCCGACGGGATCCAGGTGGTGAAGTTCCCCACCACGCTGGGATCGGAGGACCTGCACGTCGTCCGCTACGGTGACGTGCTCCTCGTCCTCGCGGAAGCGCTGGCGCAGCAGGGAGGCGCCGCCAACCTGACCGAGGCGGTGGGCTACGTGAACGACATCCGGAGCCGTGCGGGCGTACCACCCTACGGGGCCCTGGCGACCCAGCAGGAGGTCCTCGACGCGATCTTCCTGGAGCGGCGCCTGGAGCTGGCCTTCGAGGGAGAATACTGGTTCGACCTCGTGCGGACCGGGCGGGCCGCCGCCCACCTGGGGTCGAACTTCCAGGCCCACGAGGCGCTCTGGCCCATCCCCATATCCGAGATGGACGTGGCGCCCAACCTGACGCAGAACCCGGGCTACTGAGGCAGCACCGGGGCCGCAGAGGATCGAGCGCCGTCCCGCCTGCGGGTGGGGCGGCGCTCGCCTTTTCCCGGAGGGGCAGCTACCGAGGGATTCGCACGCCGAAGCCCACCGACTCTCGGCCGCCCAGGCCGGCCCCGAACCGCATGACCCAGCCGCGGGAGAACGCGAGGTCGAGCCCGAGATCCACCACACCGTCGAGGTCCAGATCGTCGCCCGGACCGGATAGGATGTCCAGGACCACGTGACCTCCGGCGTAGGGCATGAAGGAGACTCCCTCGTCCTGGGCGGTCCAGCCGAACACCAGCCCCAGCGGGAACGAGGCGGAGACATCGTTGCCGAGTCCCACTCCGGCGCCAGTCCACCAGAGAACCTCCGGCTGGCCCGACGCCACGGGCCCCGAAAGCGATCCGGAGATGTCGATGCCGATCAACCCCGCGACCTCGTCGGCGGGTGCCTCGGTGATGCCCGCTCGGAAACCGATGCCCGTGGGTGCCGCCGCGCCGCGCCAGAGAGCGAGCACGCCGATGCCCGCGCCGGGGTCGGTGTCGATGATGGCGAGCGTCAGACCGGAGGGGGAACCCGGTCGCATGAATGAAGGAGCGTCCCAGCGCGGCTGGGCCTGGACGGTCATCGGGAGCAGGAGCATCAGGCCGAGCGAGCAGAGCGAAATACGCTTCATGAGGACCTCTCGGTGCGTCGTGATCGCCTTGGGGGCGCCATGGGACGCGCAGCAAGTAGTGTGCCGACCGTCGGTGCTTCGTGCGGCTTCTCCACTGAGGGGCCGTCAGCGGGAGCGCACGCCGGAGACGAATGGCAGTCGGCTTGACTCTGTAGCCCCGGTCACGAACAGCCGGGCTGAGCCACCCACGCCGACTTGCACCAGGAGGACTTCCTTGAGGGCGTGAGCGCTCAGGATGCGCACCGCATCCACCTCGCCCTCCACGCGCAGGTTGCCCGACAGGTCCCGGTTCAAGCCTGTGACGATCCATTGCGTGACCCACTCCACGGCGGGTCCGGCGGGCCAGCTGGCACGCTCACGGAGTAGGTCCCTCAGCTCGCCGGCTCTCAGCCAGGACACGGCGGCGAGGACCACGTCCCTGGTGGCCACGTCGAAGTCGAGATCCGGAACGGAGATCTTGCCCGTGATCGTGTCGATGGTGGGCGTGCCGACGAGGAACAGCCTGGCCGATACGTCGCCCGAGAGGTGCACCTCGACTGCGAGGCGCCGAGCGCCGATCCCGAAGACTCTCAACGAATCCAGCTGGAACCGACGGCCGTCGTGATCGAAGGTCCGACCGCCGAGCTGCCCCGACACGAGCCCGCTGGCCGCGTCGTACTCCAGCCTCGCCTCCACGAGCAGGTCGAGACCTTCGCGCACGTGCCCCGTGTCGAGCGGTGGAAGGGGACGAAGCAGCGGTGGTGGTCGTTCGCCGTAGCTCACGACGGGCCTCGCCTGGAGGGCCAAGCCGATGTCGAGGGAGTCGCCGAAGCCCCGCACCGGTCCGCGTCGCACCGCTTCGGGACGCATGGCGAGCCAGAGTGAGTCGGTGAGTTGGATGGGCTCCTGCAGGGTTCCCCACCACCCCTGGACGCTCGAGCGGATGTCGACCTCCGCCGCCAGGGAATCGATCTCGTCGACGTGCTCGCCGAGGAACGCGCTCGCCGCCTCCACGATCCTGTCGGTGACGTCGAGGTTCAGGAACGTCACCCTGCACCTATCCCGGGGACTGTCGGAGGCAGGCGCGACCCCCACCACGCGCGCGTCGGTGCGCAGGATCCACTCGTGGTCGACGGCGATGGGCGCGGCGATCGCCACATTCAGGCGAGGTCGTCGGGCATCGCCCTCCGTTCCGCACGAGCCGCTTATCTCCGGCAGGACAGGGGGGTCGTAGAAGGCCCGCAGGGCGTACCGAATGGTCGCGCGCACCGTCGCGACGTTGTCGTCGAGCGTGGCGCGAAACGGTCCCCGCTGCAGGTGGAAAGCGATGTCTGTCCTGCCGCCATCCTCGACGTCGTGGCGCCGAGACAGATCGCCGTGGTTGGTGGGCACCGCGGCCTCGAGCATGTCGACCAGGAGCCCGAGCGGTAGGCGTAGCGGCGTCGCGAACACCGAGGCCGGCGCGGTCCCCTCGGGGAGGACGTCGGGAGCAAGCGCGGGGCGTCCGGGGTCGAGGTAGCCGTCTCTGTTCCACGTGAGAAGGACGACCGTCACCGTGGTCAGCGCCAATACGGCGGCGGCCCCGAACCATCGCGGGTTCTTCGGGAGGCGAGCGGCCAGCGGCTCGGGCAAGCGCACGTGTCCTCCTCGGGGAGGGCCCTCAGCAGCCCATCAAGGAACGTGCCAGGTACGCCATCGGGACATGAGTGGAGGTCCGACCAGACTGGCCAGGGCCAGCGCCCAAAGGACCATCGCGATGGGGCTGTCGAAGAGGACGGCGCCGCTCCCTCCCGACAGGGCCATGGCTCGGCGTAGGCTCTTCTCCATGAGCGGCCCCAGAACCAGGCCGAGGATCACCGGGGCGAGGGGGAAGCCCGTCTTGCGCATCAGATAGCCGACGACACCGAAACCGGTCATCAGGACGAGATCGAAGGAGCTCTGGTTCACGGCGTAGACCGCCACGAAGGACAGCGCGGCGACGGCGGGTAGGAGGAACCAGCGGGGCAGCCTGAGGGCCCGCACGAAGAGTCCCACAAGGGGGAGGTTGAGGATCAACAGGAAAAAATTGCCGACGTACATGGATGCGGCCAGCCCCCAGAAAAGGTCCGGCTCGTCCCGGATCAGGAGGGGCCCCGGCGTCACGCCCAGCCCCAGGAGCGCGCCCAGAAGAACGGCCGTGGTTCCACTGCCCGGGACTCCCAGGGTGAGGAGGGGGATCATGGCACCGTTGGCCGCGGCGTTGTTCGCCGACTCAGGAGCGGCCACGCCCCGGATGTCTCCCTTGCCGAAAGTGCCATTCCGGTCGGAGATCCGCTGCTCGGTGCTGTAGGCGAGGAAGGACGCAATGGTCCCACCCGCGCCCGGCAGCACGCCTACCAGAAAGCCGAGCACGCTTCCACGGAGCATCGTTCCCAGGCTCGAGACGATCTCCCCGAGGCTGACCATGACACGGCCATAGGCCCTCGCCACGGCCTCGCCGCGGTCGGTCTCCTCCAGAAGCTGAAGGACCTCGCTGATGGCGAAGAGACCGATGGTCACCACCACGAAGTCCATGCCGTCGAGCAGCTTGATCTGGCCGAAGGTGAAGCGGGGTATGGCGCTCTGTGGGTCCAGGCCCACGGTGGCGAGAAGAAGGCCGAAGGCCGTGGCGGCCAGCCCCTTCGCCACGCTTCCTCCCGTGAGGCTCGACAGGGCCGCAAAGGCGAACACCATGAGCGCGAAGTACTCCGCGGGACCGAAGCGGATGGCCCAATCGGAGAGGCGAGGCCCGAAGAGCGCCAGGCCCAGGATGGAGATGGTCCCCCCGAAGAAGGAGGCGACCGCGGCCATGGCGAGGGCTGGGCCACCTCTCCCCGCCCGGGTCATGGCATGACCGTCCAGCGCGGTGACCACCGCGGAAGCGGTCCCGGGGACGTTGAGCAGGATCGTGCTGATGGAGTTCCCGTACTGCGAGCCGTAGTAGATGCTCGCAAGCAGGATGAGGGCCGACTCCGGTGGCACGCCCGCCGCAAATATGATGGGGATGAGAATCGCGATGGCGTTGATGGGACCGATGCCCGGCAGCATTCCCACGAAGGTGCCCACCAGGACTCCCCCCAGGGCCAGGGCGACATTCAGAGGCTGCAGCGCGACGGCGAAGCCCCCGATGAGGTGCATCAACGAGTCCACAGCGCTCCCATGGGAAGGGGCAGGCCCAGGAGCCAGACGAAGAGGTACCAGAGCGCCACCGACAGGAGGCACGCGGCCCCCAGGCTCCTGCCGGGCGGACCTCCGAAGAGCAGGGAAAGGGATCCGACGCACAGGGTCGTGGACACCGTGAACCCGAGAGGTGCCAACAGGACGGCGTAGACCACGAAGCTGGCGGCAGCGCCCGCCATGCGAAGCGCCACCGTTCGCGTCGGCCAGCCCGGCGACAGGCCCGGGCGGAACAGAAGGAACACGCCGGTGATCGCGAAGATGGTGGCGGCCACCAGCGGCAGCGCTTTGGGTCCCACCGGGTCCGTGAGGAATGCCACGTCGAAGGTGGTGGCCTCGGCGGCGACCACAGCGCCCAGGGCGGCCAGGACGATACCGGCGACCCGGTCGGTGCGAGTGCGGGCACTCACCCTATGATTCCGATGTCCCGGGACATCTCCCGGAACTCCCGAACCTGGTTCCTGACGAAGGCGTCGAACTCCTCACCCACCATGAAGTAGGGCTCGTACCGGTTCGTCTTGCGGGCCTCGCCCCACTCCACTGAGGTCGCCAGAGTGCGCACGATGTCCACCCACTCCCGGTACCGACCGTCGGTGATCCCGCCCGGGACGAAGAAGCCCCGCCACGTGACCCAGTCCACCGCCACGCCCGCCTCCCTGGCGGTGGGCACGTCGGCCAGAACACCCCCGAGACGCTGGGGCGCCATGACCGTAATCGGGCGTATACGCCCGGCCTGAACTTGACCCTCGATCTCCGAGACCTCCCCACTGAACACTTGTACGAAGCCCCCGAGGAGGGCGGTCATGGCCTCGCCGCCGCCGTCGAAGGGCACGTATCGGATGCTCCTGGGGTCGATGCCGGCCCGTTCTGCCAGGAGGAGGACCTTCATGTGATCCTGCCCGGCGGCGGCGCTTCCGCCGCTCACCACGATACTCGTGGGCTCGGCACGCCAAGCATCCAGGAGCTCTCCGAGCGTCTGCCAGGGGGCGTCCCCCGCCACGGCGAGAACGCCGTACTCCGCGGCCACGGCTCCCAGCCAGCGGACGTCGTGCTCGGTGAGGCTACCCCACTGTCCCTGCGCCAACAGCAGAGTGGTCCCCGGACTCGCCGCCACAAGGAGCCCGGGATCGTCGGCCCGTTGGGCCACCGCGTGGGCGTAGGCCACGCCGCCCCCCGCGCCGGGCATGTTGACGGTGCGCATCGGCCCCGGCGACAGGCCGAGCTCCGTCATCACGCGTCCTACCGAGCGGCAGGTCCGATCCCAGCCTCCTCCGGCATTGGCGGGCGCGATGCACTCCCAGGCTCTGCTCTGCGTGGGCGGGGTGCACGCCAGGGTCAGGAGCGCAGAGCACGCGATCCAGTTGGATAGACGCATGGAGACGATCCCGGGTGTGTGGCGAGCCCGCCGGTGACGCGAAGGGCGGAAGATGCGCCCGTTCGAACAGGTCCGCCAGATTCCGCCATCGACCCTCGGACGGCAGGTGGAAGCGTCGTGCCGCGAGTCCGGGATTGCGGTCCGCCT
>JBDHGI010000010.1:0-40789 GCA_039589955.1 Gemmatimonadota bacterium | reverse complement strand
CAGCCAGAGCTCCCGCCGCCGCTCCTCGAGCACGTGGGCCTGGATCTCGGCTTCGGTGCCGCCCGGGAACGGAGCCAGCCCGGCGCGCGCGTGGAGTGCGTTGATGATGTCCACCGCTGTCTGCCCCCCCTGGATCTCGGCCACGATGAGACGGGCCTCGTCGCCGGTGGCGACGGGGAGGGGGTCGTCCAGCGATGTGTACTTCCGTTGATAGTAGAGGTCGGTGCCGTCGGTGTTGACCCGGATGAAGTCCGACACCGGCACTCTCGGATCCGGCACCCCGTCGTAGGTCAGCCCGCGGAATTCCTCACCCACGGAGAGGGCCGTGCCCCCCGTCCCTCCCTCGCCGTTCTGGGCGAAGATCCGGTTGGCCCGGCGGGAGAAATCTCCCGAGGCCGTGGCGACCCACTCGAAGTCCGCGGGCACGGCCTGGGCGTCCTGAAGCGCGGGCCCGGTCTGACCCAGCCCCAGGTAGGCGCGTGCCCTCCCCACCCGGGCGAGGTTCTGGACGTCGCTGGCACCCGCGGCCCCGGCGGCCTGGACCGCCACGTCGAAGCGCTCGATGGCGCGCTGGGTCACCTCCTGCGGCGAAAGCTCGGCCGACAGGTCGATGGCCACGGAGCAGAAGCCCTCCGCCATCAGGAGGTGCGAGTAGCCGGAGTAGGCAGCGGCAAGGGCCACCAGCCTCTGACGCCCCTCCACCTCCTGGTCGGTCCAACCCTGGAGGTTCTCCAGGATGAAGTCCGCCGACCATCTGGCCGTAGACAGCGGGGTGTAGACTCCCAGGGCCGTGCATCCGAAGTACCCGTAGCTGTCCTGGGGTGTGAGGTTGCGCCGGTCGTAGGGCCAACGGGATGCCGTCTGCGTGGCGTCGAGCATCTCGTGGGCCATCACGCCGCTCAGGGCGACATACGCGCCGAACGCGCACTCGAAGTCGCCGATGGCACCGTTCACCAGGAGTTGCGCATTCCCGGGAATAGCCAGTCCCTCGGCGGGGATGAGATCCGGCGGCTCGACGTCCAGCAGGTCTCCGCACCCGCTCGGAATCAGGAGCGCCGCCGTGAGAAGGGTGCCTGCGCAGGCGAGTCTCCTCGCGGTGTTCATGATCGCAAACATTGTCGCCCTCCTCAGAAGCTGACGTGGATGGTGGCGACGAACTGCGCGAGCTGGGGCAAGACGTTCTGCTCCCACAAGGAGAAGGCGCCTCCGCGGCTCCCGCCGTTGAACGTGGACTCGGGCTCGAGGCCCATGAACTTCGTCCACGTGTACAGGTTTCGACCCGCCAGCGTGATGCTGCCCCGCGACGCGCCGATGCGCTCGGCCCACTCGGGCGGTACCGCGTAGGATACGGACAGCTCCCGCAGCTTCAGGAAATCGGCGTCGTCCACGAGGACGTCGACGTACGGCCCTGCCGCCTGGATCTCGGCGATCATGGCCGGGTCGAACTCCTCGGGGAACCAGTTCTCGCGGCACTCAGAGAAGAAGAAGCACCGCACCCGGTAGTTCCCGTCCAGCTTGGAGAAGCCGGTCTTGAAGTCGAGGTGCGCGGCGATGCGGAAGTTGTTGAACAGCGTCAACGTGGTGCCCAGACCACCCTCCGTGGATGGTACCGTACGGCCCAGGTACACTTCGGGGGCGTCGGCACACGCCATGGCGCCGCCGTTGCCGTCATCGCATCGCAGATTCGTCGCGATGCCGTTGGCGTCGAGCTGGGCGCTCACCACCCGGCGGCTGAACCACGAGCCCACCGGATACCCGATCTGATGGCGCAGATAGCGACCGGGGCTGATGAAGTCCTCGTCGGTGACGTCACCCAGGCTCAGCACCTCGTTGTCGTTGGTGCTCAGGGTGAAACTGAGGTCCAGGGAGTGCCGGTCCGTCTGCCAGGGCGTGCCTCGCACCAGAAGCTCCAGCCCGGCGTTCTTGATCTCGCCGGCGTTGACCCACTGGTCACCCGAGAAGCCCGTTGACGGAGCAATCTCCCGGAGGAGGATGGCGTCCTTGGTTTTCTGGTAGTAGTAGGTGAGCTCCACCCCGAGACGATTGTCCAGGAGCCCGGCGTCGAAGCCGAGCTCGATCTCGGTACCCCGCTCGGGCCCGAGATCCGGGTTGCCCAGGTTGTCCGGCGTCACCGTCCCCACGTTGTCGGGTCCCGGAACGGGCTCCAGGGTGCGGATGGCCACGAAGGCGTCGGGTTGCTGTCCCGACTCCCCGTACGCGGCCCTGAGCTTGACCGTGTTGAACAGGTCGAAATTCCAGAACGGCTCTTCCGAGAGCACCCACGAGGCGCTCACCTTCGGGTAGGTGACGAAGTCGTAGTCCACGCCGAAGGCGCTGTTGTCGTCACCACGGAGGGCGGCGGTGAGGAAGACCCTGTTCTTCCACGAGAGCTGTTCCTGGACGTACAGACCCACGGTGGTGTTCTCCACGGAGGTCTCGTCCGAGGTCCGGTTCTGCGTGGTGGCCCGGATGCTCGTCAGGCCCGGCGTGGGGAAGGCCTCGCCGTAGGCGTAGACGAGCTGACTGAAGCGTCTGTAGAACTGGCCGCCGACCGAGGTCGCGGACTCGAGATCGTCGGAGATGGGAAGCTCGAGGGTCGCCGCGTAGTCCACCGTGGTGTAGTCCACGTTTCGCTCACGCGTCTCCCGGTAGCCCCGGTCCGCGAACGAGAAGAAGTAGAGCCACTCCTCGTCGTGGTACATGATCTCGTTGTCCTGCTCCCGGGTACGGTCCCACCCCGCCGTCAAGCGCTGGGAGAAGAACGACGTGGGCCGGTGGTTGAGGGTGAAGCCGGTGGTGGTCCGGTCCAGATCCTGCCACGAATCCCACAGGGCCGCGTACGTCTCGGGCGTTCCGCTCCAGAACCCCCGACGGGGCGTGTCGACCCGGTCGGGCCGCGCGAAGTACGTGGACCAGGTCGCTCCACCGCCTCCCGCCTCCAGGGCGAGGTTGGTGCGCCCCGTGGTATAGCCCAGGTTGGTGCGGAAGTCCCACTTGTCACTGGGCGTAACCGTCACGTTGGCCCGCACGCCCCACTTCTCGACTTCGTTGTCCCGGTCGACACCCTGGCTGTCCTCGAAGTTGCCCGACAGGAAATACCGGACCAGGTCAACGCCGCCGGACACGGACAGGTCGTACTGCTGACTGTGGCCCGTGCGCCAGATCTGGTTGCCCCGTGACTCCTCGAGCTCGACCAGGTCGAGGGACTCCACGGTGCCGTCGCCCCCGACGTCGTAGTAGTTCACCCAGAGGCGGTCCTGCGGGTTGGAGAACCACAGCGCTCCCTGCTTCACGGTCATGTCGAAGCGCGGCGCCCCCGCCCGGCCGCGCTTGGTGATGATCTGCACGACGCCGTTGGACGCCTCGGTCCCGTAGAGCGTGGCGGCCGCCGGGCCTTTGATGATCTCGATGCTCTCGATGTCCTCGGGATTCAGGTCGTTCCAACGGGAGATGCTGCGTGATCCGAAGGCCTGATTCACGGGTCCCGTGGCCTGGTCGTTGTTCACCCGCACCCCGTCGATGTAGATGAGGGGCTCGTTCGAGAGGGAGAAGCTGCTCGCGCCTCGCACCCGGACCCGGTTCCCGCCGCCCAACATCCCGGTGGTGTTGATGATGGCCACCCCGGGGGCTCGACCGTTCAGGAGGTCGCTGAGGTTGTTCACGGGTGAGACCTCGGTGATCAGTGCCGCGTCGAGGGTGGTCACCGTGTTTCCGAGGGCGCGCTTGACCTGGGCGCCCGGAGTCCCGGTGACGACCAGGCGATCGAGCTCGATGGCGGACACCCGCATCTCGAGCTGCAGGTCCATGCGGCCGACCTCGACGGTCACGGTCGTCGTGGCGTATCCGATGAGGGACAGGTTGAGCGTGACCTCGGTGCCGGTGATGCCGACGATGAGGAATCGCCCCAGTTGGTTGGTGAAGGCTCCCTGACCCATGCCCACGACCTGGATGGACACATCGGGTAGGGGCCGGAGGGTCTCGGCGGCGACGACGGTGCCACCGATGCTACTCGGTTGAGCCGCCAGGGGAGGGGAGGTGGCCGACGCAAGCGCTGCGAGCATCACGACGCCTACGCCTCGACACCACACACCAACCCCGCGGCGGCGACAGGCCGACAGCGTGTTGTTCATGGTATTCGCCGACTATGGGCACCCGCCTGAGGCAGGCGGGGCAGGATCCCGGTGAATGGATCGGCGGGCCCGCGGGCGCGGGCCGTCGGGGCAGGATACAGGAATGATCAAGACCCCCGTCGGCAGCGTCAAGGTTCTTGGGTAGGGAGCTGCGAAGGGGGCGCCGGAAGCCGCCGAGGGCGGGAATGTCCATGGCCAAGGGTCCGAGTGTCGTCGTCAGCGCCCCTCCATGCGCCGGCGCCGTTCTCCGCCTAGCTTTCAGCGCACCTGCCTTGGCATGGCACTCCAATCCGGAGACTCGAGCGTCATGGAGTTCCTGAACTTCCTGATCATCCTCTGCGCAGCGTGGCTGGTGTGGCGCCGGCCCGAGCGCGAGCGGCTGGCGTTCCGCCTGATGATCGTGAGCTGCGTCCTCATGGCCCTGCTCTTCCTCATCGGGACTCACACCTCCCTCATCCCCAGGGTGAACCTGTGATCGCCGTGTCGGAGGCCCGGCTCCGTGCGGTCCTCGCCTGGGCGGTGGTGCTTCTCACGGCCGGCCCCGTGGGCGGCGCGGTGGTCCTCGGCGTGGCCTTCGGGGAGACGCCCTGCATCCTGTGCTGGTCCCAGCGGGCATCCATGGCCCTCATGGCCCTGGCGGGGATCTTCGTGCTCCGGTATGGGCCCAGGCCCCGCTATCTGGGCACGGTGGTGCTCCTGGGGATCTGGGGTCTCCACATGGCCACCCGTCACTCGTCGCTCCACCTGGCCCGGGACGTGGGCCAGGGCTTCGCCGCGGCCTATCTCGGAGCCCACACCTATGTCTGGGCTTGGGTTATTCACTGGGTGGTGCTGGCCGTCCTGGCGGTCCTCCTGCTGCTCCTCCGGGAGGAGACCGTCGAGTCCGGCACACGCGAGCTGAGCAGGACCGGACGCTTCGCCGCGGGCTTCTTCATCGCGGTGATGGCCACCAACGCGCTGCAGGCGTTCATCACCACGGGACCGCCTCCCTTCATGGGTCAGACCGACCCCCTCCGGTTCTCCTGGAATCCCCGCCGCTGGGTCTGGCTCCCGGACGACGAGTTGGGCGGAGCGATCTCGCTGCGTGGGTCGTGGTCCATACCCGTTCCGGACCCCGCCGGTGTCGAGGTCGACGCCGACCCAGCGAGGGCGCCGCTCGCCGGTGTGCCGAGCCTGCCCATCCTGCGGTGGGAAAGCGTGACCGCCGACCTCGAGGGGACCCTCACCGGTCTGGCGCACGACCCCGCCACCGGTCGATTCCTGGCCGTCACCGACCAGCACGGCGTCCACGTGCTGGACGGCTCGCTGTCGCGCGTGGAGCACGGGGTGACGCTGGATCCCCACTTCGCGGTGGAGCTCACGGCGCTGGCAGGGACGGCGTTCATCGGCGACACCGTGGTCGGGGTGTCCACGAACAAGAGCTACGTGCTGCTGCGGTCCGACCCCCGCACGGATGAGGACTACGAGTGGAGGCACTTCCGGTCGACCACCGGAGGCATCACCGAGCTGAGGCGCTCCCGGCTGGCGACGGTGCGGGCCAGGCAGATGTACGTCCTCTCGGCGGCGTACGACCGGGACGCCGATGAGCTGGTCACGGTGAGCGTCCCTTCGCCGCGGCACCGGCGCATGGTGATCTCCCGCTTCGACAGGTCGGATCTGGTCCTCTCGTCGGAGTTCCTACCTCGCCTCTCACCGGACCTCACCCTCGCCGGCCCCGACCGATCCCTGGCGGAGTACGTCGTCTCGGGAGCCGAAGTGGTCGACGGCATGCTCTACGCCGTGAGCGCCACGTACTCCTCGATCCTCGTCGTGGATCTGGGGTCACGAACGGTCACCGCGGCGTACGCGGTGCCGGGGCTCGAGCAGCCGGTGGGCATCACCTCCCGTGGGCCCGAGCTTCTCGTCGCGCAGGCGGATGGTCGAGTTGCGGTGATCGCCTGGCCGTAGGAGGGGCCCGTCCGCATCTTGGCTCGCATGCCTGATCTGCCTGCCCGCCTGACCGTTGCCCTCGAAGGCCGTTACCGTATCGAGCGCCAACTCGGTGAGGGTGGCATGGCCACGGTCTACCTGGCCGACGACCTTCGGCACGAGCGCAAGGTCGCTCTGAAGGTGCTCAAGCCCGAGCTGGCGGCGGTGGTGGGCGCCGAGCGCTTCCTGGCGGAGATCAAGACGACCGCGAATCTGCAGCATCCCCACGTCCTCCCGCTCTTCGACTCGGGGGAGGCGGACGGCTTCCTCTTCTACGTGATGCCGTACGTGGAGGGGGAGTCGCTCCGGGAGAGGCTGGATCGTGAGAAGCAGCTTCCCGTCGACGAGGCGGTGCAGATCGCCGGCGAGGTGGCCGAGGCGCTTGACTACGCGCACCGACGTGACGTCATCCATCGGGATGTCAAGCCGGAGAACGTGCTCCTCCTAGAGGGACGTGCCCTGGTGGCGGACTTCGGCATCGCGCTGGCGGTGAGCGCCGGTGGAGCGGCGCGCCTCACTGAGACGGGGCTGAGCCTGGGCACACCGTCGTACATGAGTCCCGAGCAGGCGACGGGGGACCGAGTGGTGGACGGGCGCACCGACATCTATGCCCTGGGGTGCCTGCTGTACGAGATGCTCACCGGGCAGCCGCCCCACACGGGCAGCACGGCGCAGGCCATCCTGGCCAGCGTGCTCACCCAGCAGCCGCGGCCTGTGACGGAACTCAGGGATACGGTTCCGCTCCGGGTGGCGCGCATCGCTGAGAAGGCCATCGCCCGGCTTCCGGCCGACCGGTTCCGCAACGCCGGGGAGGTGCGCGACGCTTTGGCTGGGCGGGGAGAGGTGGACTGGGACGTGGGCGTCGGCTTCCGGGGGCGCGTCGCGGGCGGCGTGCGACCCGGTGCCCGATTCGCCCCGGTGCATGGCGCCCTCGCGCTCGCCCTGGCCGTCGCGGCGTGGGGCTGGCTCAGGCCCCGGGCTGCGCCGCCGACCGAAGTGACACGCTTCACGGTTCCCGTCCCCACCGGGCACGCCATGAGTGGAGGCGAGGAGGCGAACCTGGACGTCTCCCGGGACGGGCGCCTCATAGCCTACGTCACCGAGGACCGGTTGCACGTGCACAGCCTCGAGACGGGAGAGAGCAGGGTCCTCCTTGGGGCGGAGGGGGGAGCGAGCCCGGTGTTCTCGCCCGACGGGCGTTGGGTGGTGTTCTCCCGGGACGACCGCCTCTACAGGATCCCAACCGAGGGAGGGCCGGTGCTCTCCATCGCCGGCGTGACAGGCACGGCATTCAATGCGTCGGTGAGCTGGCACGAGTCCGGGTACCTGACCTACGCCCCCTTCGGGGGAAGCACCGGGATCTGGCGAGTGCACGAGGACGGCGGTGAGCCCGAACGCCTGCCCGTGGAGCTGGCTGAAGGCGCCACGCAGATCGCCTGGCCCCAGCTCACCCGGGACGGGGACCTGCTCATCTTCTCCCTGGTCGGCCCCTCGGGCCTGTGGGTGGACACCAGGGTGGTGGCCCACGACCTGGAGACCGGCACCACCGTCACCGTGGCGGAGAACGCCCACTATGGGCGGTACGTGGCGACGGGGCACGTGTTGTACGTGGACGCACGGGGCACGCTCTTTGCCGTGCCCTTCGACCTGTCCCGGGCTGTGCCGACGGGGGCGGCTTTCCCCGTCGAGCAGGGCGTGCGCACGGCGTCGTGGGCAGGGGGAGCTTCCTCCTACGCGGTCTCCGAGGCGGGAACTGCGGTGTTTGTCCGGGGATCCAACGCCGTCAACCACACGCTCCACTGGGTGGACCGGTCCGGGCGTATCGGAGCCCAGGTGGGGGAGGCGGCAACGTCGGGCGCCGTGCGCCTCTCTCCCGACGGCACGCGCCTCGCCACCTGGATCTACGACGTGGAGAACGCGGACCTCTGGATCGTGGACGCCGCCACGGGACACCGGGAGCGGCTCACTACGGATCCGGGCTGGGATTGGATGGGGGTTTGGTCTCCCGACGGGGAGCGCATTGCCCACCATGGCCACGCGGAGCGGAGTCGCCACTCCCTCTTCGTCCGGCCCGCGGTCCCCGGACCGCCTCCGGAGCACCTGTACGAGAGCGAGTCCGAGGTGTGGCCCTCGTCATGGTCGGCGGATGGCCGATGGCTGGCATTCCAGGAGTCCAGCCCCGACGACAACCGCAACCTGTATGCGGTCGAGGTGGACAATCCCGGCGATCCCGTCACGGTGGCGGCGAGCCCGGCCGACGAAGCCGAGGGCACGTTCCACCCGGCGTTGCCCCTGATCGCGTACATGGTGGACGATGAGATCTGGATCTCGTCCTTCCCCGACACCGATGACGCCCGGCAGGTCACCTCGTCCGGAGGAGAGTCGCCTCGGTGGTCCAAGGAGGGCGACGAGCTCTTCTACTGGCGGGGGGACACGCTTTTCGCCCAGCCCGTAGGTGGAGGCGGTTGGCCCGAGGGGGCGCCCGAGCGGCTATTCGCGACGACGGGCCCATCGGACTACTACGACGAGGTGTTCTACGACGTGGCCCCTGGAGCCCAGCGGTTCCTGATCCAGTTCGCCAACCCCGAGGCCCCGGCTCGGGAGATCGACGTCGTGCTCAACTGGTTCGAGGTGTTGGGGGAAAGGGACGGCTCGTGAGCGACCCGTCCACCAGGATCCCCTGGGCCCGCATCGTCGCCGAGGGCGTCGCCATCGTCGGAAGCATCCTGCTGGCGTTTGCCTTGGACGCGTGGTGGGACCGGCGTGCGGAAAGGCGGGACGAGCTCGAGACGCTGACGCGCCTGGCGGAGGAGTTCGACCGCAGCGCGGAGATACTCGCGGCGACGCAGGCCTTCCAGGACAGTGTGATCCGTGCGTCCGAGGCGTTGCTGGAGCTCATCGGCCCCGGTGCGGAGCCCGGCGTGCCGACAGACTCGGTTGGTCGGCTGATCTATGGATCCATTCGGAGGGGCACCTTCACCCCAGTGTCCGGCGTCCTGGGCTCCGTGCTCTCGTCGGGACGGCTGCGCATCATCATCAGCGACAGCCTACGGGCAGAGCTCGCTGCCTGGCCGGGGTTGGTGGAGGACTTGAACGAGGGGGAGCGATTCGCCTGGGCGTTCGTGGACGACCGATACATCCCGTACCTCGATGAGCGGATCTCCTGGCGGTCGGTGGATCACCTCGTGGGCAACGAGGCCTACGTGCGCCCGAGCGGGTTCGAACGGGGATGGATGGACGTTCTCGGCGATCGGCTGTTCGAGAACCTCCTCGGAACCCAGCACACGTACACCCAGGTCATCCTCGCCGACTCCGAGGCCCTCGCGGAGCGTCTCTACAGGATCCTGCTCCTCATCGACCGGGAGCGCGGGGTCTGCTCGACCGGCGATGCAACGCCGAGCGAGATGGTGAGCGTCGGCACCCACAGGCTCGAGACTCTGGTGACGGGCGAGGGCGGCCCCACGGTGGTGTTCGATGCCGGCTTCAGCGGGGGCATGGGTGGATGGTGTCCGGTGCAACAGCTCACCGCGAGACACACCACCACCCTCGTATACGAGCGAGCGGGACTGGGGCGCTCGGAGCTCGGCCCGGAGCCACGAACCGCCGCCCAGATCGCCCGAGAGCTCCACGAGCTGGTCCGGGTGAAGGGAGTGCCGAAGCCGTTGATTCTCGTGGGTCACTCCGCCGGCGGCATGTTCATGCCCTTGTACGCCTCGATGTATCCCGAAGACGTGGCCGGGCTCGTGCTGGTCGACCCGGCCACCGCGGACGTCTATCAGAACATGTACGACACCGACCCGGCTCGCTGGGAGGCGTTCCCCGAAGAGGTGAGCTCGCCCCATGCGGGGTGGAGGCCTCAGTGGGCGGCCCTCCTCGAATCCCTGCAGGAGGTCCGTGCGGCTGGCCCCCCGGTCGGCGTCCCGACGGTCGTGCTCACCGGCCAGACGCTCCTCCCCGGCGAATGGGCCCTCGGCACCCAGGAGTACATGGACTACTGGGTCGAGTCCCACCGACGACTGGCGGGAAGCCTCTCGGACGCCGAGCACATCATCCTTCCGGAGGCCGACCACCTCACGATTCTCGAGGAAGCCGTGCTCCCGCGGGAGGTCCTCGGGCTCGTGGAGGCGACAAGGAATCGCGAGGAAGGACGGTGATCGAACCAGCCGAGCACCCAGACGTTGCCCTCGAGGACCGATACGGCGTCGAGCGTGAGCTCGTGTCGGTAGCCCCCCTATCCAGGAGCAGAGCCATGGATTCGCGTTCGTGCCCTCCTCGGTCGTCCGGTCCTTCCCGGCGCCGCTTCCTCCAGCTCGCGGGTGGGGCCGCGGGACTCTCCGCCACGGCGGGCTGCGCTCCGTCTCCGAGCCTCGGTGCCGCCCCCGCACGCGACCTCGCTCTCTACGCCGACAGTCCCGATCCCTGGATCGAGATCGAGCGGTCCGCGTTCGAGCACAACGTCCAGGAGGCCGCGAGGCTGGCCGGGGGTCGCCCGATCCTGGCCGTGGTGAAGAACAACGCGTACGGCCTGGGCGATCGAACGGTCGGCCCGCTTCTCGCGGGTCTTCCGGAGGTGGGCGGTCTCGCGTGCGTACGCGTGGAGGAGGCGCTGGCCATGAGGGAGGCCGGGGTCACGAAGCCCATCGTCGTCATGTCCGTCGTGTCGGACCGGGAGATGGAAGAGCTGGTGCGCCATGACGTGCTGCCCACGGTCTGGCTGGACGACGCCCCCCGGAGGCTCGAGCGGCTATCCCGTCGACTGGGCCGGGCCGTGCCCGCGCAGCTCTTCGTGGATACGGGCATGGGACGGGAGGGCATGCCCTACCAGCGCGCCCGTCCGTGGATGGAACAGCTCGGGAGCAGCGAGGCCATCGAGGTGAACGGCACTTACACCATGTTCGCCCACGACCTGGACTTCGATCGCGAGCAGCTCGCCCGTTTCGACGAGCTCCTGGGCTGGGCCCGGCAGCGCGGGCTGCCCTTGGGAACGCTGCACGCCTCGCCGACGGTCGAGCTCTTCCATCTCCCGGAGGCCCACTACGACATGGTTCGGCCGGGCAACGCCCTCTTCGGCAACTACCCCAGCCCTGAGGGATCGACGGACATGGCCGACCTGAGGCCGGTCTTCCGCCTGCGCACGCGCGTGGTGCGCGTCGAACGCGTGGAGGCGGGCGAGAGCGCGGGATTCTACCGCACCTTCATGCCCGATGGGCCGACGTGGATTGCCCTGCTTCCGGTGGGCCGCACCGACGGTTACCCCTCCGCGGCGCAGGGCACCTGCGACGTCCTCATCAATGGGCGCCTCCATGCCGTAAAGGGTGGCGTCAACTCCGCCCACACCATCGTCGAGATCGGGGAGGAGAAGACCGTGGAGGTGGGTGATATCGCCACGCTCATCGGACCGGACCATCCCGCGGTGCATCCGCACGCGGTGGCCGATCGATGTGGGATGAGCCGCCTGGCCCTCATCCAGGGTATGAACCCGCGACTGCCACGACGGGTGGTGTGACCCTTGGTGCCGGCCCCCGCCTCGATCCCTTGCCGGGTCCCCGTTCCCGACCTATCCGTCAGACCGTCAGACCGACACGCACCGGCAACCTCCGTGGAGACACGCGCCGTGACGTATTCCATACGCAGGACCCCGAGACTCGCCGCCATCGTCCCTCTTCTCCTCGCCCTCTCGGCGCCCGCTGCGGTGTCCCAGGAGCTTCCGGCCCACATGCAGCAGCAGGCCGAGGTCACTGGAAAGAAGCTCCTGGATCACGACGTCTACGACACCTGGCGAAGCCTCCGGAACCGTGAGCTCTCCCCGGACGGCCGGTGGATCGCCTTCCGCTACGTCCCCGGAGAGGGAGACGCCGAGCTGGTGATCCGGCGCACCGACCGCGACGAGATCCACACCATACCACGCGGGGGCCCCGCCACCCTGACCGGGGGGTGGGACTATGCCGTGTTGGTCATCTCTCCGGCCCACGCCGAGGTGCGCCAGGCCAAGCGGGACGAGGTGAAGCGCGAGGACATGCCGAAGGATACCCTGGCCGTCCTGCGCGTGGGGGAGGCACCCGAGCAGGCCCTCCGCGTTCCCGAGGTGAGCGCCTTCGCGGTGCCGGCGGAGGAGGGCAATCTGGTCGCCTACCTGGTGGAGCCGGAAGAGGAGGAGGCGCCCCCCGAGGAGGAGCCGGCCGAAGAAGCCCCTGCCGAGCCTGAGCCTGGGGCCGAGGAGCCCCAGGAGGAGGAAGAGGAGCCGGAGAAGCCGGACCGGGGTGAGGGGAAAACGCTGGTGCTTCGCGACCTGGACTCGGGGCAGGAATGGCGCTTCGAGGACGTCAAGGAGTACGCCTTCACCCCCCACGGTGAGGCGCTCGCCTTCACCCGCGTCACCGAGGAGGGCGCCGGAGACGGAGCCTACCTGGTGGACACGGTAAGCGGTGAGGTCCGTGCCCTTCACGAGGGGATGGGCCGCTACCTGCGGCTGACCGCCGCGGAGGAGGGCACCCACGTGGCCTTCCTTACGGACGCCCCGGATTGGGAGAGCGAGGAGCCGGAGCTCACCCTTATGGTGGCCGACGCCTCGCAGGGAGCTGCGCGTGCCGTGGCCGCCGCCGGAGCCCAGGGCATTCCGGCGGACTGGATCGTGAGCGAGCACGGTGACCTGGACTTCTCCCGCAGCGGTCGCCGCCTCTATTTCGGCACGGCGCCCCGGCCCATGGAGGAGCCGGAGGACACCCTCCTGGACGAGGACCGGGTGGAGCTGGACGTCTGGAACTGGAAGGATCCCTACCTGCAGCCGATGCAGCTGGTGCAGCGGGAGCGGGAGCTCGAGCGGACGTACCGAGCGGTGGCCCACCTGGACGCCGGCGACCGGGTGGTACAGCTGGCCACCGAGACCGTCCCGGAGGTGTCACTCGCCGACGAGGGCGAGGGCGACTACGCCGCCGCGTACACGGACCTCCCCTACCGCCAGCTGATCTCCTGGGACGGGCGCTACAACGACGTCTACGTGGTGGACGCGCGTACCGGCGAGCGCCGCGTGGTGAAGCAGAAGCTCCGTGGGTTCGGGCCCGGTCAGCTTTCGCCGGAGGGACGCTACCTGGCGTGGTGGGACCAGGAGGCCACCTCCTGGATGGCCGTGCCTGCCGACGGCGGCGAGCCGGTGAACCTGTCGGCGAACATCCCGCACCCGACCTGGGACGTGCTCGACGACCACCCTCAGGGCCTTCCCCCGGAGTCCTTCCCGATTTGGACGGAGGGAGACCGGGAGGTGCTGGTCGCCGACCAGTATGATCTGTGGGTCGTGGACCCGGACGACGGTGCGGCCCGCAGCCTCACCGAGGGCGTGGGCCGCCGGGAGGGGATCCGCTTCCGGTACGCCCGGGTGGATCCGGAGGAGCGAGCGGTGCCCCGTGACCGGGACGTCCACCTGAGCGCCTTCCACCTCACCACCAAGGCGTCAGGGATCTACCGGGACCGGGTGGAAGGGAGTCGGGAGCCGAGCAGGGTGGTCTACGGGGACCGGTCGTACGGCACTCCGGAGAAGGCGGAGGAGGCCGACCGCTACGTCCTCTCCTGGAGCACCTTCGGGGACTATCCCGAGTACCGAGCCACAGACGCATCGCTTCAGGGTGGCCGCCTCCTCACGAGCACGAATCCACAGCAGAGCGAGTACTCCTGGGGGACGGCGGAGCTGGTGGATTGGGTGTCCACCGACGGCACGCCGCTGCAGGGGATCCTCTACAAGCCGGAAGGTTTCGATCCTGCCCGCAAGTACCCCATGATGGTGTACTTCTATGAGCGCATGTCCGATGGCCTCCACCGGCACATCACCCCGGCGCCGGGAGGCTCCTCCATCAACTTCGCGCTCTACGTGAGCCGCGGTTACCTCCTCTTCATCCCCGACATCCCGTACAAGATCGGGTGGCCCGGCGAGAGCGCCATGAACGCCGTGGTACCCGGCGTGCTGAGCCTCGTCGACGAGGGGTTCGTGGATTCGGAGAACATCGGCGTGCAGGGGCACTCGTGGGGTGGCTACCAGATCTCGTACATGGTGACCCGCACCAACCTCTTCGCCGCGGCCGAGGCGGGTGCGCCGGTGTCCAACATGACCAGCGCCTACGGCGGGATCCGGTGGCAGAGCGGCATGAGTCGCGCATTCCAGTACGAGCGCACCCAGAGCCGCATCGGCGGCACCCTGTGGGACGCCCAGCACCGCTACATCGAGAACTCCCCGCTCTTCCAGGCGGACAAGGTGCAGACCCCCCTCCTCATGATGCACAACGACGAGGACGGGGCGGTGCCTTGGTACCAGGGGATCGAGTACTTCACTGCCCTGCGGCGACTCGGGAAGCCGGTCTGGATGCTGAACTACAACGGAGAGGCTCACGGGCTGCGCCAGCGCCCGAACCAGAAGGACTGGTCGAAGCGCATGCAGCAGTTCTTCGACCACTACCTGGTGGACGCGCCTCCGCCGGTCTGGCTGGAGGAAGGCGTCCCAGCGGTGCTGAAGGGGAAGACGTTGGGCCTGGAGCTGGTCGAGACCCGCCGGCCCATCTCCCAGGGTGGGGGAGGGAGGTAGCGACTCGCGTGAGCGAGGCGCGCGGGGCCGGGTACGCCCGGCCCCTTCCCCTCCTGGAGGCGGCCCTAATCGCTCCCCGCCCCGCTGTCGGGTAGCCGCCCCGGTCACGCGATGGGATCCAGACCTAGGGCCACGCGCCCGCCGAACTCCCTCTGACGCCTGGTCGGCAACGGGTGGAAGTGCATGGCTCTCACGTCCCGGACGATCCTCTCGATGGGGTGACCCCTGAAGAAACCTGCTCCACCGACCAATTCGGCCGCCACTTCGACGGTGCTCTTCAACGCCTCCGCCGCGATGGCCTTGCGAGCGAGGATGTCGTCAGCCAAGGCAAGCGTCGGCTCGAAACCGTGATTGCCGTTCAGTGTGATCATGTCCGCCAGCGACAGGCGGGCAACGGTCAGGGTGCTGAGCATCTCCCCCGCGACAGGTGCCAATTCGGCTGCTCTCTTTCTGGCCCCCTCGAGGGCCACCTCCGCCGCCGTTTCGGCGAGGCCCACGTACGCGGCGGTAATGAGGGGAAGCGCGGTGGGAATCACGACATTCCACATAGGGTGCCACCCCTCGGCGCTACGGCGCAGCGTGATGGCCTCATCGGGCACGAAGACGTCCTCGAGCAGGACGTCGTGCGAGCCGGTGCCACGCATTCCCAACGAATCCCAAACCTCGACGAAGCTCAGCCCTTCGGTGGCGAACGGTATGGCGAAATGCAGCACCTCGTCGGTGTCCTCGCCGCTGAACGCAACGCTCGAAACGAAGACGTGGGCCCCAGGCCCTCCGCTGACGAAGTGCTTTCGCGCCCGCACACGGTACCCTCCGTCGACGCGCGAGGCTTCCCCAGACGATCTCAGCCAGTCATTGGCCCCCGTCCCGGCGATGATCAGCTCGCCATCGGCGATCTTGCGGAGCGTCGTGGCGGCGCCCTCGTCTCCGTGCAGGTAGCGGTACACGTTCACTGCCACCGGGTGCGTGTGCATTGCGAAGGCGAGCGCTGTGGACCCACAGTGACGCCCGAGCTCGCGGATTACTTCGCACAGCTCCCGGTACGAGGCTCCACCGCCCCCCAACTCGGTGGGAATGCTGGCGGAGAACAGTCGCTGCTCGCGAAGGTCCGCGTAGTTGTCCGCCACGAAGGTACCCCGCGAATCGTGGTCTTCAGCGCGCTCCGACAACTTGGGCCCTAGGGCTTTCGCCGTCTGGACGAAGTCGGTCTCGCGCTCGGTCGCGTCATTGACGATGGCGGCAGCGGTCATGGTGGTCCTCCCTTGTCTGTTGTCTGTGCCGGCGTGCGGCAGCTCGAGTCTCTTCAGGCCGCGGTGGATTGCCGCGGAGCGTCGCCAGCCTTCGCTGCACCGAGGTCGTCGGTCCACCGAAGTGGACGACCGTATGCGCGAGCGGTGTACAGAAGTGGATCGGCCGGCCAAGCCGTGACGTCCGTGACCCTACCGACGAAAATCGTGTGGCTTCCGGCGTCGTGCGCTTGTTCCAGCGTGCAGTCGAACGCGGCTACTGCCGCCTTCAGGAGGGGTGCCCCCGTGCGGCCGGAGCGCCAGTGACCTTTGGTGAACTCGTAGGCGACGCCCTGGGCTGGCCGTCCTGAAAAGGTGTCGGCGAGGCCGCGCTGGGCGACCGAGAGCAGGTTCACGCTCAACACTCCGTTGCGCAGTAGGGCCGGATGCGCGACGCTCTTGCGGTTCACGCACGCCAGGATGAGCGGCGGGTCGGCCGAAACCGACGACACGCTGCTCACGGTGATGCCGAACCTCCCTTCCGGTCCGTCGGTGGCGACGATCGCCACGCCGTTCACCGCCCCCGCCATCGCAGCGAGGAACTCCTCTCTCCTCCTCGCCGTCACCTCCGACATCTCGCTCATCCTGTCCGCTCCTTTCAGTAGACCGACTAGTCGGTCCATTCTCTCCGAAAAAAGAATAGACGGGGTCACGCGCCCGCCCCAGCTCCGCTGCTCACGTCCCTTCGGAAGCGCTGGAGAGCCCGGTCCACGTAGCTCCAGTCCTCGTGTGCCTTGGCAAGGATCAAAGCCCCCTCGACCACAACGATGAACTGTTCGGCCAGATCTTCCGGCGTCGACCCACCATCGGCGTCGTACCCACCAGCCAGGGGGGCCATGCCCTCGGCGAGTCCGTCGGCGACCATCTCGAACTTCGCCGACACGGCTTCGCGAATGGTCGGGTTCGTCTCTGCGAGATCGAGGGCGAAACTCCCTAGAAGGCACCCGCTCCCCCACATCTCGCTGGCACTGGCGATGAGGTGATCCACCAGCTCGAGGGCCCGCTGGGTCGGATCTGAGGCCTTCCTGTAGGGGCCCTCCTCGATGACGCTGGCGTTTCGCGCGTGGAAGCGGTCCAAGACCGCTAGACCCAACTCTTCCTTGGTTCCGAAGAAGTGGTAGAAGCTCCCCTTGCTTACGCCCGCGGCCTCACAGATCTCGTCCACCGTCGTCGCCGAGAACCCTTTGGCGAGCAACAGTGCTCGACCGGCCTCCAAGATCTTCTCCTTCGCATTGATCTTCGCCATGGTAGCCATACTAAACCGACTAGTTGGTTTAGTCAAGAGTGTCGTGATCAAACAGCAAGGTCCGTCGGTCCGTGGCCATCACCGTGGAGGGAGTGGGCCGCTCCCCGCGCGAAGAGCCGTGACGGAGCCCCGCCCGACCTCGACGACCTCCGCCACTGCCGCGTCGATGGCGGCTTGCGTCTCCGATGACGCTCCACCGACCTCGATGTCCTGGGTAGCCTCGAGCGCATCGCGGTACCAGTCCGTCCAGGCCTCGAGGATGGGAACCTGCTCGTCCGGGTCCTCCCCTGACGCGATGGCGCTCCTGCTCAGCTCCAGCTCCGCCGCGAGGCGGGCCAATGCCGCCGCTTTCACCTCGTCCACCACGGAGCGAGCCGTCTCGCCGCCCGCGCTCACCAGCGTCATCACCGACACCGCGGCGCTCACGCCCACGTTGGCCAGGGACTCGGCGGAGACCTTGTCGATGCGATCGCCGTCGGTATGATAGAACTGGTCGGTGAAGTGCCAGAGCAGCAGCCCCGGGATGCCCGCGCGCAGGAAGGGCACGTGGTCGCTGCCACCCTCGTAGGGATTGGTCCTCACCACCCAGCCCGTCGCGGCGGCCTGATCCAGGCAGCGTCCCAGGACGAAGTCGTTGAGGTAGTGGGGCACCAGGTCGTCGACGGACATGGCGCTCCTCCGCTCGCCCCACCACTCCGTGTGGCGGTCCTGCCCCCGAGTCCAGATGGCCGACGGATCCGGCATCTTCTCGATGAGGAACGTGCCGCCGGTCTTGTCCGTGTCCTCGCCCACCATGTCGAGGCTCATGCCCCATCGGATTCCCGCCGCCCTGGCGGGATCGTCCTGGATGTACCTCCGGGTCGAGCTGATCTCGTCGCCCCACACCATGGAGACCGTCCGCTCCGCCACGAAGTCCCCCCTCCCCACGAGCACGCCCAGCACCCGGGCGAGCTCCGCCTGAGCCACCACCCCCGATCCGTTGTCGTTGGCGCCCGGCTCCTGGACATGCGCGCTCAGAACGAAGCGCTCGTCGGGGTGGGACCGTCCGTGCACGTCCGCCACCAGCGTGAGCTCGGGCGCGTCGAAGATCCGCGTCTCCAGCGCGACGCGGATCCTCGGAGCGCCTTCGCGCAACGCCTGACTCAGGCGCTCGTGGGCGGCGTACGAGAGCTGGAGGCCGAAGGACCGACGGTCGGGATCCAGCGGGATCCGGCCGAACTGGATGGAGGTCCGGTTCTGCTCCGGTCTCGTGTACGTCGGCAGGCTGTACGAGAGCACGCCCAGGGCTCCCCGGCTCCGTACGGCCTCGTTGTACAGACGCCGAACGCTCGCTTCACCGAGCACGATCTTGCCCCGGACGTCGATCTCCTCGAACCGTCCCGGGCTGCCGTCACCCACGTACACGAGGTCGGCCTCCACGCCCTCGGCGGGTGTGGAATACGAGTTGACGGCGATCATGTTCAGGTTGGTGGAGAGATCCAGCAGCACCTCCTCCTCGGCTCCAACAAGGGTCAGGGTGCCCCTCACGGGCTCCCAGGTGGGAGCGTCCATGGACCGGCGCTCGATGCGGTAGGTGAGTCTATCGTCGAGGCCTGCGTGCTGCTCCTCCACGTAGCCCGCCGCCGCCAACACCTCCGCGACCCGGTGGATGCTCGCGTCGAAGGCCGAGTTTCCCGGCAGCCGGAACGCGCCGTCCATGGAGGCGAGCATCTCCAGGGCCCGCTCGCCCGAATAGAGGGCCCGCACCTGCCCGAAGTACCGCTCGATGGTCGGGTCACCGGGAGGTGGAGGTGGCTCCTGGACGTCCGCGCGGGCGAAAAGGGGCAGAAGCAGCGCCGCCACGAGCGCGAACACGTGGATCCGACGTCTCTTCATCATGCTCTCCGCATCACCTCCGCAAGTGCCTCCACCGCCCGGTCCACGTCGGTTTCGCTGTTGAAGACGTGGGTCGAGATGCGAAGGGCGTTGTACTCGGGGCTTCCCCGCTTCAGCACCACGTCGTGGTCGTTGGCCAGCGTCGAGCGGATGGCGCCGGCGTCTCCGCGCTCCAGGGAGATGGTGAGGATCCCGCAGGAGAGCGTGTCGTCGGCGGGGGTGAGGATCCGCATCCCGTCCACGGCGCCCAGCGCCTCTCGCAGGTACCGGCACAACACACGGCAGCGGTCCTCCACCCGGTCACGGCCCAGGGTGTCGTGGAACTCCATGGCCACCCCGTGGGCCAGCAAGCCGGCAACGTTCCGCGTTCCTCCCGACGCAGTGTAGGCGCCGTACCCGGAATGGAGGAACAGAGGCTTCACCCGTTCCTGCGCCTCCTCGCGGACGTAGAGCAGGCCCGAGCCCTTGGGCGCCAGCATCCACTTGTGGGAGCTGGACGCGTACGTGTCCACCCCGAGGGCGCGGACGTCCACGTCGAGCATCCCCGGCGCCTGGGCGCCGTCACAGACCAGGACGATGTCCCGGGCTCGGGTGACCTCGGCGATGGCCGCCATGGGCATGACCAGCCCCGTGATCGTCGTCACGTGGCTGAAGGAGCATACCCGCGTTCGAGGCGTCAGGTGACTGCGCACGAGGTCCACCACCTCCTCTGCGGAAGAGACGGTGGCGGGCATCTCGATACGCACGATCTCCACGCCCCTCCGCTTCGCCAGGTACTCCCAGCATACGCTGCCGCCGGGATGCTCGTGATCGGTGGTCAGGACCTGGTCGCCGGGCCTGAGCTCGAGGCCCTGAGCCACCATGTTCATGCCCTCCGTGGTGTTGCGCGTGAGCGCCACCTCGTCCAGGTCGGCTCCCAGGAAGTCGGCCGCCCGGGCGCGCACCACCTCCATCCGCTGGCTGGGTGCGCCGAAGACCTGATTCTGGGGATCGCTCTCCACCTCCCACAGATGGTCGGTGAGGGCGCTTACTACGGGTCGGGGCGTGGCGCCGATGGTGGCGGTGTTCAGGTGCACCAGTCCGGGTCGCAGCAGGAACCGGCTCCGTACCTCCTGCCAGAACGCCTCGTCGTCCCTGGCCGCCGCCAGGTCGCGGCGCAGCTCGTCCAGGTCCCGGGCGGTACCCGCGAGCCAGGGCAGGGCCGCGGTGGCGCTCATCTGCTCGAGGAAGTCTCGTCGATCCATGGCCATGCCTCCGATTCGCTACGCTCCCCACACCTCCCGCATCAGTCGCACCCAGTTCCCGCCGATCACCTTCTCGATGACCCGGTCCGAGTGGCCGCGGGTGCTCATGCCGTCGGCGATCATCTCCATGCGCCGGTGGGAGTTGAGGTCAGGCACGGTGAAGAGGATGTCCGGGTCCTCGTTGGGCGCCGCCACGCCCCGCGCGATACGAGCCGACACGAAGTCCCGGTGCTTGCCCCAGTACTCGTCGGAGCCGTCGATGGGGGTCACCGAGAGGTCGCTGCCGATGCCCACGTGGTCCTCGCCACACACGTCCAGGGCGTGCTCGATGTGGAGCATGACGTCCTCGGCGGTGGGCACGCGGCCGGGGGTGAGGAAGGGCATGAGGTAGATGCCGAGGACGCCTCCCCGGTCCGCCATGGCCCGGAGCTCCTCGTCGTCCTTGCTCCGGGGATGGCGGGCCACGGCGTTGCACCCCGAGTGGGTGATGGCCACCGGTCCGGCGGAGGCCCGGATTCCTTCGGCGGTGGTGCGCTTCCCACAGTGGGACAGGTCCACCATGCTCTCCAGCTCGTTCAGGCGCTCCACCACGGCTCGGCCGTAGGCGCTGAGGCCCGCGTTGCCCGGCTCCAGGCACCCGTCACCCACGAGGTTGCGCAGGTTGTACGTGAGCTGCACCACCCGAACGCCCATCTGGTGGAAGACGTCCATGGTGCCCAGGTCGCTCCCGTAGGGGGTGGTATCCTGGAAGCCCAGGACCAGCCCCATGCGGCCGGTGGCCTTGGCGTCGAGGAGATCCGCGACCGTGCGGACCTGCCGAAACGCCTCCGGATAGCGGGCGGCGTTGTCGAGCCAGGGAGCCATGCGGCGGACGGTCGATCCGAAGTCGCCGGCGCTCACCGTCACGTTCATGGCCGTGATCCCCGACTCCACGGCGTTGCGGATCATCCCCGGCGAGAGCGGCGGGTTCTCCGGGTAGTTGAAATACCCGGGGCTGCCCAGGAAGTCGACGACGAGGGCGTCGTCGTAGCCGGGCCACGGGGTGCGCCTGGCCCGGGCCGGTCCCCGCAGGAGCGAGGCCCCTGTGCCGGTGGCGGCGTCCAACGCTCCCGGCGCCAGCGCCAGGCCTACCGCCGCCTTCAGGAAGTCCCGACGCCGAATGGACGGCCTCTCGAGCTCGATGCCCACGTCACCTCCTGGCATGGTGTCCGGCTACGCCCCCCCGGGCGCGCCGCACCGATCGACCAGCAGAGTCTTGCCCGCCGGTGCTTCCGGGCGCAAGCTGGCGGCTCCCAGTGCCGCACGTCGAATGGAGTCCATCATGTTCCGTCGTCTTCTCCCCGCCTGCCGTGTCCTGGCCACCGTTTGCCCGACCCTCGCGCTCATTCCCCTCGCCGCCGCGTCCCAGATCAAGCCGTACGGCGAGGTGGTCACCGCCGAAGCGGAGACCGACGAAGGTCTCTTCGACGTCCACCGCGTGGGAGACCGACTCCTCTTCGAGATCCCCGACGAGATGCTGGCCCGGGACATGGTGGTGATGAGCCGGCTGCACCGCGTTCAGGAGGGCCAGACGAACGTGGGCGCCAACATGGCGCCCAACATGATGGTCCGGTGGGAGCGCCGGGGCGATCAAGTCCTGCTACGCGCTCCGTCCTTCGCCAATACCGCGGATGCCGAGGACAACGTGTCCATCGCCGTGGAGAACGCCAGCTTCGCGCCGGTGGTCATGGCCTTCGACATCGAAGCGAGGGGAGACGGAAGCAGCGTCGTGGACGTCACGGACCTCTACACGGCCGAGACGCCGGCCTTCTCGTTGCCGCAGAGCCAACGCACGCGATTCGGGGTGCGCCGCTACGACCGGGGCCGGAGCTGGCTGGAGTGGGCCAGGAGCTTTCCCATCAACGTCGAGATCCGGGTGGTCCAGACCTACGACGCCAGCCAGCCACCGTCCAGCACGAGGGCGGGCGCGGTCTCCTTCGAGGTGAACCACTCCATGGTGCTCCTTCCCGAGGAGCCCATGATGCCCCGCCTGTGGGACGAGCGCGTCGGGTTCATCTCCATCCAGCGGACCGACTACTCCCGCGACTTCGACGGCGTGCGTCCCGGGCGCTACGCGGTGCGCTATCGTCTGGAGCCGTCGGATACGGCGGCTTTCCTGCGTGGGGAGCTGGTCCGACCCGTCAAGCCCTGGGTCTGGTATATCGACCCGGCCACGCCGGAGGAGTGGGTGCCGTACATCGAGGCGGGCATCCTGGAGTGGAACGAGGGCTTCGAGGAGGCCGGCTTCCGGAACGCCGTCGAGGTGCGCAGGGCTCCCACCGAGGATGAGGACCCGGAGTTCAGCCTCCTCGACGCCCGCTTCTCGGTGCTACGCTACGCGGCCTCTCCGGTGCGTTCCGCCAACTCCGGAGGCGACGTTGTGGACCCGCGATCCGGTGAGGTCATCCGCGCCCACACCAACCTCTATCAGGGGGTCGCGGAGCGCATGCGTTGGCAGCTCCTCTCCCAGGTGGCGTCGGCCGCCGACGATCCGCGCTACCGGGACGACGATCTGCCCGAAGACCTCATGGGCGAGGCCATCCGGTACGTGATCTCGCACGAGACGGCCCACTCCGTGGGGCTGCCCCACAACCAGCGGGCGAACTTCGTGTTTCCCGTGGACTCCATCCGGAACCCGGACTTCGTGCGTCGCATGGGGCACTCGGGATCGTCGGTGGGTCGAACGCGCTTCAACTACGCGGCGCAGCCCGGTGATCACGTTCCGCCCGAGCGCCGCATGGGGGTGTGGGACGCGTGGGCCATCCGGTGGGGCTACCGCCCGATCATCGGCGCGGAGTCGCCAGAGGAGGAGTCCGAGACGCTGAACCAGTGGATCGTGGAGCGCGCGGACAAGCCCTGGTTCCGCTTCGCCTCGGCGCAGTTCGGCATGGACGTGGAGTGGGATCCGTACCGCATGACCGAGGGCATCAGCGACGATCCGGTGGAAGCCGCCGAGTTGGGCATGAACAACCTCCGCATCATGATGGACAACCTCATGGAGTGGGTCCTCGACGACGGTGAGGACTACTACGAGCTGGAGACCCACTACCTGCAGGCCCTGACCCAGTGGAACCGGTACGCGGAGCACGCGGCCGCAGCCGTCGGAGGCACCTGGACCCATCACAAGCGCTACGGCGAGGAGGGCGCCGTCTACACCGCCATCGAGCCCGAGTACCAGAGGAAGGCCATGCGGTTCATCGACGAGCACGTGCTGCGGACCCCCACGTGGGCCCTCGACATGGACGTGCTGCGGCGCCTGGAGCACGCCGGCGCCGTGGAGCGCATCCGGGCCTACCAGGAGCTCGCCGTCCAGCGGCTGCTGAACCACGCGCGCCTCGCCCGCCTCATCGAGCACGAGGCCTTCCTCGGGAGCGCCACGTACACACCGACGCAGATGCTGGACGAGACCCGGGAGATCGTCTGGCGCGAGCTGGGCTCCGGGGCCGCCATCGATACGTACCGGAGGAACCAGCAGCGGGCGTACCTGCAGCAGGCCCACGCGCTGCTCCACGAGGCCGAGTCGGACCACTGGTCACCGCCTCGCTCCGGAAACCTGCGCGTGGGCAGCAACGACGACCCGCCCCTCAACGGCGACCTCCACATCGCCCAGTCCGACATCCGGCCCCTCATCCGGGACCAGCTCGGCCTCCTCCGCCAGGAGATCGAGGCGGCGCTAGCACGCGGGGTGTCCGACCGGATGAGTCGGATCCACCTGGAGGACGCCCTGGTGCGCATCGATGCCAGCATGGGGTCCGGTGGGTAGGGGTAGCCCCAATCATCTCTGATGCGCCCAAGTGCACAGAACGAAGGAACTTAGCTAACGCTCACAATCCACGGCGCAGGAGCCATCGGGGTTCCGTTCCACGATCTCGCAGTCGAAGTAGAGATCGTCGCCGATCTGGACATACACGATCTTGCCGTTCTCTCCACGGATGGAGTTCTCGACCTCCGAGCAGTCGGGGAAAGTGAGTCTCGTGACGCTCTCTGGAGTCGCGGATCCTCCCTTCACGAGTTGCCGGATCCCGGGAGTGGCCAGGAGACTGGCCGCGAGTCGACCGTTGGCCTCGGCTTTCCTCTCAGCCGCGGCCAACCGCACCGCCACTTCCTCCCTCGAGAGTCCTCCCACTGCGTATTCCACCACGTGAAGGCCCTCGCCGGACCTGAGCTGGAACTGAAGAGAGGTGGTATTGCCTGCGGTCAATCGAATTCCTCGCTTGATCTCGGTGACGATGCCGTCTCCTTCTACCCGCACGTCGTAGATACCGGTCGGAATCTGATACTCCCCGGCGATCATGCAGCTCCCGCCGTACCCGGTCTGCACTTCGGTCTGGTAGACGACCTCACCGTCAACGATACACGACATCATTGCGACGATGTTGAGGCGTTCGCCGCTGAAGTTGGCGTTGATCCTGCCGGTATCCTGGGAGTGCGCCTCCGCAGGTGTTGCCAGTGTGATCAGGAAGACCAGCGAGGTAGCAGCAAGGATTCGCGGGAACATGGTTGAGTTCTCCTGTTGAGGAACGGGCTAAGCCTAGGAGCCTGGATCTATCCTCATCCCCGACCGCCGCCAGATCGCCCTATGGATGGCCTTGGAGGGCACCTGAGTAGCGTGTAAGCCCGCACATATTACGCGCATTGGACATCGTACGAAACCGTATCGTCGAAGTAGTACTGTTCTTCCTCTGGTTCTGACCGCTGACTCGATGGACGACGGACGCCCGAGGAGGGTGTGGCGCCGTTGAGACTGCTCCCGCCGACACCGAGCTTGTTAGAGATGTCGTCGAAGACCTCGTCGCCGTAGAGGCCCTCCCTGCACTGCCTAGGCGAACGTCGCCTCGACCACGACGAAGGTCCCGGGCTCGAGGCCGTCGTCGGTGACCAGGCGCAGCTCCTCGGCGCGGGCGGCGCCACGAAGGTCCTCGCTCACGCGGCGGGCCGACGCGACACCGTCCGCCCGTCCGGCGAGGGTCAACCGACCGAGCGGAGTCCCCAGGGAGCGTTGCGCCTCGGTCTTGTGCCGGCGCACCGCGGTGATGGCCTCCACGGCCGCGGAGAACGCCCCCGGCACGTCGGGCACCGCGACGTGCGCGAAGTCCGCCTCAGCGGGCCAGGGGGCCCGGTGCACGCTGGGGTGCCCCGTGTGGTCGGCCGCCTCCCATGACCAGATCTCGTCGGTGACGAAGGGGAGCACTGGAGCGAACAGCTTCAGGAACGTGCGCAGCGAGAGGCGCAGGCTACGCGCTGCCGATGCCGCTCCGTCGCCCCCTCCACGGAGGCGGCTCTTGACCAGCTCCAGGTAGTTGTCGGTGAAGCCGTCGCGGAAGAACCGCTCCGTCTCCTCCAGAGCCGTGGCATGGTCGAAGGCCTCCAGCGCTGCGGTGGCGCGGTCGCACACCGACGCCAGGTCGCCGAGGAACGCGCGGTCGAGCTCGTGCGTGATCGGGCCGTCCCCCCGATCCTGTCCGTGCACGAAGCGGGCGGCGTTGAAGAGCTTCACCACGAGGCGCTGCCCCTCCCTCAGCACGGCCTCGTCGAACGTCGTGTCCGTTCCCAGGCGGGCGCTGGCGGACCAGTACCGCACCGCGTCGGCGGAGTAGCGGTCCATCCAGGCCTCGGGGGTGATCACGTTGCCGAGGCTCTTGGACATCTTCTTCCGGTCCGGGTCCCGCACCCAACCCGACACCAGCACGTTCCGCCACGGGATCTCCCCCTCGTGGAGTAGGGACTGGGCGATGGTGTAGAACGCCCACGTCCGGATGATCTCGTGGGACTGGGCCCGCACGTCGAAGGGGAACAGACGCCCGTGACGCTCCGGGTCGTCGGGCCATCCCGACGTGATCTGGGGCGTGAGCGAGCTGGTGACCCACGTGTCGAACACGTCGGCCTCGCCCTGGAAGCCGCCGGGCCGTCCCCGCTGTCCGGGGTCGTACCCGGGGGGCGTGTCGATCATGGGGTCCACCGGGAGCTGGTCCCGCCGGGGCCGGAGAGGCCGATCGTGGTCCACGGCGCCGTCCGCTCCGATGGGGTACCACACGGGGATGGGCACACCGAAGTACCGTTGCCGGCTCACGCACCAGTCGAACCGGAGGTTCTTCGTCCATTCGTGGAACCGGCCGTGGGTGAACGCCGGATGCCAGCGCACGCGGGCGCCGGCCTCGAGGAGCTCGGGCACCCGCTCCAGGAGGTTCACGAACCATTGGCGGGTTGGGAGGAGCTCGAGGGGCTCGTCGCCCTTCTCGTAGTACTTCACGGCGTGCTCGATGGCCAGGGGCTCGGCGAGGAGAGGGACGGCGCTCCCGGGGTAGGCCGCCGCCGCCGGGTCGCGGAGGTCCGCCACCACCATCGCGCGGGCCTCGAGGAGCGTGAGGCCTTCCACTCGGGCGTACGCCCGTGCCGCCGCCTGGGGGTCGTGACTCGCCGGTGTGGTCGTGAAGTCCACGGACGCCATGCGGCCGTCCCGAGCCACCGCCTGCCGCAGGGGAAGGTCCCACGTCCGCCACCACTCCACGTCCGTGGCGTCGCCGAAGGTGCACACCATCACCGCGCCGGTCCCCTTGTCCGGTTCCACGAGGTCGCTGCCGTGCACCGGCACGGGCACGCGGTACAGCGGCGTCGTCACCGTGCTGCCGATGAGGGGCGCGTGGCGGGGGTCGTCCGGGTGCACGGCCACGGCCACACACGCCGCCAGCAGCTCTGGGCGGGTGGTGGCGATGGGGAGGGGGCGTCCGTCCGCCGTGGCGAAGGCGATCTCGTGGAGGGCCCCGGGGGTGGGCCGGTCCTCCACTTCGGCCTGGGCCACCGCGGTGCCGAAGCCCACGTCCCACATCACCGGTGTCTCCGAGGCGTACGCGATGCCGGCGTCGAGGAGGCGGAGGAAGGCGTCCTGGGCCGTGCGGCGGCAGCGGTCGTCGATGGTGGCGTACTCCTGCCGCCAATCCACGGAGAGCCCCAGGCGGGTCCACAGGTGCTTGAAGGCCTCCTCGTCCTCCGCGGTCACCCGCTGGCACAGCTCGATGAAGGCGCGACGGGAGATCTCCCGAGCCTCGCCGTCGAGGCCTGACGCGCCAGCCGGCTCAAGGTCCAGCGGACCCTCGTACGGCAGGAAGGGAGAGCAGCGCACGTTGTACAGGTTCTGCACCCGGCGCTCCGTAGGGAGCCCGTTGTCGTCCCATCCCATGGGGTAGAACACATTCTGGCCGTGCATCCGCTGGAAGCGGGCGATGAAGTCCGTGTGGGCGTAGCTGAACACGTGGCCGATGTGGAGCCGACCCGACGCCGTGGGCGGCGGTGTGTCGATCGCGAAGGTGTCCTCACTGCGGCTGTCGGGATCCCACCGGTATACGCCCGTCGCCTCCCACGCCTCACGGAGGCGCCGCTCCGCGTGGGCCGCGTCATAGCGCTTGGGGATGGGGTGCGTGGGGCTCATCGTCGGGATCTCCGTGTAAAAGAAAAGGGCCTTCTCGTGAGGAGAAGGCCCGAACGGCGGTGCCGCCGCGGTCGACTCGTGCCTGGGTCAGCGTCTCCCTGGCGCACGGGCCTCTCCACCCGTCCACGGGGCGTGGACGACCGCTCGTACAACGACGCGGAGATGGAAGAGGGGCGTGGGCATGGAGAACCGACGATCCTGGATCGACACGTGTACCTCAGGTAGATACGTGCGATTCCCGCGGGGGGTCAAGGGTTTGTCCTCGAATCGTAGGCGAAGTGTCCCCAGCCAGAGACACCATCACATGGGTCCTGCCCGCACGTGCGGGTGATCCGCACCTGGCACGCCTTCTGCCAAGTAGAAGCCAAGGACCAGGCTGCTGCCAACGAGAGTCCAGGAGGTGCTCCGTGAACAGAGCTGAACCTGCGGCCATCTCGGCCAACGAGCGACTGAAATCAGGAGAGGGCACCCGACTCTGGAGTAGCCTCGTCGTCGCCACGGTTCTCCACGCGTTGCTCTTCCAGCTCTGGCCAGACATGTATGCCCAGGTTCCTCAGGACGCCGGGGAGGCAGCGCAGGTGCTTGCCCTTCCGCCTGACGTGCAGATACCCGAGGCGCCTCAGCCACTCGCGCGACCGCTCCGGCCCGTGGCGTCAGCCGATGTGCCGATTGATGCGGTGCCGCCCGTGGTCGCCTGGACGGACGTGCCGGATCTGCCTCCGCCCCCTCCGAAGCCCGCGGGCGGCGAGCCTGGGCGCGTCCGGCCCTTCACGCCGTACACCGTAGCGCCGAGCCTGGCGAACAGGGGTGAGATGCACCGTGCCTTGGAGCGTGAATACCCGCCGTCCCTGCGCGATGCCGGCATCGGAGGCACGGTGGCGCTGCTACTGCACATCGATGAGCAGGGGCGCCTTCTGGAGGCGGAGGTGGGAACCTCTTCCGGGTTCGCGGCCCTGGACCAGGCCGCCCTCCGGGTGGCTCACGTCATGCGCTTTCGAGCGGCCTTGAATCGGGACAAGAAGGTGGCGGTATGGGTTGTGGTGCCCGTGACCTTCCGGCCCTTGTGACCCTGCCTCACCTCCACAGGCTATAGGCCCTCCAGGGTGGCGCCTGGCGTATCTCGCTGTGGCCCGCCCCGGTGGATTCCACCGCCGCGACTCCTGATGGCTCTGTTCTGGCCCGAGAGCGACGCGAAGCACGCGCGCGGCGCTCTACGGCAGGCATGTCGGGTCTTTCTCTCGTCTCTCGAGATCGCCATGATCACGCTGGATTCCGGATCTCGGGCCAGGGGAAGGTGACTAGGCCTACGGGAATCGTGCATCGGTCTTCAAGGAGCGACCCCACATGTCCACGAAAGGTCTCCGAGCCGTGTGCGCGGTGGCGCACGTCCTCGTTCTTCTCTCTCCCCTCGCGGGGGGCGCACAGTCGCCACGAGCGATGACGATCGTCGACCTCATCGAGCTCCCGGCCCTGGGCGACGCGCAGCTTTCACCCGACGGCGGCCAGTTGCTGTTCGTGCGTTCCGAGACGGACTGGGAGGGGAACCGTACCGTCCGACACATCTGGCGTGTGGACGCAGACGGTTCGAACGAGCTGCAGCTGACCCGCGGAGAGAACGGCGAATCGAGCCCGCGCTGGTCGCATGACGGCACGCGCATCGCGTTTCTGGCCGACCGGTCGGACGACGAGCCGACACAGATCCACCTCCTGCGCAACGCAGGTGGCGAGGCCGAGGCACTGACCGAGCACCCGACCTCGGTATCGAATATCGCGTGGTCCCCGGACGGGAGCTGGATCTACTTCGTTGCGGCAGACGAGCCGAGCCCGGAGGAGAAGGCCAAGGCAGACGCGCACGACGACGTCTTCGCGTACGACGAGGACTATGAGCAACGACACCTCTGGCGGGTGCGCGTCGGGAGTGGCGAGGCGGAGCGCGTCACCGAGGGCGGCTTCTCCGTGGCGGGGTACGAGCTGTCGCGTGACGGATCGATGCTCACGCAACAGCGCAGCCCCAACCCCCTGTTCGGCGATTTCGAGCGGAGCGAGGTCTGGGTGACGGCCTCCAACGGCTCGGATGCCCGCCGACTCACCGACAACGGTGTTGCCGAGCGTGGCTCGCAGCTCAGCCCGGACAACGAGTGGGTTCTCTTCACTTCCGGATCCCGCTCGGACCTCGGCGAGAGCTACTTCAACACCAATCTCTTCCTCGTGCCCGCGACCGGTGGGGAGATCCGCGAGCTGGCGCCCGAGCTGGGGTACGGTCTGGACCAAGCAGCGTGGTCCGGCGACGGCAGCCGGATCTTCGTGCTCGCAAACGCCGGTGTGCGTGACCTGGTGCTTTCCGTGGACGTTGCCGACGGCGCGGTCGAAACCGTGTTGGACGATGACCACGCGCTGGGTTCGTGGAGCTATTTGCCCGAGCTCGACCGGCACGTCTTCACGCGCCGCATGTCGACGAGCCCGGGTGACGTATGGACCATGGACTCCGGTGGGTCTCCGAGGCAGGTGACCCACGTCCACGACGACATCCCGGACCGTTTCCGGCTTCCACGTGAGGAAGTGATCACCTGGTCGGGTGAGGATGGCCAGGAGGTCGAGGGTCTGCTCTTCTATCCGCTGGACTACGAAGAGGGAACGCGGTATCCGCTGGTCGTTCAGACGCACGGCGGCCCGGCGTCGAGCGACCAGTTCGGGGAGTGGAGCTCCTCCGACTACGTGCAGGTCCTGGCGGCCCACGGGTACATGGTGCTCAAACCGAACTACAGGGGCAGCACCGGCTACGGCGACGGTTTTCTTCGCAACATGGTCGGGAGCTACTTCGACCAGGCCCACCTCGACGTGATGGCCGGTGTGGACCACCTGATCGGGCTGGGCATGGTGGACGGCGACCGCATGGCCAAGATGGGTTGGAGCGCCGGTGGTCACATGACCAACAAGGTCATCACCTTCACCGACCGCTTCAAAGCAGCCTCTTCCGGCGCCGGTGCGGCCAATTGGGTCTCGATGTACGCGCAGTCCGACGTGCGTACCTACCGGACGCCGTGGTTCGGCGGGGCACCCTGGGAAGCAGACGCCCCCCTGGATGTGTACTGGGAGCACTCACCGCTGAAGTACGTGTCCAACGTGACGACGCCTACCCTCTTCCTCGTCGGGCAGAACGATGCGCGCGTCCCGATGCCCCAGTCGGTGGAGATGTGGCGGGGCGTGAAGCACCAGGGCGTCGACACCCACCTTTACGTCGCGCCGAGGGAGGGGCACGGGTGGCAGGAGCTTCGGCATCGCCTGTTCAAGTCGAATGTCGAGATGGACTGGTTCGAGCGTTGGGTCATGGAGCGGAGCTGGACGTGGGAGACCGTCCCCGGGGAGGAAGATGAGGAGCCGGCTACCATCTCGGACGGTGGATGAGACGAGCTGGCGCGGACGCAGCCACCAACCATAGATCCCGACACTTCAGGGAAGCACATCCATGAGTCTCTCTCGTCGGAGCCTGCTGAAGGGGGCCGCCGGTGCGGCCGGTGCCGCCGTGCTCGCTCCCTTCCTGAACGTTGAACGCTACCAGCTGTTCGCGTGGAGCCAGGCCACCTACTCGGACCGCTGCATCGACCTGGTCCGTGCTTCGCTGGTCATCGACATGCTGGGCCTGTTCACCCTCAACCAGGAGACGCAGCAGCGGTGGGGTGCTGGGCTGGAGGGCCTCACCGAAACCGACATCGGTGAGCTCCGGGACTCCGAGATCGACGTATTCCACATCGCCTCGGGCGTGGGAGGACGGAGCACCGAGCAGGCGTACCAGAACGTG
Source organism: Gemmatimonadota bacterium (assembly GCA_039589955.1). Lineage (GTDB taxonomy): Bacteria > Gemmatimonadota > Gemmatimonadetes > Longimicrobiales > Gaopeijiaceae > SZUA-318. The sequence continues at coordinate 9,207 of JBDHGI010000010.1, read as the reverse complement.
CTGGCCTTCGTGGGCACCTACAACTCCATCATCGCCAACCGACCAGACGTCTTCGTGCGCATCGACTCGGCTGCGGACCTGGCGGCGGTGCATGGCTCGGGACGCGTCGGGGTGCTCATCGGGGTGCAGAACTCCGAGCACTTCCGGGCGCTCGACGACGTGAACACGTTCCACGGCCTGGGACAGCGGGTCAGCCAGCTCACCTACAACACCCGGAACCGCATCGGCAACGGCTCCACCGAGAGGATCGACGGTGGCCTGTCGGACTTCGGCGTGGCCGTCGTGGAGCGCATGAACCAGGTGGGCATGGCCGTCGACGTGTCGCACTCCGGCGACCGGACGACGCTGGACGCCTGCGAGGTCTCAGCCCGGCCTGTGCTGTTCACGCACTCCAACGCGAGGGCGCTCAACCCCGGTCATCCGCGATGCAAGACAGACGAGGCCATCCGGCGTATGGCGGCCACGGGCGGCGTGATGGGCATCACGGGCGTGAGGAACTTCGTGACGGGAGCGGAGCCCACCACGGTGGAACACTACATCGACCACTTCGACCACGTGCGCGACCTGGTGGGCGTCGAGCACCTGGGTATCGGATCCGACATCGACCTGCACGGCTACGACGACATGCCGGCGGAGGCCTACGAGGCCTTGAAGGCCAACTACAAGGGGAGCTACGCCTTCCGGGAGAAGATCGACATTGAGGGAATCGATCACCCGAAGCGGATGTTCGACGTCACGGAGGCACTGATCCGCCGAGGATACACCGACGAGCACATCCGCGGCATCCTGGGCGGCAACTTCCAGCGCGTGCTGGCCGAGATCTGGGAAGGGATGCCCGAAGAGGGTTGAACGCCCGCCGACCCCGAGCCCACGGGGAGGCCGTTGCGAAAGGCGGCAGGGCCGCCGACTTTCCCGGGCGTCGGCATTCCCAGCACCCCTCATCCGGCATGCGCAGCGGCACACCCGTATGAAGAACCTGCTTCAGGAGATTCACCGCCGGTCCTTGTGGCAGGTCCTCGCCATCTATCTCGTCGGTGGGTGGGCCGTCCTGCAGGTGGTCGATACGCTCGCCTCGGTGCTCCAGCTCCCGGACTGGGCGCCCTCAATGGCGTTCTTCCTCATCATCATCGGGCTCCCCATCGTGCTGGCCACGGCCGTGGTCCAGGGACGCCCCGAGCCGTCCGACACCGAGGCTCGTAAGGAAGCGCCGCCTGGGCGTGCCGGATCGGCGCAACCGCCCGGAGGGAGCCTCTTCACGTGGAGGAACGCGTTGGGCGGGGGCATCGCCGCCTTCGCCCTCTGGGGCGTGGTGTCCGCGGGTTGGATGCTCCTGGGTGGCCCCCGGGGCTCGGCCGCCGAGGAGGCGTCGGGGCCGGATCTACGCTCCATCGCCGTGCTACCTTTCGTAACCCGTGCGGCGTCGGGGGACGAGGAGGCCGTCATCTTCGCCGAGGGCATGCACGACGACGTCCTCACCCAGCTCTCGAAGATCGACTCCCTCACCGTCATCTCGCGCACGTCGGTCATGCAGTACGCCGGCACCACCAAGACCATCCGGGACATCGCCAGGGAGCTGGGCGTCGCCACCGTTCTCGAGGGCGGAGTGGACCGGGCCGGAAGCCGGGTCCGGATCAACGTCCAGCTCATCGAGGCCGGATCCGACCGCCACCTCTGGGCCGAGACCTACGACGAGGAGTTCACGGCGGAGAACTTCTTCGCCATCCGCACGGACCTGGCCACGGAGATCGCCCGGGCCTTGCGGGCCACGCTGTCCCCCGAGGTCGAGCAGCGACTGGCCCAAAGGCCCACCGACAACGTCGAGGCACTGGAGCTCGCCAACCGGGCCCACTACGTGTTCGAGAGCCGGGGTGCCTTCGGTGGAGCCCTGGACGAGGTCGAGGCGCTCTACCTTCAGGCCATCCAGGCCGATCCGGGGTACGCCGCCGCCCACGCCGGCCTGGCGAACGCCTATCTGTCCGCGTGGAACTGGCAGCAGCTTCCGGCCGAGGAAGCCCAGCCCAAGGCTCGGGCGGCGGTGGAGCGCGCGCTGGAGCTCGATCCCGACCTGGCTGCGGCGCACGTGGCCCACGCGCGGCTTCTCTCCTTCGAGCTTCGCCATGACGAAGCCACCCGCGCCGTCCAGCGCGCGCTGGAGCTGAATCCCGGCTCGTCGGACGCCCATGCGCTGTATGCGCAGCAGCTGGAGCGGGAGGGGCGCTACGAGGAGGCCGTCAGAGAGGCACGGGCGGCCGTGACCTTGGATCCGCTCTCCATCTTCAGCCGGCAGCGTCTGGCCGACCGCCTCTTCTACACCAGGGACTACGAGGCCTCCATCACCGAGTCCGACAAGGTGCTGGAGATGGAGCCGGGCGATTGGTACGCCTGGTACAACAAAGGCTGGAGCTACGGCATGCTCGATCGCAACGACGAGGCGGTCGTGGCATTCGAGACCTCCCTGCCCCTGGCGGGCGACCAGGAGGGGTCGGCCCGCTCCGGCCTGGCATGGGCCCTGGCGAGGGCCGATCGCCCCGACGAGGCCCGGGAGCAGCTCGAGATCCTCGGCGCGGAGCCCAGCTACGACATCGCCCTGGTCTGGTGGGAGATGGGCGACGAGGAGCAGGCCCTGGAGGTGCTTCACCAGGCGCTCGAAGAGGATCCGCGGCAGCTTCGGCGCATGCTGCTTGACCCGTCGGCGGAGGCCATGACGGCCGATCCATCGTTCGACGCGTTGCTGGAGCGGCTGGGGATGGGGCGGGAGGACTGAGGGGGCCTTCCCGCCCCGGCCGGCGCAGCAGCCCCTGGACCCAGGGTGGCTTCGTCAGACGCCTCCGTTTCTCCTGCCGAGGACGAGGTCCTCGTTCAGCGGCGCAGCCGGTATCGTAGCCCGACCATCAAGGCGGGGCGGAGTGAAGGTCGTGCGACCGCGGCATCGGAGGCGGCCCCACCCCGTCAGGGTGTGCGCGCAGCAGCCTCGTCCAGCAGGCCCACCACGAACGGTCCTGCCGAGAACCCCCGTGGCGTCCCCTGGACACCACCATCTGGGGCGACCATCGCACCCAGGAACCCCTCCGCCTCCTCCACCGCGAGCACGGCACCGTCGACGGAGAGCTCGGCCTGACCATCCGCGCTGGCCGCCAGGTCCACCATGAGGTGGAGGAAGGCCCAGCGGGCGAAAGGGTCCTCGGGACGAGCCACGGCCGCCACCGTCGCCGGTAGGGGCTGCTTCGCCCCGCCTCGCTGCACCTGGAACGTCTCGAGATCCACCAGGTCGCCGGCGCCTGCCAGGCTCACGCGCAGGCCCGACCCCCGAGCAGGTCCGGTGCGTTGCACGTCTCGTCCGTCCACGACGACCACGCCGGATGCGCCTACCACCAGGGCGGACTCGCCGTCCACGACGAGGGCCGTGTTCTCGTCGATCCCCAGACCCAGCGGTAGTGAGTCGGTGGCCAGGGCCGCGACGACGAGGCGACCGATGCGGCCGCGGGCCAGGAAGTGCTGATCCAGCATGGCGTGCGGGAAGAAGCCCATTCCGCCTCGGACGTGGACTCCATCCACGTCGTCGCTCGCCGCCACCCCGTGGGCCACGGCGTCGGCGCTGCTCCCTCCGGCGATCATGACGCGGCTCATCATGGCGGCTCCGGCGCTGGAGCCCGCCACCACCGCCCCCTCCTGCCACCGCCCCCACAGTGCTCGGTAGGCGGCTGTGGTGTCTCGCCCGGGAAGGAACACGTCCACGATCCGACTCTGTGAGCCGCCGGTGAAGTAGAAGCCCGAGCACGAGGCGAGATCTGCGACAGTCGAGGAATCCTCCGCCAGGGCGGGGTCTTCGGTGGAGACGGGGATGCCCCTCACCGCGTCAGACCCTGCGTAGGTGGCGAGGGTCTCCAAGGCCGACTCCATGGAGGAGGCTGGGCTGCCGCTGGCCGTGGGAAGGACGCACAGGGGGCCGTCGCCCTGCCTGCCCACCAGGATGGCCTGGTACACGTCCTCGTTGGTGTCGTCGAGCCCACCCCCGACGATGACGAGGCGACCGACCGGTCGGGCCGAATCGTCGCCGGACGGAGGTGCATCGTCGACTGCGCACCCTGGGACGCACGCGAAGAGTATCAGGACAGCCGCGGCACAGTGTCTATTCATAATCGTGGTCATCCGATGAGGTCGAATGCGGAGCTCGCGGGGTCTGAACCTAGAGGGGGCAGACCCGACGGAGCCAGGGCATGTCTCGGTTCCGCGACCATCGACCACTGGCGTCTGCAGAGGACACCCTCCGCGTTGGCCTTGGTGGTGCTACGCCACTATTCTGAATGACCCCCTGCCCGCCCTGGAACGGGTGCGCCATGAGCCTCCGCGCTCGCATCCTCGCTCTCTTCCTGGGCCTGGGCGTGGTGCCGATTCTCCTCCTGGGAGGCATCGGGTACGCCCGGTCCATGAGGGCAGTGCGCGGTTTCCTCGAAGAACAGACCTCCGCCATCGCCCGCCAAGTGGCCTCGGAGCTGGAGGACCGCCACGCGCGTCGGCTCTCGGAGCTACTCCTTCTGGTGGAGAATGCCGAGACCCAACGACTCTACCGGACCCGTGCGGATACCGGCCGCGCCGCGGCGGATTCGGCCCTCCTCGCGGCGGAACAATACCTGTCGGCCGCATGGGATCGGCTAGGCGGATCCTACCGCCAGATCGAGCTCTTCGACCTGGACGATCGCTCCATCCTATCCCTGGGATCGCCGGACGGCTCCAGGGCGGCCACGCCCGCTGTCGCTGCCGATCCGTCTCCCGGAGCCCGGGTCCGGGTCCCCGTGCTTGATCTCGAGACCGGTGAAGACACCGGAGTCCTGTCCGCTGAGGTACTGCTGCCCACGGTGCTTCCCAGGGAAGCGCTGGAGGTCTCCTTCGGCCGATCGGGGACCTCCGTCGTCCTGGACCGACGGGAGGGCGTGATCCTCCACCACCCCAGCCGGCGCTTCGTCCACCAGCCGCTCTCGGCGCTTCTGGGACCGGACGGCTGGGACGTGGACGTGGGGACCTTGGCCTCGGGCAGCGGGACCTTCCACTTCTCCCGCGCGGACTCGACCCATGTGGCTTCGTTCGTGAGCCTGACCGACCCTCCGTGGACCGTCGTGTCGATGGCCGCCCTGGACGAGTTCGCACCCCCCTTCCGGGGTGCCCGGAGGGGAGATCTGCTCATCGTTCTCCTCGTGGCTGCCCTGGTGGGCAGTGCGTTCGTCGTCACCACCCACCGCGTCACCGCCTCTCTGGAGGCCCTCACCGAGGCGTCCGAACGCGTGGGGAGGGGAGACTTGAACCCTCCGCTGCCGGTTCCGGGACCTGACGAGGTGGGACGCCTGTCGGCGGCCTTCCGGCTCATGGTGGAACAGGTCCGGGAGATGCTGCGCCGAGTCGAGGAGGCACGGGAGATGGCCGTCATGGGCGAGCTCACCTCAAGCGTCTCCCACCAGATCAGGAATCCACTCACGTCCATCAAGCTCAACCTCCAAGGTCTGGAGGAGGAGGCACGATCCGAGGGAATGTCGGAGCGTTCCATCCGTTCACTCCAGATCTGCTTGAGGGAGGTCGGGCACCTGGAAGAGGCCGTGCGCCAGATGCGCCAGTTGGCCCGCACCCATCCGCCCGACCGGGTCGAGAGCTCCCTGCACGCGTTGTTGGCCCAGTCGGTGGAGCTGCTCAGGAGTCAGTTGGAGGCCCACGGAGTCACCGTGGAGATGAAGCTGGGCGCCTCCAGGGATACCGTGCTGGCCGATCCGGAGGAGTTGAAGAGCGTCTTCGTCAATCTTCTCGTCAACGCCGAGGAGGCCATGGAGGGCGGGGGCTCGGTTCACGTGACGACCTCGAACCCCCCAGGGGCGGTCACGGACGGGACGGTTCTCGTGGAGCTTCGCGATGAGGGTCCGGGCGTGCCGGAGGAAGCCAGGAGAGGATCTTCCGGCCCTCCGTCACAACCAAGAAGGACGGGACGGGCTTCGGCCTGGCCATCGCCCGGCTGACCGTTCAGGAGCACCAGGGCACGATCCGCGTGGGCCCCGGCGGTCCGGGAGCCACCTTCCAGGTCGAGCTGCCTCTGGTCCGCGAACCGGGTGTGACCTCCGAGGAAGAGGAGCACTCGGGATGGGGGGCTCATGCCGGCAGCGCGAAGGTCCGCTCATGAGCCGCCGCGTGCTGATCGTGGACGACGATCCGTCCATCCGGGAGACGTTCGACATCCATCTGGGTCGGAAGGGCTACCAGGTGCGTACGGCCGAAAGCGCCGAGCAAGCCCTGAACGACGTGGGAGCGTTCGACCCCGACCTGGTCATCACCGACGTCCGCATGGCGGGGATGGACGGGTTGGAGCTCCTCCGTCGCGTGCGTGCGGGCTCGGACGCCGACGTCATCGTCATCACGGCGCACGAGAGCATGGAGAGCGCGGTCGGAGCGATGAAGGCGGGAGCCTATGACTACCTCGTGAAGCCCCTGGACCTGAAGGCCATCGACCGATTGGTGCAACGCTGTCTTCGGGACCGGGAACGGCGCACAGAGCGGTCGTCGGAGAACACCGCCTCAGGCCGTGAGCCCCACCGACTGGTCGGCCGACACCCGTCCATGATCGAGATCTACAAGCTCATCGGAGTCCTGGCCGAAAACCGAGCCACCGTCCTCGTCACCGGCGAGACCGGCACGGGGAAGGAGCGCATCGCCAGAGCCATCCACCAGAGCTCACCGCGAGCACACGAGCCCTTCATCGGTGTCAACTGTACGGCGATTCCGGAGACCCTGATGGAATCGGAGCTCTTCGGTCACGCGCGAGGAGCCTTCACCGGCGCGGTGGTGGAGCGCAGGGGTTACTTCGAGCTGGCCGGCGAGGGGACGATCTTCCTGGACGAGATCGGTGACACGACTACCGAGTTCCAGGCCAAGCTGCTCCGGGTGCTGGAGGAAAGCGAGTTCTTCCAGGTCGGCGCCGAGCACCCTCGCAGGGTTGCGGCCCGGGTCATGGCCGCCACCCAGAATCCCCTGGAGGAGCGGGTCAGGGACGGGCGCTTCCGGGCGGATCTGTTCTTCCGCCTCCAGGTGGTCGAGATGAAGGTCCCACCCCTGCGGGAGCGTCGAGAGGACATCCCCCTCCTGGTTGACCACTTCCTGGACAATATCTCGCGTGAGCTCGGACGGGAGGTGAGGGAGGTGTCCGAGGCGGCGATGAGATCCCTGACGGCCTACCGGTGGCCCGGCAATGTGAGGGAGCTGAAGCACGCCCTCACACGGGCGGCGGTCCTGGCCCGATCCCCCTACCTGGGTGAGGAGCACTTCGATCTCGGATCATCCGACATACGTCGGGAGGCATCTCCGCGAGACGAAAGCCTGGGGGCCGTGGAAGCCGCCCACGTCCAGCGAGTCCTGGAGAAGACCGGCGGGATCAAGCGGCACGCCGCCGAAGTCCTGAAGATCTCCCGTACCCGTTTGGACCGAATCATCAAGAAGCACGGATTGGAGGTTCCGGAGTGACCGTGGTAGCGATGCGCTACCGGGGGGTAGCGAATCGAGACTCCCCATGTCCGGCGTACGGGGGAAAGGGCGCAGGAATGGGGCCGTTTCGGGCGGGCGTCCTATGGCACTGTCCTTGTTGAGGTGAAGGCAGCAAGAACGGGCCCGCTCGGAACCGGTCACTCGACACCCCTCCGGCCGGTCCGAACCGGGAGGTTCCGATGTACATCGCGCTCCAAATCGTCGCCGGTAATCTTCCTGCCCCCGACCCGGTCACGTCCTCCCTCATCCAGACCGTCGGTTGGCTCGTCGCGGGAGCCGCGCTCCTCCTGCTTCTGATCTGTGCCGTCGCGGCTGTGGCCCAGTGCTGCGGCGAGGGAAGACGACCCCAGGTCTACTCCACTCTGTTGGCCCTATCCGCCATACCTACCGGAGCCGCCGTGGCTTCTGCGCAGGATGCGCGGGTGCGTGAACCCCCGCCCCAGGACCCGGCGGTCCGCGAGATCGAGCCGCGACTGGTGCGTCTGTGGGGGAGGGATTCCATCCGGCTCTCGGTGAACATGTGCGGCGTCCAGTGCTCGAATCAGGTGTCCCTGTCCCCCGACGGGCGGTGGCTACTCCTGCAGAGCTATGACCCGGCCGGGGACGACAAACTCTGGCTCGCGCCGACAGCCGGCGGAGAGATGGTCGAGCTCGCGAGGGGTCCTTCGAGGGGCGGCGAGCCCCAGTGGTTCCCCTCGGGGAACGCCGTCGCCTTCACGTCGACGGACGCGGGAGCGAGTGACTGGTTCAGAGTCCTCATGCGGCTTCCGATCTCCTCAGAGGACGGGCGTCCCCGAGGATCGACGCGCCAAGTGTCTCTCGAGCCGGTTGAACCGTTTGCGATCTCTCCCGACGGAGACGCTGTCGCCTATATAGCCGACAGGGATCCCAACGCCCGCTCCGGTGCCCTTCTCAAGGTGATTCCCGCCACGGGCGGGAACGCCATCAGCGTCCGCACCCCGCCGAAGGGGATCAAGATGGCTCTGCGTTGGGGCGCGGATGGACGGGACCTCTACTGCCTGACCTGGACCGATATCAACAGTGACGAGTTGGTGCTGCACCGGGTACCTGTCGACGGAGGAGATACCGAGATCCTGTCCGAATGGGATGACTGGGTGCACATGAGCCCAAGGGCCCGCTATCTGGTTAGAGAGCTGTCTCCCGACCAAACCGAGGGCCACCTCTACGAGGCCGCCACCCTGACCGGCCGGCCCCTGATCCGGTTCCGCCTCCCCGGTCCCTTCGAGCTGGCCGGGTTCGGCAACGAACCGGGCGAGCTGCTGGCCGTGCGCCAGGACATCGTCAATCCGCTTCGCGTCATCCCCGTGGCCGGAGGGCCAATGCGGCGCCTCAACGAGGCGTGGGGCTACGATGTCCCCCTGGCCTGGACGAGGGACGGGAGCGAGATCTTCTTCCGGACAACCCTGGACGGGGAGCGGGCGTTCATGCTTGCTCCCGTGGACGGCGGTCCCATGCGGCACGTTCCTCTCCCCTGGAACGCGAACCGCCCCCGACTCTCGGGTGACGGAGGCCGGGTCCTCTATGCTGTCGAGAATCCCGCTACGCCTCTTGGCGGAGACGAAGGGATGCTCGAGGCAGGGCTGTTCCTCTACGAGGTCGAGAACGACAGGACCCTCCCCGTGGAGATGCCGACCGGTCCGTTCGAGCTGAGGCTCTTCTTCTCCATCGATG
>JBDHGI010000009.1:0-40904 GCA_039589955.1 Gemmatimonadota bacterium | reverse complement strand
GACGAAGAGGAGCATCTCGGGAGGCGCCCCCCGTTACGGGTCGCGCCTCCCCCCTTCCGACCGCCCGGTCCTCGGGCTACGGCCGGGACACCCGTTGAGGGGCGTTGGGGCGTCGGCGTGCCTGACCGGGGGATCGCGCCCGTCTCCCTCCGGCCGGCCCTCCGAAGGTAGGCCCCCGCGCCCCGGCGTACCTTGCGGCGCATACCCCGACCCTCCGGATCACGCCCTCGTGCCGCTCTGCGCTCCGCCGCTCGAGGTCAGGCTGGCGAAGCTTCCGGGAGGGTTCGCGTGGTGGCCTTGCCCCTCGGCTGGGCGCTGGTCGAGGAGCCGCTGACCTTCCGTTCCCTGGTCGCCGCGGCCATCATCATTGGGTCCGTGGTGATCGTCACCGAGGGTGCGCCGCGACGTCGGCTGGAGCCGACACCGAGCGCTGACGTCCGGCCCAGGAGCTGAAGGGAGGGAACCATGTCGCTTCACCGCCTTCTGAGCTCTGTACAGCTACCCGACAGCGCCGCCCAGGGCGCGCCGGGGCTTCCCTCGGTGATCCCAGGTGTCACCACGGAGATCCAGTGGAACATCATCCTGACGGTGCTGCTGGCGCTGACCCTGGCGCTGGTCCGCGGGTTGGCGCTCCGGGTCGTGGATCGGCGGGTCCAGGATCGTGCGGCCCGCTATCGATGGTCCAAGGCCACGGCGTACGGAGCGTTCGTCGTCGGCACGCTCATCGTCGTACAGATCTGGTTCACGGCGATCCGGTCCGTTGGGACGTTCCTGGGGCTGCTGTCGGCCGGGCTGGCCATCGCCCTGAAGGACCTGGTCGCCGATCTGGCCGGATGGGTGTTCATCCTGTGGAGGCGACCCTTCGAGCTCGGCGATCGGATCCAGATCGGCCCCCACGCCGGCGACGTGGTGGACATCCGCATCTTCGCCTTCACGGTCATGGAGATCGGGAATTGGGTCGCCGCGGACCAGAGCACGGGTCGGATGATCCATCTTCCGAACCAGTCGGTCTTCACCCAGCCCCTGGCCAACTACACGGCCAGCTTCCCGTTCCTGTGGAACGAGCTTCCGGTGACGGTGACGTTCGAGAGCGACTGGAGGCGAGCCAAGGAGCTGCTTGCGACCGTCGCGCGGGAGGAGGTCGGTGACGTGGCCGCGGAGGCCGAGCGCACGCTGACCCAGATGTCGAAGCGGTTCCTGATCCACTACCGGACGCTGACGCCGGCCGTGTATACCGAGGTGGCCGACAGCGGGGTCAAGCTGACCATCCGGTATCTCTGCCACCCCCGGAAGCGCCGGGGGACTGCCGAGGCCCTGTGGGAGAAGATCCTCGACGCCCTCCATACCGAGGACGGGATCGACTTCGCCTATCCCACGCAGCGGGTCTACGTCAACGCCCTCGAGGGGAAGGAAGGAGCGCGCGCCGAGCTTCCCACTGAGTGGATCGGGGGGTCGGGGACGGAGTCGGCCTCCGGCGCATGAGTCACTATCTCGACTTCGCGGCCACCTCGGCGATCCGTCCCCCCGTCGTGGCCGCGTCCGTGGCGCGCTTTCTCACCGATTGCGGGGCCACTCCCGGCCGGGGTGGACACGCACGAGCCCTGGAAGCGGGGCGCCGGGCGTTCCGCACCAGGCGCGCGGTCCAGCGCCTCCTCGACCTCCCGGGCGACCCTGGCCGTGTGGCCTTCTGCGCCAACGCGACCGTGGCCCTCAATACCGCGCTCTGGGGCACCCTCGACCCGGGCGACGTGCTCGTGGTCACGGCGTTCGATCACAACGCGGTGCTCCGCCCGGCCGCCTATTTGGCCGAGTCACGCGGCGTCGAAGTCCGGATGATATCCGGAACCCCCGAAGGCGACATCGACTACGAAGAGGCCGAGAGGTTGCTGCACGGCGCGCGGATGCTCTCCGTGAACGCTGCCTCGAATGTTCTGGGGCATCGGCTGCCCGTGAGGGAGCTGGCGGCCCGGGCCCACGCGGTGGGGGCCCTGGTCCTGCTGGACGCGGCTCAGGGGGCGGGTCACCTCCCCATGCGGTGTGCGGAGGAGGGGGCGGATCTGGTCGCGTTCACGGGACACAAGGGCATGCTGGGTCCCCAGGGTACCGGGGGGCTCTGGGTGAGAGAGGGCGTGGACGTGAGACCTCTGCTGCAGGGGGGCACGGGGGGGGACTCGCGACCGAGGGAGATGCCGACGCGGATGCCGGACGGGCTGGAGGCCGGCTCCCTGAACGCTCCGGGCCTAGCCGGACTGGAGGCCGGTATCGACTTCGTCCTCGGGCGGGGCGTCGAAGCGATTCATCGGCACGAGAGTCGCCTTAAGGAACGCCTCAGGTCAGGACTGACGGGCATCCCGGGAGTCGAAGTGCTCTCACCCTCCGCTCCCGACGGGGTCGGGATCGTGACGCTGGCCGTTCCCGGGGTCGACTGCGGCGCCCTGGCGAGGAGATTGGAGCAAGATTGGGGTGTGCAGTGTAGGGCGGGGTTGCACTGCGCGCCGGAAAGCCACCGTGTCCTGGGTTCCCTCGCCACGGGAGCACTGAGGCTGTCCGTGGGCTGGGCGTCGACTGACGAAGACGTGGACCGCGCCCTGGAAGGGCTCGAGGCTCTGGCGGCGTCCTCGAGTGATCCGGGGTAACACGAACAGCGAGGTGAAGTAGCCAGATGCGGATATTCATCGCTCTGAACCTTCCGAAGAAGGAGCGAGAGAGGATCCACCGGGCGGCGCGGGCGCTCCGCGACGAGGGCCTGCCGGTCCGTTGGGTGAGTCCCGATGCCTATCACGTCACGCTGAAGTTCCTGGGAGACGTGCGTCCGGAACGCGTTGCCGGCATCGAGGCGGCCCTCGGTCGCGTGGCGGAATCCACGGCGCCCTTCGCTCTGGACCTCGGTGGATTCGGGGCGTTTCCCACCATCCGGAATCCTCGCGTCGTCTGGCTGGGAGTCGACGCCAGCCCGGAGCTTCGATGTCTCAAGCAGGACCTCGAGTGGGGGCTGGTCGACTCCGGGTTCGAGGCCGAGACCCGGGCGTTTCACCCGCACCTCACTCTGGGGCGCAGCAGGGGCTCCGATGGGGCTGGAGCCTTCCGCGGCCTGGACCACCTGGTGGCAGGCATGTCGTTCCAGGGCAAAGTGCAGATCCGCACCGTGGACCTGATGCGGAGCCGTCTCTCCCGGGAGGGGGCTCGGTACTCTCTCGTGTCGAGCGCCAGACTCGGAGGCTGAGCCTGTGTTCAAGCTGGTGAAGCGTCTTGGGCTACTCGCCCTGCTGGTGGGAGCCGCCTACGCAGGGTTTCGCTGGGGGCCGAGGGTCTTCCCCCGCTTCGAGCGGGCCATGGGGTGGCGGACGGCGGCGGAGGAGAGCGAAGCGGGGGTCGACCCACCGCCCACTGCGGAGCTCGCCGATTCCACCTTGGATCGGTTCGAGCGTTTCAGGGCGGGTGACGGGCCGGCACGGTTGGCCCTGGGAAGCAGGGAGCTGACTTCCGTGGTACGCTTCGCCCTCCCGGGATTGGTCCCACCCGGCGTGAACGAGCCGCGCGTGGAGCTGGAGGGGAGCAGGGTGCGGTTGAGCGCTCGCGTCGCGCTGGCCGCGTTTCCACGGTTGCCGCGCTTGGACGAGGTGGTGGGGGTCCTGCCCGACACCGTTGCGGTCCTCATCGAGGGCCCCCTCGTGCCGTACGATGAGGGACGTCTCGCGCTGATGGTCGACCGCGTCGAGGCCTCGCACCTCCCGCTCCCCCGTCGGCTGGTGGGGGACGTGGTCGCCGGGTTCCGGCAGGAGGCTCCTCCGGGGCTCCCGGAGGACGCCATCTCCGTTCCTGTGCCCACCGGCATCCAGGCGGCCTACGTTCGTCGGGACAGCCTGGTCCTCGTGGCGGAGAGATAGGCGTGGCCAGGCTGCTCATCGTCGACGACGAGAAGTCGATCCGGGACGCCCTGGTCCAGGTCTTCGAGTACGAAGGCCACCAGGTGCGCGGCGCCGAGGACGGCATGGATGCCCTCAAGTCCGCGAAGGAGTTCCACCCGGACATCGTGTTCCTGGACGTCAAGATGCCCGGCATGGACGGCATCGAGGTCCTGCGGGCGCTGCGGGAGCACGATCCGTCCACGCTGGTGGTCATGATCTCGGGCCACGGCACCATCGACACCGCCGTCGAGGCCACCCGCCAGGGGGCCTACGACTTCCTGGAGAAGCCCCTGGACACGGATCGCCTCCTGGTCACCCTGGCACGTGCCCTGGAGCTCCGCGGGCTCACCGCCAGCGTGGAGGCGCTGAAGAGCCAGGTCGAGAGCCGATACGAGATCGTGGGCAACTCCTACTCCATCCGGCAGGTGTGGGAGCGGGTCGAGCGTGTCGCGCCTACCGACGCATGGGTCCTCATCACCGGGGAGAACGGTACGGGGAAGGAGCTGGTGGCACGTGCGGTCCACCGGCTCTCCCCTCGGTCGGACTCGCCCTTCGTGGAGGTCAACTGCGCGGCGATCCCGTCGGAGCTCATCGAGTCTGCCCTGTTCGGCCACATCAAGGGTTCCTTCACCGGGGCCGTCGCCGACCGGGCCGGCAAGTTCGAGCAGGCGGACGGCGGGACCCTGTTCCTGGACGAGATCGGGGACATGTCTCTCGCTGCCCAGGCGAAGGTGCTGCGCGCCTTGGAGCAGGGCGTCGTGACCCGTGTCGGTGGCTCCAAGGCCATCGAGGTGGACGTGAGGGTCGTGGCAGCGACGAACAAGAACCTGTCCGAGGAGATCGGGGAGGGGCGCTTCCGGGAGGACCTCTTCTACCGGCTCAATGTCGTTCCTATCGAGGTGCCTCCCCTCAGGGACCGACGCGAGGACGTCCCGATGCTCGTCCAGCACTTCGCGGAGCGCATGGCCCGCTCTGCGCGAGTGTCGACGAAGAGGTTCACCGTCGACGCGGTGGAGCGTCTGGTCGGCCTCGAGTGGCCGGGGAACGTCCGGGAGCTTCGCAACACCGTCGAGCGCCTGCTGATCCTCTCCACCGGCGAGGTGATCGGGGTCGAGGACATGGATCTCCTCGTCCCGGGTCGCCACGCAGGCTCGGGGCTCGGTGGTGAGCTCCTGGGGGCCCCGACGTTCTCCGACTTCAAGGACCTCGCCGAGCGCGCCTATATACTTCACAGGCTCCGCGAATGCGACTGGAACGTGGCGGAAGCCGCGCGACGGATGGATATGCCCCGGTCCAACCTGTACAAGAAGATCGAGAAGTACGGGCTCGTCCGCGACTCGTAGGCCGATAGGTCCGGTGGCTCCCTCCCGGGCCTTTCGGTCCGGCCGGCCCCTGGTTAGGCTTGGTGCGACAACCAGACTCGGCGGGTGGATCACCCCGGAAGCCGGTGCGAATCCGGCGCGGCCCCGCCACTGTGAGAGGCCCGAGCACGTCTCGGAACGCCTGCTCCCCAAGCCACTGGACGCTGCCCCGTCTGGGAAGGCGAGCACGGCGACCTCGAGCCAGGAGACCTGATCCACCCCGCCTCGCCGTCCGCCTCCGAGGGAGAGCCGGGGCGCGCTGCGCTTCCGACCCCCTCCGGCCCGGGCGAGGCTTCTCGTTTCCAACCGTGGGGGAGGAGCGTGGTGATGAAGATCAGGCTGGCGAGCATGGTGGTGCTCACCGCAGCCCTGGCACCTCGTGTCGTCGGGGCCCAGGATCATCCATTCCTGCTGGACGGTCTGGTGGTGACCGCCAGCCCGACTCCCCGCGCGGCCGATGCGGTGGGCAGGTCGGTGACCGTGCTGGACGGAGCGGAGCTCAGGGCTCGGGGCCTCACGCGGATCGCCGAGGCGCTGCGAGGCGTGCCCGGGGTGGCCGTGACCCGGGCCGGGTCCTTCGGTGCGACCACATCCGTCTTCCTGCGTGGAGGCGAGAGCGACTACGTGCAGGTGCAGGTGGATGGCGTGCAGGTCAACCAGCCGGGAGGTGCCTTCGACTTCGCATCGCTGACGCTGGCCAACGTCGAGCGGATCGAGATCGTACGAGGGCCCGCCTCCTCGCTCTTCGGCTCCGACGCGGTGGCAGGCGTGATCCACGTCATCACCCGGACCGGGCAGGGAGCTCCCCGGGGCACCCTCTCCCTCCGCGGCGGCACCTACGGAAGTGTGGACGTCTCCGCCGGCGCTTCCGGTGGCGGTGGGACCGCAGGGTGGGCCGTGGGGGTCGAGCACCTGCGCACCCAGGGGATCCTTCCGCTGAACAACGAGTCCCGGATGTCGACCCTTTCCGGAAACGTGCGCATGGCTCCCGATGAGCGAACGCGCGCCCAGGTCAGCGTCCGCTGGACGGATCGAGCCTACCATTTCCCGACCGACGCCACCGGCAGCATCACGGACGAGAACTCCTTCACGTTCGGTGAAGAGACCACCGTGGGGCTGTCCCTGTCACGTCGGCTCACCAGGGCTCTCGAGGTACGGACCCGGCTCGCCGTTCATCGGAGCGACGCCGGGACCGACGACCGGCCCGACGGCCCGGCGGACACCCTGGGCTACTTCGGCTTCTCCAGCCTCGAGCACGTCCGAAGGACGACGGCGGATGGCCGGCTCGACCTGCGGGTGCCCGGGGGTGTGGTGACCGCCGGGCTCGAGGTCGAGGAGCAAGCCGTGCGGTCCGTCTCCGAGTCGCTGAGCCAATGGGGGGCCACGCCTGGACGGAGCGAGAACGCACGATGGAACCGGGCGATCTTCGTCCACTGGGCCGGGGAGAGCGGGTCCGTGTCCCACGCATTGGGAGGGCGCATCGAGGACAATCGGCGCTTCGGGCGCTCCGGAAGCTGGAGCGCGGAGGTGGCATGGCGGCCTCGGCCGTCGACGCGAATCCGGGCGTCGGCCGGAAGTTCGGTGAAGGAGCCGACCTTCTACGAGAACTTCGCCCAGGGGTTCGTCACCGGGAATCCCGATCTCGAGCCCGAGAAGGGTCGCTCCTGGGACGTCGGGGTCGAGCAGACACTGGCCGGCGACCGGGTGGACGTGCACGCCACGTTCTTCAGCCAGCGCTTCAGACATCTGATCCAGTTCACGGCGACACCTCCGGCTCCCGGAGAGCCCAATTACTTCAATGTGGCCCGGGCGGCGGCCCGGGGGCTCGAGCTGGGCGGAGATCTCCGCGTCGCGGGAATCGGAGTGGGCTTCGACTGGACCTGGCTCGACGCCGTGGTGGAGGACGCGGGCTTCGAGGGAGAGGCGGGAGGCGCCTTCCTTCAGGGTGGACGCCTCCTGCGGAGACCCAACCACGAGGCGAGCGTGCACCTGACTGCCGACGTGGGCCCGGGGCGGCTCTGGGTGGACCTCAGCGCGACGGGGTCGAGGGACGACCGGGACTTCTCCACGTTCCCGGCGCGCCGCGTGACCCTGCCGTCCCATACCACCGTCGGCCTGGGCGGGGAGGTCCCGGTCTGGCGGCGGAGGGAGGCCGGTGGGGAGTTGGCGCTGACGTTCCGCGTCGACAACCTCACGGACGAGCCGTACGAGGACATCCGCGGCTTCGCGGCGCCGGGGCGGGGAGTCTACGTGGGTGTGCGAACCTCGCTCGGGGGGTCGTGAATCGCTTCGAGGGCACGCGAGCGGAACGGTGGCCGCCGTGGCCGTGTACGGACTTCATTCGACCCGCAGGCGGCGGCCTGGCCGGGGCCCGAACCGCGCAGGTGGTCGGTTGACCAGGAGGTCGCGGCGTGCAGGACGATCAGAGATCGGGGATGGTCGGCGAGATCCTCGAACGGGAGGAGCGACGGGCTCGGAAGCTGGCCCGGGCGGTCTGGGACTGGACCCGGTCCATCATCGTGGCCTTCCTACTCTTCATCGTCGTCCGGACCTTTGTCATCGAGGCCTTCAAGATCCCCACGTCCTCGATGGAGGGAACCCTCCTGGTGGGGGACTTCCTGCTCGTGAACAAGGCCGTCTACGGCGCGGAGCTGCCGGGCACGAGCCTGAGGCTGCCGGCGTTCGCGGAGCCCCACCGGGGTGACGTGGTGGTCTTCCAGCCTCCCCACGAGCCCGGCAAGAGCTACGTCAAGCGGCTGGTGGGCGAGCCCGGCGACACGCTCGCCATGCGCGAGAAGGTGCTTCATCTGAACGGCGTCCCGGTCGAGGAGCCCTACGCCCGGTTCCTCGACTTCGACGGAGACGCCATGCACCCGCGCATGAGCTGGCAGTCGAACCACCTGATCGCCAACACGATGAGGGCGTACCAACCGACGCGGGACAACTGGGGCCCCATCGTCGTTCCTCCGGGCCACTACTTCATGCTGGGTGACAACCGGGACAACAGCGAGGATTCCCGCTACTGGGGCTTCGTCCCGCGGGAGGCGATCCGAGGACGTCCCTGGTTCGTGTACTACTCGTTCGACGCCTCCGGGCACGAGGAGCTTCACTGGATTGGACACGTCCGCTGGCGCCGGATCGGGTCGCGGATAAGGTGAAGACGTCGACGACCATGGTAGGCCCGGCCGCCAGGTGGAGTTGCGCGACGGCGGCGGTTTCCCCCAATCTTCTTGGTCGTCGACCGCAACCCGCTCAGGCTGGCCGTGCCCTGTAGGCCCGTCGTGACCGACTGATCCCCCGCTCTGCCGGACTAGTAATGAGCTTTCCCTCCCGCCGGGGCGCCTTCAAAGAAGGCTCCCTGGACCAATACCTGAAGGAGATCAGCCAGTATCCGCTCATCACGCGGGAACAGGAGGCGGAGCTGGCGCGACGCATCAGGCAGGAGGACGAGGAGGCCCTGAACAAGCTGGTCCGCTCGAACCTCCGGTTCGTCGTGTCCGTGGCCAAGAAGTACCAGAACCAGGGCGTCCCGCTTTCGGACCTCATCAACGAGGGCAACCTCGGCCTGATCCGTGCCGCCCACAAGTTCGACGAGACGAAGGGAATCAAGTTCATCAGCTACGCGGTCTGGTGGATTCGGCAAGCCATCCTCCAGGCTCTGGCGGAGCAGAGCAGGATCGTACGGGTGCCCCTGAACCGCGCCGGGGCCCTGCACCGAATCGGACGTCGGAGCTCCGCCCTGCTCCAGGAACTGGGCCGGGAGCCCACCGTGAACGAGATCGCCGAGGGGCTGGACATCACCGAGGAAGAGGTGGAGCGCACCCTGGCGATCTCCCAGTCCCACCTCTCGCTCGATGCCCCGCTGACACCGGGCGAGGACAACCGTCTCCTCGACTATCTGCCCGACCAGTTCGCCGCCGGGCCCGAGGACGAGGCCTACGAGCGGGCGCTCAAGCAGACGGTCGAAGCGGCCCTGTCGACCCTCAAGGAGCGTGAGGCCAAGATCCTGCGCCTCTACTTCGGCCTGGACGACCAGGACCCAATGACGTTGGAGGAGATCGGGGCAATCCTGGGGATCACGCGGGAGCGGGTTCGCCAGATCAAGGAGAAGGCCCTGATGCGCCTGCGGCACGCCTCCCGTGCCCGGTTCCTGGAGACGTTCATGTAGCCTGCCCGGGCCGTTGACACTCTCCAGGCCCTCGGATATCATTTAAAGCTCTGTATTCTAACCGCCTTCATGCGCGCTGAAGGGCATGCGAACCTATACGCCGAAAGCCGACGAGATCGAGCGGAAGTGGTGGGTGGTGGACGCGGCGGGGAAGCCGCTGGGCCGCCTCTCCACCGAGATCGCCCGAGTCCTTCGCGGCAAGCACAAGCCTAAGTTCACGCCTCACCTCGACACCGGTGACCACGTGGTGGTGATCAACGCGTCCCAGGTGACGCTCACGGGCAAGAAGGCTGACCAGAAGACGTATTTCCGGCACTCCGGCTACATGGGCGGCGAGAAGCACATCCCCTTCCGGCGCATGATCGAGACGCACCCGGAGCGGGTCGTCGAGCTGGCGGTGAAGGGCATGCTCCCGAAGAACGCCCTGGGCCGGTCACTTCGGAGAAAGCTGAAAGTCTACGCCGGGGCGGAGCATCCCCATCAGGGCCAGCAGCCCGAGCCCCTGGACATCTGAGAGAGACCCTAGCGAATGTCGGCGACGAACAACCAGATACAGGCGGTGGGGCGGCGCAAGACGTCCACGGCCCGGGTCGTGCTTCGGCCTGGAAAGGGCCAGTGGCAGATCAACGGACGACCGCTCACCGAGTATTTTCCCCGGGGCACCCATCGGATCCGCATCGAGGAGCCTCTGAAGGCCACGGGCCTGGAGGGGCAGTTCGACGTCGTCGTGCGCGTGCGGGGAGGCGGCCTGACCGGTCAGGCGGATGCGCTCCGCATGGGTCTGGCTCGCGCGATCGTGGAGCACGATGAAGAGACGCGCCCCGTGCTGCGGGAGCATGGGATGCTCACGCGGGATCCCCGCAAAGTCGAGCGGAAGAAGCCGGGTCGCCCAAAGGCCCGGAAGCGCTTCCAGTTCTCGAAGCGTTGATCGCGAATTGCGACCTCGCTTCGCCAATCCTGATCGGGGCGTAATCGGCCCCACGTGACCGAGTAGAGAGAAGATGTCCGAAGTCGGCCTGAGCCAGCTCCTCGAGGCAGGTGTCCATTTCGGCCACCAGACGCGCCGTTGGAACCCGAAGATGAAGCCGTTCATCTTCACCGAGCGCAACGGCATCCACATCATCGATCTGCGAAAGACCCTCGATCGCCTTGAAGCGGCCCAGCAGGCTGTTCGAGAGGTGGTGCTTCGCGGTGAGCGGGTCCTGTTCGTGTGCACGAAGCGGCAGCTGCGATCCATCATCGAGCAGGAGGCCCAGCAGTGCGGGGCTTTCTACGTCACGGAGCGCTGGCTCGGGGGCATGCTGACCAACTTCCAGACGATCCGGAAGCAGATTCGGCGGCTGAAAGAGCTCGAGCGCGGTCAGGAGGAGAACGCGTTCGAGTTCTACACGAAGAAAGAACGCCTCATGCTCGACCGCGAGCGACAGAAGCTGGACAAGTATCTGGCAGGCGTCAAAGACATGACCCGACCGCCGGGTGCGATCTTCTTGGTTGACGCGAAGCGCGAGACCATCGCGGTCAAGGAAGCGGACCGTCTCGGGATTCCCGTCATTGCGCTGACGGACACCAACGCGGATCCCGATCCCATCGACTATCCCATTCCCGCCAACGACGATGCCATCCGGTCGGTGGCCCTGCTCACCGCAGCGATCGCCGCCACCATAGAGACCGCCCGCAAGGAGGTGCCCGAGGACCGTCGTACCGCGGCGGACGTGGAGGCCACGACGTACTCCACGGAGACCGGCGAGACCACCGAGAAGGAGCGGCCAGCCCGGAGGCGTCCTCGACGCAAGCGTCGCCCGCGGCCGGAGATCATCGCCCAGCACCTCAAGGGCGAGGAAGGGGAACAGGAAGCGGCTTCCGGGACCGAGGAGCCCGAGGCGAAGAAGGCCGGGGCCGACGCGAAGAAGCCTGCCGCCAAGACCAGGAAGCCCGCCGCCAAGGCCAAGAAGGCCCCGGCGAAGAAGGCGAAGAAGCCAGCCGCGAAGAAGGGACCTGAGGCAACCGAGGAGGCTCCTGAGGCCGAGAGCTCAGCCGCGGAGCCCGCCGGCAAGGAGGAACCCGAGGTGGCGGCCGAAGGACCCTCCGAGGCCCAGGGCTCAGCTGCGGAGCCTGCCGCGACACCCGAGGCCGGAGAGGCAGGTGAGGAGAAGTCCGAGGGCGAGGGCTGATTCGCTCGCGGACGCTGAGGGTGTTTCGGCACCTGGTAATGCCCGGGCCCTGGTGCCCGGGATCGAGGCGGTAGCCGTGACGGTGTGTCGGGAGAAGCCGTCCGGTCCGCCTCTTTACTTGGCCCGGTGGCGCACCTGGCACCGGCCGCGAAGACACGAGTAGACGACGGATCGACGAGATGATGACGATCAGTGCACAAGATGTGAAGAAGCTCCGCGACATGACGGGTGCGGGGATGATGGACTGCAAGAAGGCCCTGTCGGAGACCGACGGCGACATGGAGAAGGCCGTGGACCTCCTCCGGGCCAAGGGTGCCGCCAGAGCGGCCAGGAGGGCCGAAAAGTCCGCCAACGAGGGGACCATCGGCAACTACGTCCATTTCGACGGGAAGACGGCGGTCATCGTCGAGGTGAACTGCGAGACGGACTTCGTCGCGAACACGGATGACTTCAGAGCCCTGGCCAAGGACCTGGCGCTGCACATCGCGTCCTCCTCTCCCCTGGCGGTCTCGCCCGACGACATCGCGCCGGAGGTCATCGATCGGGAGCGGAGGGTCTACATGGAGCAGGCCCGCGAGGAGGGCAAGCCGGACCACATCGCCGAGAAGATCGTCGAGGGCAGGCTCAGCAAGTTCTTCAAGGAGAACACGCTCCTGGCGCAGCCTTTCGTGAAGGACCCCGACAAGACCATCGAGCAGCTGATCACGGAAACGTCCGCCAAGACCGGCGAGAAGATCGAAGTGGCCCGGTTCGCGCGCATGAAGGTAGGGGAGCGCTGAGGCCGGGCGGGAGATTCGCGAAGTGACGAGCGGGCTGAAGTATCGACGGGTCTTGCTCAAGCTCTCCGGCGAAGTCCTCGCTGGTGAGGTCGGCTACGGTATCGAGCCCTCGGTGGTGGATCGCCTCACGGACGAGATCCGGTCCATCGCCGAAATGGGGGTCTCACTGGGATTGGTGATCGGCGGGGGTAACATCGTCCGCGGGGCCATGGCTTCCCGGCAGGGAATGGAACGGGTGCAAGCCGACTACATGGGCATGCTGGCCACGGTCATCAACGCCCTGGCCGTCCAGGACCTCCTCGAGAGGAAAGACGTTCACACGAGGGTGATGACGGCCATCCGCATGGAGGAGATCGCCGAGCCCTACATCCGGCGCCGGGCCATGCGGCACATGGAGAAGGGACGAGTCGTGATCTTCGCGGCGGGCACCGGAAGTCCGTACTTTTCCACGGACACCGCCGCCGTCCTCCGGGCCATCGAGATGGAGGTCGACGTGGTGATCAAGGCCACCAAGGTCGAGGGCGTCTTCACGGCGGATCCGAACAAGGACCCCGACGCCGAGTTCATCCCCGAGATCACCTTCCGGGAAGTCGTGGCCAGGGAGCTAGGTGTGATGGACGCGCCGGCGGTCTCCCTGTGCAGGGAGAACAACCTGCCCATCATCGTGCTGAATCTCGAGGAGCGCGGGGCGGTGGCTGCCGCAATCCGTGGTGAGCAGGTCGGAACGCTTGTATCGTAGTAGGTTGTAGGACAATCAGCCGAAGGAGAGCGCTCTCCCTGCGCTGGGGTGTTCCAGGCGCCGCGCTCTCTCGACGACTACCGAATTCGGAGAGATCCATGCCCACTGTGGAAGATGCCAGGAAGCGCATGGAGGATGCGCTGGACGCGATGAGGCGTGAGTTCGCCACGGTCCGCACGGGCAAGGCCACCCCGGCCCTCCTGGACACCGTCCGAGTGGAAGCCTACGGCTCGAAGCTCCCCATCAACCAGGTTGCTACGGTCCACACGCCGGAGCCCAGCCTTCTCGTGGTGCAGCCCTTCGACAAGTCGCTGATCGGAGACGTGGAGAAGGCGATCCTGTCCGCAGACCTCGGGCTCAACCCCGCCAACGATGGCAACGTGATTCGCGTTCCCATCCCGGCGCTCAACGAGGAGCGACGGAAGGAGTACGTGAAACTGCTGCACAAGATGGCCGAGGAGGGTCGGATCTCGATTCGTCATGCCCGTCGGATCGTTCGCGAGGAGCTCCATCAGAAGGTGAAGGATCACGAGCTCGGCGAAGACGAAGGACGCCGCCGCGAGGAAGCCCTGGAGAAGCTCACCCACGAGTATACCGCCAAGATCGACGAGCTTCTCAAACACAAGGAAGAAGAGGTCCTCGCCCTCTGACCGGGCGCCTCGCTGCGGCATGTCCTCGGATCTCCTCGACCACGTCCGCCTCGGCGGTGACGTTCCGCACCACGTCGCCATCATCATGGACGGCAACGGCCGCTGGGCCCGACAGCGGGGGCTGCCGAGGCATCTGGGGCACCGAGAGGGGATGCGATCCGTGCGGGAGGCCGTCGAGGGGGCCGTCGAGGCCGGCATCGGCATCCTCACCCTGTTCGCTTTCTCGACGGAGAATTGGCAGAGACCCGAAGCCGAGGTCTCGGCCCTCATGGGGCTCCTCCAGATCTATGCCCGCAAGGAGCGGGAGGAGCTGCGGGAAAGGGGCGTTGAGGTCCACGTGCTCGGTGAGCTCGACCGGGTGGACGCCGCAACGAGAAGGGCGGTGGACACCATCGTCGAGGGCACGCGCGGAGGGCGAAAGATGCGCCTGAACCTGATGATCTCCTATGGCGGTCGGGAGGAGATCATCCGGTCCGTCCGGCTCCTGGCAGCCCGGGTCGCGGAAGGTGCGCTGGCCGTCGACGACATCGACGAAGCCGCCATCGAGGGCACGTTGTTCACGGCGGGAGTCCCCGACCCGGACCTTCTTATCCGGACGTCGGGAGAGCACCGCGTCAGCAACTTCCTCTTGTGGCAGCTCGCCTACACGGAGATGCACATCTCGCCCGTGCTCTGGCCCGACTTCACCCGCCAACACCTGTTCGAAGCCGTCCTCGACTACCAACGGAGAGAGCGCCGATTCGGACGGGTTCCCGCCACCTGAGCGGCGGTGGCCCGGTGAAGCGCTCGGGCGAGGATTCTGGCCATGGGTGACCTTCCCCGGCGCGTTGCCGTCGCCGCGGTGGGGATCCCCGCGATATTCGCCATGCTCTACGCGGGCGGGTGGCTCCTCGGAGCCCCGATGGCGGTGCTGGCGGCGATGGGGGCGGCCGAAATGTACCGGCTCGCGGAGGCG
Organism: Gemmatimonadota bacterium; assembly: GCA_039589955.1. Taxonomy (GTDB): domain Bacteria; phylum Gemmatimonadota; class Gemmatimonadetes; order Longimicrobiales; family Gaopeijiaceae; genus SZUA-318. The sequence goes on along the minus strand of JBDHGI010000009.1, from coordinate 26,173 downwards.
AGGGGAGTCTGGCCACTTCGCTGGCTGGGAATGGTGGCGGCCGCCGGAGTCGTGCTTCTCGCTGTCGCCCGTCCGGCCTTTGCGGCCTTCGCCCCGTGGGGGCTTGGCGTGCTCCTGGGTCTGGGCGGCCTGACCCTGACCGTGGCGCTGTGGGCGCGGGGACCGCAGGGGTCCCCCCTGTCTGCGGTGGCGGTCACCGTGCTGGGTCCCCTCTACGCCGGGCTGACCATTGCCTTCGTTCCGCTCCTTCACGCCCTGCCCACGCGCCTGGCATGGGCCGATCCGGATCCATCCCCCTGGCTGGGCGCTCTGGCCGTTGCGCTTCCCCTGGCGGCTACCTGGCTGGGCGACTCGGCCGCCTATTTCGCGGGCACGGCCTGGGGGCGGGCCAAGTTGTTCCCCACCGTCAGTCCCAAGAAGAGCTGGGTCGGGGCCTGGGCGGGTGTCGCGGGAGCGGCCGCGGCCACCGTGCTGTGGCTTCTGGTGGCACGCGCCGTCATGCCGAACATCCCGTTCCGGGGACTGGTCGTCGCCGCCGGCATGGGCGTGGTGCTGGGGATCGGCGCCATCTTCGGGGACCTGGCGGAGTCCCTCCTGAAGCGCGAGGCGGGAGTGAAGGACTCCGGCTCGATCTTCCCCGGACACGGAGGCGTGTTGGATCGCTTGGACGCGCTGGCCTTTACGCTGCCGCTCGCCTACGCCCTGCTCACGGCGTCCGAGGCCCTCCGATGATTCGGGTGGCCATCCTGGGCTCCACCGGCTCCATCGGCCGCAGCGCCCTCGAGGTCGTCCGGCGACACCCAGGGCGGTTTCGCGTTGTCGCGCTGACGGCGAATCGACGGGTGGACGTGCTTGCGGAGCAGGTGGAGGCGTTCCGGCCCCGGCTGGCGGTCGTGGCGGACGAGGCGACTCCGCTGCCTTCGGGGACCGGAGGCACAAGGTGGGCGTCCGGGGCTCCGGCGGTCCTCGACGCCGCCCGGCTGGACGACGTCGACGTCGTGGTCAACGCACTGGTGGGAGCGGTCGGCCTCGAGCCCACGATCAACGCCCTCGAGGCCGGCCATCGTCTCGCCTTGGCGAACAAGGAATCGCTGGTGGCGGGAGGGCCCCTCGTTCTGAGGGCGGCGGGGAAGGGAGGGTCGGAGATCGTGCCCATCGATTCGGAGCACAGCGCCATTCTCCAGTGCCTGGAGGGCCAAGACCGCTCGTCGGTGGAGCGGATCACGCTGACGGCCTCGGGTGGACCGTTCAGGGGACGGAACCTGGAGGAGCTCTGGCACGTAGGCCCTTCCGACGCCCTCGATCACCCGACCTGGGACATGGGCGCGAAGATCACGGTCGACTCGGCCACGCTCGCGAACAAGGCACTGGAGGTCATCGAGGCTCATTATCTGTACGGGTTCGGGTACGATCGGATCGGGGCGGTGGTCCATCCCCAGTCCGTCATCCACTCCTTCGTGGAGTTCGTCGACGGATCGGTGCTGGCCCAAATGGGGTTTCCCACCATGGAGCTCCCCATTCTCTATGCCCTCACCTATCCTGAGAGGGTAGGGGATGCATCCCTTCGGACCTACGATCCCGTGCGCTCGTCACCGCTGACCTTCGAGGTCATCGACCCGCACACGTTCCCGCTGTTCGACCTCGGGGTGGAGGCGGGAAGGAGGGGCCGCAGCGCCCCGGCGGTGTATAATGCAGGGAACGAGATCGCCGTTGAGGCGTTCTTGAAGGGAGAGATTCGCTTCCCGGAGATGGCGGACGTGGTTTCGGCGGCTCTCGAAGGCGTGGGAGACCACGAGATTCACCGGGTTGAAGACGTGTTGGCCGCGGACGAAGCGGCCCGGAAGCTGGCCACCGAGGCGGTGCTCCGCCTCGGACGGGCCCGCACAGGAACGACTGCATGACGATTCTGGCAACGGTCATCGTGCTCGGCGTGCTCATCTTCGTGCACGAGCTCGGGCACTTCGCCGCCGCAAAGGCGGTGGGCGTGGAGGTCCAGCGGTTCTCCATCGGCCTCGGCCCCAAGGTCTTCGGCTTCACGTGGGGAGAGACCGAATACGTGCTCTCGGCCATCCCCCTGGGGGGGTACGTGAAGATGGGGGGCATGGACGACGAGGTCATGGAGCGCCTCGAGGGACCGGACCGAGGGGAGGGCCGCCAGCCTAGCGACCGTGACTTCGACGCCAAGCCCCTCTGGGCTCGGACGCTGGTGATCTCCGCCGGGGTCATCATGAACATGGTCTTCGCCTTCGCCCTGTTCACCTTCACGTTTGCCCAATGGGGCATCTCGGAGCTGGCCACGACCCGGGTCGGCCGGATCGACACCGAGCTCCTTCCACCCGGCTCCGAGGCCATGGCCTCGTTGGAGCCGGGGGCCGAGATCACTCGCATCGGGGACCGCGAAGTCGGTCGATGGGCCGACGTCCAGGAGAGCCTGTACGGGGCGACGCCCGGTCCCCTGCGGTTGGAGCTGGAGAATCCCGCCGGGACCGTCGACATCCGTATCCCCGCCGAGGAGCCCGGGCGGCGCGCCCTGGTCACGGCCCTTGCTCCGTGGATCGACGCGGGCGTCGGGGAGGTGACTCCAGGCTCGCCAGCCGAACGGGCCGGCCTGGAGCCGGGCGACCAGGTGGTGGCGATCGACGGAGTCGCCGTGGGCAACTGGGACGACTTCGTCGACGCGATCGAAGCGCGCCCGGGCATGCGTGTGGAGGTCACCCTGCGGCGCGACGGCCGAGAGCTGATCCGCACGGTCACGCTGAACGCCGAGCGGGAGACCCTCCCCGACGGCACCACCGTCGAGGTCGGCAAGATCGGCATCTATCCCCCGGTCGAGGGCGTGTATCGGCAGGTAGGCCTGGCCGACGCCGTGAGGTACGGCTACGGGGAGACCGTGGCGGTCACCGGGATGATCCTCGACTTCCTGGGCCGGTTGGTGACCGGGAACATCTCGCCCAGGCAGATGGGAAGCATCGTCATGATCGGGGAGGCGTCCGGTCGAGCCGCCGCAGCCGGGATGGACTCCTTCCTGCGCTTCATGGCCCTCTTCAGCATCAACCTGGCGATCCTGAACCTCCTGCCCATCCCCGTGTTGGACGGGGGCCACCTCCTGTTCCTGACCATCGAGGCGCTGCGGGGCGGAAAAGCCCTCTCAGTGGAGCAGCGGCTCCGCTGGAGCAACGTCGGGTTCCTGGTGGTCATCGGCCTGATGTTGTGGGCGCTGTCCAACGACTTCCTGAGGCTGCTGGGCATGTAGCCGTCGGCTAGGGTTCGGGAGCCTCGACGGATTCCTCCGCGCCGCGGCTCCATATCCCATGGGCCTGCCTGTCCAGTGCCTCCAGCGCGGCGTGGGCCTCCTCCGCCGACACCGTGGACCCGTCGAGGGCCGCCCCGAAGTGGACACGGACGCGTCCGAGGGGGAGTGGGGTCACGTATCGGGCGGGATGCCGCTGAAGCAGCGAGGGCTCCGCGTGCACGGCCACGGGAACCAGATGCGCCGAAGTGGCCCGTGCGATCCTGAGGATGCCCGGCTTCATCTTCCCGTAGGGGCCCCCGGCGTCAGGGATCAGCCCGAGGATGGGAGGCTCCTCGGCGGTCTGGATGAGATCGATGATCTGCTGACCGGGCTTCACCGCCGACCGGCGGCGGTAGACCCATACCGGCACGCCCAGCCAGGTCGTCGCCCTCTGGAAGACCCGGGAGAAGAGCCCGTCATGACCGATGCCCAGGGGTCGCACGTCATCGGGAAGGTGATAGACGGCGCACAGGATGGGCAGCTCGTAGGCGTGCCAGGAATAGAAAATGACCGGGCGGGTCCTCTCTCGCAGGAAGGCGATCAACGGACCGGCGTCCGGGTGCCAGCTCACTCGCGCCGTGTGTAATCCCGGATACGCGACGGCGGCCACGGCGAGATTGCCCGCGAGGACGACGGGAGAGAGCAGGGTCTCGTACCACGGGGCTTCATAGGGAGCCGGGGAGTAGCGGATGGGTGTGGGCATGGCGGCTCCGGGGCGTGTGGACCGGGGGACCATGGGGACTCGCGGCGGCGAGCGCAACGCGGGCCCTACCCCGCGCCGGCCTCCACCCGCGCTCCGAGCCGGATCCCCTCCCAGCCCACCTCGCACCGGCGGCCCAGCACGCGCACGCCGGCGGCCTCGGCCCGGGCCAGGGCTTCAGAGAAGTTGGGGTCGATGCTCCGGGCCGCGACGATCCGGTGGGCGTCCGGCCTCTGCAGGACGAAGAGGACCGCGGCCCGGTGCCCGCCCTCCACCGCCCCGATGAGCTCCTCCACGTGGCGGGCCCCGCGGGCGGTCACCGCGTCGGGGAACATGGCGACCCCTCCCTCCACGAGGGTCACGCTCTTCACCTCCACGTACTGTCGGGCGCCGTCTGCATTCTCCAGGAGGAAGTCCAGGCGCGACGACCCGTAGCGGACCTCTCGTCCCACGCACCTCCACCCCTCGAACTCTGAAAGTGCCCCCGCCTCGAGCGCCCTCCTCACCAGGTGGTTGGGCTGTGCGGTGTTCACACTGACCCACCCGATCCCCGGGGGATCCTCCACCACCAGCGCCGTCCAGCCGGTCTTGCGGGTGGGGGACGGGGCCTCACGTCGCAGGCCCATCCGCCTGCCCGGAACCAGAAGCTCCCGCAGGCGACCGGGATCCGCGAGATGGGCAGTCACTTCGCCCTCATCGGCGATTCGTGCGTGTACGACGAACCGATTGGGCCGACGTACGAAGCGCGCCTCCGTGAGAGGCGCGCCCCAGTCGAGGAAAGGAAGGCTTCCGGAGCTCAGGAGGCAGGTCTCCGAACGATGGGCAGTCGGATGAAGGAGGGATGCTCCGCAGAATGATGGACGACGTTGTGGGCCACCACGCCGCGAGTCTCGTCCCAGATGGTGCCTCCGGTGTTGAGGTTCCTCGCGAAGCGCGGGAAGTTGCTGCTGGAGACCTCGATCCGAATGCGGTGCCCCGGCGCGAACCAGTTGCTGGTGGACAGGGGGCTGAGCTCGATCTCGTAGACCTGGCCGCCCTCCATGAACACCTCCCGGTCATAGCCCTCCCGATACCGGGCACGCTGGATGGTCTCGTCCAGGTTGAACGCCCTGCCGTCGGGGTAGACGTCCACGAGCTTGACCGTGAAGTCCGTGTCCCTGACGTCCGATGACACGTGGAGGGTGATGTCGATGGTGCCCGTCACCTCCACGCCGTCGGGGAAGGGCTCGGACGTGTACACGAGGATGTCGTCGCGCTCCTCCATCTCCTGCTGATCGAGGGCTCCTCCCCGTACGGCGTTCCCCGTGCAGCAGACATTGCCGCCATATGAGGGAACGGGGCTCGTGGGATCGTAGGTGAACCGGTCGGGGTTGTCGGCGGTCGGGGCCGTGGTGGTCAGGACCCCGTCCCCATGACGGGAGTTGGCGTTGCCACCGCTGTCCAGGTAGTACGTGACGGGCCGGGCGTCCGGCGGGGGCCACGACTCCGCGCTCCTCCACTCGTTGGAGCCCATGGTGTAGTACCGCACCCGGGGCAGGGTGTCGATCATGCCGTTGTCCTCTCCCTTCAACCAGTGGTCGAACCAGCCGTAGACCAGGGCGTCGTAGTCCCAGCGGGCGTCGCCCACGCTCCGTTCTCCCACGACGGTGTTCTCCGTGGCCCGCGTGTAGGCGCAGTGCAGCGTCGGAGCGATGACGGCGTACTGATTGGCGCGGGCTTCCGGGCTCTCGGCGTTGGCGCGCAGGTGGTTGAACATGGCCAGGTTCGGACCGGTGGAGACGTCGTACCACGACATGAACCAGAGGGCCGGCTTGTCGAAGGGCATGTCGTCGTGATAGAGGCCTCCCTGGTACCATTTCCGATCGTCGGGCTTCCGCTTGACCATGTCCTCGAAGGGACCCTCGTTGCCCATGACGTTGTCCAGGATGTCGACCAGCGGTAGGTGGCGCAGGGCCTGGGACCAGTCCACCGGAGGGCTCTCCGGCGCGAGATCGAAGTAGCGTGACACCCGAGCCAGCTGCTCCTGGGTGAGGTTCGGCGGGAACATCGGGCGGATGCCCGTCTGAACGCCGTAGAGCCAGGCGAAGAAGAGCATCTGCTCGGCTCCGCCTCGGTACCAGTTTCCCTGCTCGTACCAGTCGCCGATGCGTCCCACGCCCGCGCCGAATCCCTGGGCCACGAGAGCGGCATGGGCGTCGTGGTCGAGCGAGGCCGCCGCCATCTGCCACTCGGCTGTCGAGGAGCAACCGAGGGTGCCAAGCTTACCGTTGGACCACGACTGATCGGCCATCCACTGGAAGGCATCGTAGGCGTCGGTGAGGGGCGTGCCCAGGATGTCCCAGCTCCCTTCCGAGTAGTAGCGCCCACGCTCGTTCATCACCACGTACGCGTAGCCCCGGCGCACCGCCTCCCACGCCGAGCGGTAGGTTCGGGTGCTGAGCTCCCCGTCACGCCACGTGGCGAAGTTGTAGGGCGTGCGGGAGAAGATGATGGGCACCGGCTCGTCGGTCTTGGGGCGATAGACGTCGGCGGCCATCCGAACCCCGTCCCGCATGGGAACCATGACCTTCTGCTCGATGACGGCGTTGGCTTCGAGGAGCGCCGTGATGTCCTCTTGGGCGGCGGTGGGCTCCCTCGTAGCGCCGAGGGCCAGGAGGAGACTGGTGACGGCGAGCGCGACGATCTTCATGGACCCTCCCGGGCGAGGTGGCAGCCGTGCCGCCACCATGGGAGGGAATGGTGACGGGATCCCTATCCTACCGTGGAGCCGGTAGGCCAGGAAAGTCCCCGTCAGCCGGCCGTGACCGTCACGTCGAACTCGTACCGGCAGAAGCGGCCACGAGTCGTCTGAGTGTGCGCCGCAGGATCCACCTCGACCCGCACGTCGATCTCGCACCGACCCTCTCGGCCGTCCTCGGACTCCCACAGCACGGCGCCGAGGACCGAGACGGAGAGAACGTCGTCAAGCTCCCCCTCCAGCGTGGCGACGTGGACCTGGCTGGTCACGTCAGGATCGCCGGTGACGGCAATGCGCCTGCCGTCGGCCAGAAACACGCACGCCCGGTGAACGTCGGTGGCGACGATATCCACGGTGGCCCGGTCCGGCTCAGTGTCCGTGATCACGTAGACGGTGCCGCGTGAATCCACCCATCCCCCGAGCACGCACGGCCGGGCGATGTCGTAGCTCACGGTGACCGTCTCGCCGGGAGCGGCTCCTCTCACTCGCGCCTCGGCCCCCTGGGGGCTTCCGTGCTCCTGCGCGAACGCCAGGGATTCGAGCCCGAGCTGAGCAGCGAGAGAGACGGTCTCGGTCCGAGTGAGCGTGTCACTCGTGACGTCCGAGGGCCCCTCGGAGCAGGCCGCCGCCAGGAGCCCCGAGGCCACCGCGAGAGTCAGAGTGCCGGTGGTTCTCATCGTTCCTCCTTCCGGGGCCGGGCCCCGGCATCACATCCACCCGCCCAAAGCTACCTTGCCGGGAGGGGGGCCTCAACGCCGCCGGTGCTGTAGGCGACGACGAAGCGTCGGATGCACTCCACTAGGTGCGCCTCAGCAGGAAGAACGCCACGCCTTCGGCGTCCTTCTGCCACACGGGCGTGAAGTCCTGGGATGACTCGAGCCACCGGGCCAGCGACGGCAGGTGGTACGTGGTGGTGACGGCGAGGTCCAAGCGGTCGCGACGGACCGGTTCTCCGCTGAGGCGCAGCGTGGTATCGAGGTCCGCGCAGTAGATGAGGAGATTCAGGGCGTCGGGGACCGTGGTGAGGGACCGGGTGACGTCGAAGTCGATCCGCACATGGTCCACGTTGGCCAGCGTGGCGATCTCGACGGGTCCGAAGACGAATCGCCGAACGCTCTCCAGATCGTAGCTCCGAAACGCGGCACCGTTCACCGTTCGGAAGCTCGAGATGTCGGTGGGCAGCTCGCCGAAGTCGTGAAGGCGGGCGTCCAGCAACAGGTAGTCTCCCGGTCGCATGAGGCGGCCGATATCCCGGAGCAGGGGGGCCTCGCCGTAGTTCCCGAGGGTGAAGCCGGTGAGTGCGAAGACGTGCACGTCGGCGTCGGCGTCGTGAAGCCGGCCCACGCTCCCCAGGTCGGTGAAGTCCCCGCAAACGGCCCGGATGGGGAAGCCCCTACCCAGCCCCTGGTTGCCGCCGATGCGGTGGACCGCTCGTCGAAGCAGATCGAAGGAGAAGTCCAGCCCGCAGTAGGACGCCACGCCGCAGCGGGCGTCGAGGCCTGCCAGGATGAGCTCGTCCACCGATCCGTCGCCCGGCCCCAGGCTGGTGAGCGCGATCCTCGAGGTCTCCCTCCCGTCCTTGCACAACGCGTCCACCATGCCCGGCAGGGCTCCGCTCACCCTGGCAAGAAGACCGCGATGGCCGTAGGCAGGGTCGTCGCAGACGTCGAGCCAGCGCTGCGCACACACCGGGGTGGCGTAATGGTAGTAGAGGTCGGTGCGCACCACGCGGTCCAAGTCCCCGTACACGGCCTTGGGGAGGGCATTGCGCTCCTCCCACATCGTGGGGTCGACGAAGAACGCGATCCTGTCTCCGGGGGGCGCCATGGACGGTCGACCCTAGTCGCTGGGCAGTCCGACCAGCAGAAGCAGCTCCTGGAACCGCGGATGTCCCCGGAGCGGATTCAGCATGGGGTCGATGCCCATGTTCACCACCTGCCAGGTACGCTCCTCCATAGCAGCTTCGAGCTCCGCCAACGCCCTGCCGTCCTCTCCGAGTCCAGCGTACACGATGGCGAGCTCGTAGCGGGAGACGTTGGCTCCGATGCCCGACTTGTTCTCCAGCTCGGCCAGGAGCTCCCGTGCTCGGGTGTCGTCCCCGGCCAAGGCGTACGCGCTCGCCAGGTCCGCGACCATGCGATTGGCTCGCTCCGAAAGCCGAGTCGCCCTCTCCAGCGCCTCGGCTGCGCCCGCGTAGTCGCCCTGGGCGAACCGGAGCTGGCCGAGGAACCAGTGGGATTGGGCAAACCCCTCGTCCATCCCGACGGTGGTCTCCAGCTGTCGTCTCGCGGCGCCGAAGTCACCGGCGCACGTGAGGATCCAGCCGTGCACGGCGCGCACGATGAGGGCGAGGGACGTCCGCTGCGCCTCACGGATTCGGGCTTCGGCCTCGTCGAACCGGCCAACCATGGCCAGCAGCTCCGCGTACCACTGGAGTGAGGTCGTGGACTGCGGGTCCAGCTGAAGCGCGCGCTGGAACTCGAGCTCGGCTCCCGCCCAGTCGCGGTCGTAGTCGCGCATGACCAGGGCCCGTGAAGCGTGGGCGTCGGCGAGGCTCTCGTCCAGGCTCAGGGCCGTCATGACGGCCTCCCGGGCCGGGAGATAGGCCTCGGCAGGAGAGAGGCTCCCGTAGTAATGCAGGAGGATATACGCGCTGGCGAGGCCGACGTACGCGCGTGCGAATGTCGAATCGGCCTCGATGACCTCGCTGAACAGGCCTACGGCCCGTTGGAGGTTTGCCGAGGTGCGCTGATCCAGATAGTACTTGGCCTGCTGGTAGGTCTGGAAGACCCTCAGGCGGGCGCGGTCCGTGGCGCTGAGCCGAAGCTCGAGGTTCTCCGCGACATCCAGAGCGATCTCCTCGTGCATGCGCTGTGTCTCGGCGGAGGCGCTGCTGTACTGCTTCCCCCACACGTGGTCTCCCGTCCGGACGTCCGTCACCTCGACGGTCACGCTCAGGTTGTCGGACTGTTCCCTCACCTGGGCCGTGAGCACGGCGTCCACGCTCATCTGCCTCCCGACCTCCATGGCACCCAGCCCGCTTCCGACGTATGCCTCCACCGCCTGGAAGGACTGGACCGTCAGTCCCGGCACCTCGGAGAGGCCGAGGATCACGCGCTCAGCGAGAAGATCGCACAAGTAGCCGGCCTCCTCCCGCGGGTCGGTGCACGGGATGACCGCCATGGTGTGGATCGGACCGTTTCCGAAGATCCACGGGAGCAGGACCTGTCGGCCCAGCAACGCGGCACCCAGGACGAGGACGGCGGTCACCAGCACAGGAGTCAGCGAGCGACGGGATCGGCCCCTGGCACCGGGTGGCCGATACCGCCCTCCGGGGTCCGTGCTTCCCGGGGGAGCGAACAGGTCGCGGCGGAGGCCTCGCAAGGCGGCCAGGAGGTCCGCGGCGGTCTGGTACCGGACCGAGCGGTCCTTCTCCAGGGCCCGCCCGATGATCCGCTCGAGTCCGACCGGAATGGCCGGGTTCACGGAACGGGCGCTCGGCGCGGGATCCGGGGACACGAGCTGGGCGATGATGGAGGACGCCGTGCCGCGGAAGGGTGTGACTCCGGTCGCCATCTCGTAGAGCACGATGCCGAACGAGAACAGGTCCGAGCGGGCGTCCACATCCTCGCCCCGGGCCTGCTCGGGCGACATGAAGGCCACCGTCCCGATGGGGCCGCCGATCCGGGTGAGATCCGGATCGGTGGTGCGCTCGGGCCCCGCTCCGGACGTGGCGAGCTTGGCGATCCCGAAGTCGAGGACCTTGGCGTCGCCGCGCGTATTCAGAAAGATGTTGGCGCTCTTGACGTCCCGGTGAACCACGCCCGCCCGGTGCGCGGCATCGAGGGCGTCGGCGGCCTGGATCGCCACGTGAAGGAGAAGCTCCATCTCGACCGGGCCTTCCTGGATGAGGGATTCCAGGGTCTGGCCCTCCAGGAACTCCATCACGATATACGGACGGCTCTCGTGGGTCCCCGTGTCGTGGATGGTGCAGATGTTCTTGTGGTTCAGCCGTGAGATCGCCCGGGTCTCCCGCTCGAAGCGCTGTCTGAACTCCGGGAGCTCAGCGAGCGGGACCGGCAGGACCTTGATGGCTACGTCCCGCCCGAGGCGCGGGTCCTCCGCGCGATACACCTCGCCCATCCCCCCCGAGCTGAGGAAGGACCGGATGATGTAAGGACCGATTTGCGTGCCGGAGGGAAGGGCCATGACGTATGCGGGGGCCGTGTCGGGGGGGATGCCGTGCTGCCGTGGCCCCCCGGGGTACAGGACGGTATCCTCCGTGACCGAGACGCGCCACCTCTTCGTCCCCGGGTCGTGGTCTCCCGAGGCGCTCAACGTCCCGCCGGAGCCACTCCGGCGTCCTCCACGGGTGACGGACCGCCGAACGGAGACCTCTGTCTGGGCGGGTTCAGACTGCGCATCATCCTTGCAGAGGGATGGCGTGTCACGGCCATCGGACAGGGAGACGTTTCGTTGGAAGAGCAGCCACTCCTGGGAGGCCCCCGGCCGGCTCCGGCAGCGGAGCGGCTCCTGCCGTGATGCGCCTATCGTCCGCGACGGTGCTCCGGTCCTGGTCGACCTGGCTGCCACCCCCGGAGCTGGAGCGATCTCTCCTGCGGAGGACCGTGATCGTGTCTCTCGTCCTGCACGGGGTCGTCGCCTCGGGGGCCGCGTCCATGGGACTCCCCCAGACCAACCCGGCCCACCTGCCGCTGTCGACCACGCTGGCCCTGTGGGCCGTGGTGGCCCTGACGGTACGGGTGACCCTCACGACGCCCGAGGTACTCCTCCTGGGGAACCTCGGGGTGTCGAGCCGGGTCGTGCTCGGCGTCGTGATGACCGGGTGCGCGGCTCTGGAGGCGGTGCTGCGTGGTGCAGCGTGGGTGGTGGGTCCGTGACGGTCCTCCTCCGAGCCGAGGGGATCGGGAAGAGCTTCGGCCGGACCGAGGTGCTCAAGTCCGCCGCCGTGTGGGGAGAGGCGGGAAAGGTGTCGGTCCTTCTCGGCCGGAACGGGTCGGGCAAGACCACGCTCATGAGGATCGCGTGCGGGTGGCTGCGCGCCGACTTCGGCACGATTCGCTTCGGCGAGTATTGCAGGGAGCGCCCCAGGCCGTGGGATCTGGCCCGTCTCGGCCTGATGTACCTGCCCCATGAGGGGCTCCTCAGCAATCGCTTCTCGGTCAGGCAACATCTCGAGCTGATGGCGCATCGCTTCGGGCCCTACCGCGTCGAGGAAGCCATCGAGCGTCTGCGGATGGCTGACTGGCTGGTGAATCGGCCCTGGGAGCTCTCCGGAGGCGAGAGGGCTCGCGCCTCGCTGGCGCTGGCCTTGATTCGGGGGCCTCGCTGCCTCGTGGCGGACGAGCCTCTGGCCGGCCTGGCTCCGCTGGATTCGGACCTCTTGGCGCAGGTGATGCGGGAGATGGCGGACGAGGGCTGCGCGGTGGTGACGTCGGGACACGATGCCCGCGAGCTCCTGGCCCTCTCCGACACGGTCATCTGGTGCGTGGCAGGCACCACCCACCATCTGGGCTCGCCGGAGGAAGCCGTGACCCACACGCAGTTCGTTCGCGAGTACCTGGGGCCCGGGTTTCGTTCCTCGAAGGACGCGGGGCCTCGCGTCGCTCCGCGCGACGGCTGACGAGGTGGCCGTGAGGGGGTAACTTCACGGCACACCCCACCGAAGGAGTGCCATGATGTTCTCCCGCACCGCTCGGCGGCGCGACGCCGCTTCCCCCGGGTCAAGGACCGTCGCTCCTCTTCTCGTCCTCCTTCACCTGGCGTCGGCTCTCGGGGCGCAGGAGGTGGACCTCGGTGCCCTCGATGCCTACTTCGCCCGGGCCCAGGAGGACTGGCCCGTCCCGGGTCTCTCGGTGGCCATCGTGAAGGACGGTCACATCGTCTTCGAAGAGGGGTATGGGGTCCGGGACGTACGGCAGGGCTATGCCGTGGACGAGCACACGCTCTACGCCATCGCGTCCAACTCCAAGGCGTTCACCGCCGCCGCGCTGGCCATGATGGTGGACGAGGGGAGGATGACCTGGGACGATCGGGTGGTCGACCACCTGCCCTGGTTCGAGGTCTACGACCCATGGGTGAGCCAGGAGATGCGGGTAAGGGATCTTCTGTCCCACCGGGCGGGATTGGGAACCTACAGCGGGGATCTCCTCTGGTACGGGACTCCCTACACGGCCGAGGACGTGGTCCGACGGACCCGGCACGTGCCCCAGGCCTTCTCGTTCCGGGCGGGATACGGGTACACGAACCTGATGTTCATCGCTGCCGGAGAGGTCCTCCGGGCCGTGAGCGGCATGGGCTGGCACGACTTCGTCGAGGAGCGCTTCTTCGCCCCCCTGGGGATGACCCGGTCGGTCACGTCGACGAACGACCTTCCCCTGCGGGACAACGTGGCCACACCCCACAAGAACGAGCGCGGGGCTGTCCTTCCCCTCGAGTGGTACAACTGGGACGCCATGGGTGCGGCCGGCGGCATCATCTCCAGCGTGCACGACATGGCCCGGTGGCTCATCGCCCAGCTTGATGAGGGGGCTGTCGGGGACGTGCGCCTATTCGGCGAGGAGGCCCAGCGGGAGATGTGGAGGGTTCACAATCCCTTTGCGGTCTCGCCCGGATACCGGGAGCGCTATCCGTCGACGCACTTCCGGGGATACGGACTCGGATGGAGCCTGGCGGACTACCGTGGTCGGATGATCGCCAGCCACGGGGGCGGCTACGACGGCATGTACTCGCAGGTGGCCCTGGTGCCTGAAGAGGAGCTCGGCGTGGTCGTGCTCACCAACGCCATGACCGGAGTCGCCCCCGCCCTGATCTATCGTGTTCTTGACGCCTATCTGGGTGGGGAGCCTCGCGACTGGAGCGGGGAGGTCCTTCCGGGGTGGGTGGCGTCGCGCGAGCGCTTCCACGAGCGTCAGGATCGCGCGGAGGAGGGCAGGATCCCCGGAACGCGGCCGTCCCTGCAGCTGTCCGACTACGCGGGGACCTACGGAGGCCCCATGTACGGGGACGCCACGGTCACGCTGGAGGACGACCACCTGGTGCTGCGCCTGCTCCCCAATCCAGACCTGGTGGCGGACCTCGAGCACCTCCACTTCGACACCTTCATCATCCGGTGGAGGACGGAGCTCGCGTGGTTCGGCAAAGGCACCGCCCAGTTCCTCATGGACGCCACGGGCGTGGTCACCGAGATGAAGCTCGACGTGCCCAACGACGATCTCTTCTTCCACGAGCTGGAGATGAAGCGCAGGGCGCCCTGAGGATGTTTCCCAACGCCTGATCGGGCGGCGGGCCCGCTCCCCCCGGGACGCGGGGGCACGGGGCCCTGTCAGGCATTTCCCGACAGAGACTCGCGGGCGCTTTTCCGACCTTTCGGGGCCCTCCCCGTCGTCCCCGCACATCTCGGAAAGGCCGCCTCATGAGCCGCCCCACGCCCGTTGCCGAACCCCACAAGATCAAGACAGTCCGCCTCCTCTCCTTTCCCACCCTCGAGGAGCGAAAGAGGCACCTGGCGGGGGCACGCTTCAACGTCTTCAACCTGATGCCGGAGCAGATCACCTTCGACATGACGTCGGTGGGCACGGGCGCCATGAGCCAGGAGCAGCTCGCCGGGCTCCTCGTCGGGGACGAGGCCTACGCGGGTAGCCGGAACTTCGCGAACCTGCAGGCCGCCGTGAGCGACGTGTTGGGCCACGGGTACGTGTGTCCCACGCACAACCTGCTCGGGTCCACCAAGCTCATCGTGTCCACGCTCGTTCCGCCGGGATCGGTCATTCCGAGCAATGGACGGGACCGCATGGACGTCCTTACGCCGCGGGAGGTGGAGGTCGTGGACGTGCGTGACCGCTCGGAGCCGGTCTTCACCGGCGACATCGACCTGGAGCACCTCGAGGAGGTCCTGAAGGGGGGCAACGTGCCCATCATCGACCTGCAGGCCTTCGCGGACGGTCAGCACCCGTTCAGCCTCAAGAACCTCCGGGGTGTGCGGACCCTGGCCGACCGCTTCGGTGTCCGCCTCGTGCTGGACGGGTCCCGGATCCTCGAGAACGCCTGGTACGTGCAGCGGCACGAGACCGGGCAGGCCGATCGGTCCATCGAGAGCCTCGTGCGCCATATCGTGAAGACCAGCCACGTGCTGCAGCTCGAGGGGGCGGAGGATCCCAAGTCCAATGCCGGGGGGCTCCTGTCCACGGACAATCCCGACGACCACGAGCGCTTCATGAACGAGGTCGTCGTCTTCGAGGGGCTGCACACGTACGGAGGCATGGCCGGACGCACCATGGAGGTCCTCGCCAGGGGACTCCTGGAGATGTGGGACGAGGATCAGGTGCACTGGGGGATGCACCAGACCGAGCGGTTCACCCAGCGGTTAAGGGATGGGGGCGTTCCCCTCGAGCGCGGTTGTGACGGTGCCTACATCCGCACCTACGCGTTCCTTCCTCACGTGGGGCTCACGGCCCGAGACACGTTCTCGGCGGCCCTGTACTACCTGTGCGGCGTGAGGGCCGTGGCGATGCACCGCCGGGGATCCGAGGGCCTCGTGCCCGTGCAGATTCCTCGCCGAGCCATGATGAACGAGCAGCTGGATCAGGTCGCCGATGCCATCATCCGCCTCCATCGACACTCCGCCGACATCCCGGCGCTCCAGGTCGTCGAGGAGGGGGCTTGGCGGGACCAGATGGAGTATCACTGGGTCTTCCCGGACATCGAGCCCTTCGAGTTCGACACGTTCCCCTACCAGATCCACACCGTCGAGCGCGTGGGCGCCCTCACCCCCGGGCAGCGCGGGAAGGCGATCCGCTCCGCGGGCTACAACACGTTCCTTCTCCCGTCGGCGGACGTCACCATCGATCTACTCACGGACTCGGGCACGTCGGCGATGAGCACCGATCAGTGGGCAGCGTACGACGGTGCGCGAGCCGCGTCGGCCACGTCGGGAGCGTACGGTCGATTCACGGACGTTCTCGAGGCCACCCTGGGATACCGTCACATCATCCCCACACACCAGGGCCGGGCCGCGGAGCACATTCTCAGCCAGATCATGATCCGCTCCGGGCAGCTGGTGCCCGGCAACATGTACTTCACCACCACGAAGCTGCACCAGGAGATGGCAGGGGGTATCTTCGTTGACGTCATCGTGGACGAGGCGCATCAGCCGGAGAGCGACTTCCCCTGGAAGGGCAACATCGATCTGGGAAAGCTCGATGCCGTCGTGGCCGAGCACGGTCCCTCGCGGCTGGCCTACGTCTCCTTCGAGCACTCGGTGAACATGGCCGGCGGCCAGCCGGTGAGCATGGACAACATGAAGGAGGTGTACGCCTACTGCTCTGAGAGGGGCATCCCGGTGTTCTTCGATGCCACGCGTTGCGTCGAGAACGCCTACATGATCCAGTCGAAGGACAGCCGTTATGCCGCGACCCCGGTGAAGGACATCCTCCGGGAGATGATGGTGTACGGTGACGGGTGCACCGTGAGCGGAAAGAAGGACTTCCTCATCAACATCGGTGGGGTGCTGGCGTTTCGCGACAACGCCGAGTGGGCAGAGCGCGCCGAGGAGCTACTCCGTGTTTACGAGGGGAATGTAACCGACGGAGGTCTGGCCACTGCGGACCTCGCGGCCATCGTCAGGGGCATCCAGGAGATGGTGGACGACCGATACATCCGATCCCGCGTACGCCAGACCGAGCTCCTCGGGTCCCTGCTCCTCGAGGCGGGGGTCCCCATCGTGACGCCTCCGGGAACCCACGCCATCTTCCTGGACGCAAGACGCTTCCTGCCCCACATCGACCAGGACGAGTATCCGGCCCAGCGCCTCGCGGCCGCCATCTTCGAGGAGACCGGCGTCCGGGCCATGGAGCGGGGGAACGTCTCCAAGGGAAAGGATCCGGTGACTGGGCAGAACTACCGCCCACCGCTGGAGCTCGTCCGCCTCACCATCCCCCGGAGGGTCTACACCAGCGACCACATGCGCGCTGTCGCGGAAGGCATCATCCGGGTCTGGGAGAAGCGGGACCGGCTTCGGGGGCTCCGATTCGTATACGAGCCGGAGAAGCTGCGCTTCTTCCAGGGGAGGTTCGAGGCGCTCTGAGCCGGGGGAGGAGCGATCAGAGGAAGCTCATCTGCTCGGGCCCCGCCTCGAGGCGGAGCCTCTCCACGTCCAGCCACTCCGTGGGATGGTCCTGGTGGGCGACTTCGAGGTGGCCGCGCCAGCCCGCACTCTCCAACGCCGCCCCCACGACGCTCCGCGCGAGCTCCGGTCGATTGCATTCGTGGGAGAGGTGGGCGAGCACGACCGCGGCGAGGCGGGGATGGAGGAGCTCCACGGCGAACCGGGCGGCGGCCTGGTTGGACAGATGGCCATGGCTCGATGCGATTCGGCGCTTGACCGACCAGGGGTACGCGCTGGTCCGAAGCAGGATCTCGTCGTGGTTGGACTCCAGGACGAGTAGGTCGCACGCCTCGAGGGCGTGGCGGATCTGGGCGGTGGGCCGGCCGAGATCCGTGGCGACGCCCAAGCGGAGCCCTGTGGACCTGTCCACCATGGCGATCCCCACCGGGTCGGCGGCGTCATGGGCCGTGATGAAGGGCTCAACACGAACGTCGCCGATGTCGAAGGCTCGTCCGGGTCGGTAGTGTCGCACCTCCTCCTGGCCCCGCAGAAGGCCGTCGCACGCCTTCCGCGTCCTCTCGGTCATGTACAGGGGCGTGCCGTGCCGCCGGGCGAACACTCCCGCCCCCCGGGTGTGGTCGCCGTGATCGTGGGTGATCACCACGGCCTCCAGGGCGTCAGGCTCGACGCCGAGCACGGCGAGGCGCCGGACGAGGTCTCGGGCGCTGAAGCCCGCGTCGACCAGCACCCGCGTGCGCCCGGCCCAGACGAGGGTGGCGTTTCCCGAGCTTCCGCTCCCCAGAACCGATACTCTCACCGGGAAATCCGCCTCATACCGCCCTTCGAACGCGGGTCTCCTGCCACGCCCGTGTGAGGATTCCGCGCATCCCCGGCGTGAGCTCCAGGTCCCTGCGCGCCATGCTCCGCTCGACCGACTGCAGGAACTTGTCGAACCGGTAATCCCTCAGGTCGGTTCCGGAGCCCCAGCTGAAGGGAGGCACGACCGCCGGAGGCATCTGTCCGCCGAAGATGTTGCTGGCGGCTCCGACCACGGTTCCGGTGTTCAGCATGGTGCCGATCCCGGTCTTCACGTGGTCTCCCATGAAGCAGCCCACCTTGAGCATGCCGGTGTCCCGCTCGCCGTCCAGGGTCCAGACACGCACCCGGCTGTAGTTGTTCTTCAGGTCGCTGTTGCAGGTTCCGGCTCCGAGGTTCACCCAGCGACCGAGCATGGCGTGTCCGAGGTGGCCGTCGTGGGCCTTGTTCACGTATCCCAGGAGCACGCTGTCGGCCACTTCGCCGCGGACCTTGCACACGGGCCCGAGGGTGGACGTTCCGACATAGCCGCCTAGCACCGCCGTGTCACGCCCCACGTGCAGCGGTCCCACGAGGCGGGCCGGCCCCTCGACACGGGCGCCCGGCTCCAGTCGCACCGGCCCGGCCCGGGTGTCCACCACCACCCCCGGCTCCAGCTCGGCGTCGGGTGCTACGGAGAGGGCCTCCGACCCGACGCGCACGACGCCGGGGGCCGCACCGTCGTCCCGGGGAAAGAGATGGCGCACGTCCGAGGCGATGCGGGCGGGCGTGCCTGCCACCAGGTCCCAGGGGAAGCCGAGCACCCGCCCTCGGAGGGCGATCACCGGCCCTTCCGCCTCCGGTGCGAACCGCAGCTGCCGGTCCTCGGGAAGGGGTTCCCCCGGGGCCAGCACCCACCCGACCGGCACCCCCTCGACGGTGATTCGGGCCGGGCCCGTCAGCTCGGGAAGCTCCTGGAACTCCGGGACGGCCCGACTGAGGAGCAGGACGCGGGTGCGGTCCTCGGGGACGCTGCCATGCTTGACCACCGGAGGGGCGTCAGGCTCATCGAACCCTTCCAGTGCCGGTCGGGAGAGGTAGCCCACGCAGCGAAGCCCCGTGACCCGCTCCGCCCGCTCCCGCAATGAGAGGCAGCCGAACAGGAGCTCGCCGACCGGTCGGGTGAGGGTGAACGGTGCCCACCGGCGCGAATGGTGGTCGTCGAAGACATAGAGCAGGGGCTCGCTCACTTCGCCTCCTCCAGCTCGTCGAGCTCATGCAGCAGGGCCTTGAGGTCCCTCGCCCGCCCCCTGGGCATCACGAGGGTGTCGTCCTCCGTGCGCACCACGATCAGGTCCTCCACGCCATACAGGACGACACGGCCCTGCTCCGAGAAGACGATATTGCCGGACCCGTCGACGACATGTCCCGAGCCGACGAGGACATTGCCGGCGGGGTCCGCCTCTCTGGTCCGAGCCAACGCCTCCCAGCTCCCCACATCGTCCCACTCGAACGTCGCCCGGACGCACCCCACTCGCCGGCTGCGCTCCAGGACGGCCCGGTCCACGACACACGCCGTCACCGCATCGAAGAAGGCCTCGGGTCCGTCGGAGGCCAGGAGGGGGAGGTGGTCGGCCACCTCGGGGGCGAGCGTCACGACCTCTTCGAGGAACGTGGCCGCCTTCCAGACGAAGATCCCGGTGTTCCACAGGCATCCCCGGGTATGGTATCGCCTGGCAGCCTCGGCGTCGGGCTTCTCGTGAAAGGAAGCTACGCGGAACGCCTGGTGATCGAGGTCCGTGGGCAGGGACGGGCCCGGCTCGATGTGCCCGAACCCGGTCTCGATGCGGTCCGGTGCAACCCCCACCGTCACCAGGAGCCCTTCGTCGCGGGCCAGGCCGACGGCGGCCTCCACCGTGTCACGAAAGGCGTCGAGGGGCCGGATGACGTGATCGGAATGGAGGGACACCAGGACGGCGTCGGGGTCGCTCTGCACCACCTCCCAGGCCGCCCACGCCAGCACGGGGCATGTCCCTCTCATGGCGGGCTCGACCATGTAGCCGATCTCACGGGCTTCCGGCAGGGCGTCACGAAGAGGTCCAACGAGGTGGGCCCCCGCCAGGATGCGGATGCGGTCCTCCGGCACGAGGCCCCGAGCCCGCTCCACCGTGTCGGCGATGAGCGGTCGCTTCCCGGCCAAAGGCAGGAGCTGCTTCGGTCGGCCGGGTGTGCTCACGGGCCAGAAGCGGGAGCCTTTCCCACCGGCCAGCACGAGAACCCAGAGATGGGGATCAGCGCTCAGCGACGATCTCCTGAATCCGAGAGATGAGCTTCTTGGGGCTGAACGGCTTGGTGAGGAAGTCGTCCGCTCCGCCCTCGAACGCAGCCTGCCGGTCGATCTCCCGACCCTTCGCCGTCAGCATCACCACCGGCGTGTTGCCCAGCTCGGGGTGTCCCCGGATGTGGGACAGGACCTCGAGGCCGGAGGCGCCCGGCATCATGAGGTCGAGGACGACGCAGTCGTATTGGATCCCCGACTCTAGGCGCTCCACGGCGTCCTCGCCGTCCACCGCCTCATCCACATGAAAGGAGGCCCGTGCGAGCACGGTGGTCAGCAGTCGACGGATGTGTGGCTCGTCGTCGGCCACGAGAACGCGGAGCGCAGTGCTCGGAGGGATCGACTGGTCGGCCACCGGACCTCGCTCTGCAACGGAACCTGGGCGCCGGGGGCGGGCTCCCGGCTCGGTGTCCCGCACCCTTGTCGGGCGCCGTTCAAGACGGGCGGGGAACCTACCTCGCACATGGGGTAAAGTCAAGCAATGACGGGGCTTTCCGGGGTTGACACCCCCTGCCGGCTCCGACAACTTCCCGCTCCTTCCCTGGTGTTCTGATCCCGCGAGGCCCAGCTCGTCCATGAATACAAACCGTAGAGGCTCCGGACGGCGGCCCGCCGGCCTCGAGATCGCGCTCGTCGCCGCGTGCGGCTTCGGCATGGCCGGGCTGTCCGCCTGTGGTGACGATCCCTTCGCCATCAACTGGACGCCCTCCCCGGACACGGTGCTTCTGTACTCCCTCGCCCGCCCCGAGCTGAACCTCGTGTCGGGCTTCAACTTCAGACGCCGCCAGGTCGTGCGGATCGAGGGAGCCGAGTCCACCGGGGCCTGGGACATGGCCGTAGACACCCGGGAGGGACAGATCGTGCTGCTTCCGCCTGGAGCCCTGGGGGTCGAGTCTGCGGCGCGGATCGCCCCGATGCCGGGAGAGACCTTCGAGAGCCTCTTGGAGGCGCCCTCGGACACGCTCCTCTACACGGCCAGCGATGCCGTGCCGGCCACGGTGGGGACGGCGTACGTGGTGCGTACGGAGCGGTACGCCGGGGCCTTCGGAACGCGGTGCGTGTCATACGCCAAGTTCGAGCCCCTCGACGTGGACCCCGCGGCCGGGACCCTGACATTCGTCTTCGATGTGAGTCCGGTGTGCAACGATCGCCGACTCATCCCACCCGATTGACGCCGCCGGCCGCACGACATGCTCGATATCCGTCGATTCCGCTTTGAGCCCGAGGTGATGAGGGCCGCTTTGGCCCGAAGGGGCAATGAGGAGTATCAGGCATCCGTGGACGAGCTCAGGGATCTCGACGAGATCCGCCGGACGGCCGTGGGAGAGGTCAATGACCTGAAGGCCCGTCGGAACGAAGCCTCCAAGCGGATCGGGGAGATCAAGCGGGCCGGAGGGGACGCCGACGAGCTCATCGTGTCCATGCGGGTCCTGGGTGACCGCATCTCGGAGCTCGACGAGCAGGTGAGGCGGAGCGAGGAGCGTACCGACGAGATTCTCCTCTCGCTCCCGAACCTCCCTCTGGACTCGGTTCCAGAGGGCGGGGAGGAGGACAACAGGGTCGAGCACACCTGGGGAGAGCCGAGGACGTTCGGATTCACGCCCCGCCCCCACTGGGAGGTGGGGGAGGCCCTGGGCATCCTCGATCTGCCCAGGGGATCGAAGATCAGCGGATCCGGGTTCCCGGTTCTCACCGGCGCGGGGGCCCGGCTGCAGCGGGCGATGATCAACTTCTTCCTCGACGTGCACGTCGCGGAGCACGGGTATACCGAGCTGCGGGTGCCCTACCTGGTCACCAGCGAGACCATGACGGGAACCGGGCAGCTGCCCAAGTTCTCGGACGAGTCCTACCAATCCGAGCGGGACGACCTGTGGCTCATCCCCACGGCCGAGGTGCCGGTAACCAACCTCCATCGGGGCGAGCTCCTCAGCGCCGACCAGCTACCCCTGAAGTACACGGCCTATACGCCGTGCTTCCGGCGGGAAGCGGGAGCCGCAGGAAAGGACACGCGGGGGCTTCTGAGGGTCCACCAGTTCGACAAGGTCGAGCTGGTCCGCTATGAGGACCCGCAGCACAGCGAGGAGGCGTTGGAGGAGCTGACCCGCGAGGCGGAGATCCTCCTGGAGCGCCTGGGTCTGCACTATCGCAGGGTGACGCTGGCTACCGGCGACCTCGGATTCAGCAGCGCGAAGACCTACGATCTCGAGGTGTGGGCTCCGGGGGTAGAGAAGTGGCTCGAGGTCTCGAGCTGCTCGACGTTCACGGACTACCAGGCCCGACGGGCCGGACTGCGCTTCCGGCGGGCTCAGGGCGAAAAGCCCGAGCTCCTCCACACGCTCAATGGATCCGCCCTGGCGCTGCCGAGGGTCATGGCGGCACTCCTGGAGACGTACCAGCACGACGACGGGAGCGTCAGCCTCCCGGAGGCGCTGCACACACCCTCAGGGACGGACCGCCTGGTCCCGCCCTCCTAGCGTCCGGACCCTGCATGGTCCGAATCAAGTGGCCCCTCGCCTTTGCGACGCTCTTCGTGGCACTGCTCGGCTGGTACGTCGTGTATACGCAGGAGATCGTGGAGACGTTCCGGGACTACGACGACACGCTGGGTGAGATCTACGCCGAGGTGCAGGAGGGGCTCACGGCGCAGGGCGAGGCTCGATCCGAGAACGCTCTCTACAACCTGCAGGGCATCATCGTGGAGTCCGGAGTCCCCATGGTGCTCTCCGGCCCCGGCGATACCGTGCTGTACGTCACCAACCTCCCTTTCGAGGCGGACCTCGAGACGCCCGAAGGCCAGGCCCGGGTCCAGGTCTACATGCGTCGGCTGGATGCCATCAATCCGCCCGTGGGGGATCCCTCGGTGCAACGCCTACATCGGGGTGACAGTCCCCAGGTCCGGAATCTCCGCTGGATTCCTTGGCTCCAGGCCGGAGGGCTCCTGCTGACGGTCATCGTGGGCTTCACCATGATCCGGACGCAGAGACGTGCCGAGAGCGAGCGGGCGTGGACGGCCATGGCTCGGGAGCTGGCCCACCAGCTGGGCACTCCGCTGTCCTCGCTCCAGGGATGGCTGGAGGTGCTCAAGCTCCCACGACGGGAGAGGCCGGCATCACTGGCTGATTCCGACGTGGCGGATGCCATCGAGGAGGACCTGGACCGATTGGAGCGGGTCAGCCACCGCTTCGAGCTCATCGGACGTGAGCCGGACCTCCAGGCGCATTCCCTCCGGAGGGTCGTGACCGACCTGGAGCGCTATCTGGCCGCCCGCCTCCCCAAGATCAGCAGAGAGGTGGATCTGGTCGTGGACATTCCGGACTCTCTGCCCCCGGTGATGGCGAACGAGGTCCTCCTGGCCTGGGCCCTCGAGAATGTGGTGAAGAACGCTCTTGATGCCCTCGCAGGTCGTGGGGGGCGGATATCCATCTACGCACGGGAGGTCGGGGGTGGGCAGGTGAGCCTCCGGATCCGAGACACCGGCCCCGGAGTGGATCCGGAGATCCGCGACACGATCTTCGAGCCCGGCGTCACCACCAAGTCCAGCGGATGGGGCGTGGGCCTCGCTCTCTCCCGTCGGATCGTCGAGGGCGTGCACAAGGGTCGCATCGAGCTTCTCGACGGGGACGGCGGCACGACATTCCAGATCCGACTGCCTGCCGCCCATGAATGATCCCCGGACGCGCGATGGCCACCTTCGCCACCTGGAGGGCCTGAATCCGGAGCAGCGTGCGGCCACCGAGCACTTCGAAGGGCCCCTCCTGGTACTGGCCGGAGCCGGCTCCGGGAAGACCCGGGTGCTGACGGCGAGGGTCTGTCATCTCGTCAGGGAGCACGGGGTCCCGCCGAGCCGGATCCTCGCGGTCACGTTCACCAACAAGGCGGCGGGGGAGATGCGGGAGCGGATCGGGACGTTCCTGGACTCGGAGCCCACGGGCATGTGGGTGGGTACGTTCCATGCCACGGGCGCCCGGATCCTCCGCAGGCACGCCGACCGGCTGGGTTGGGATCGTACGTTCACGATCTTCGACGCCGAACAGTCACTCCGCCTGGTCAAGCGGGTCCAGGAGGAGGTCGGCCTCGATCCGAAGCGATGGAGCCCCAAGGCGATCCGTGCCGAGATCAGCAACGCGAAGAACCAGCTGGTCGGAGCGGAGGATTTCGCCCGGGACAACGAGGGCTCCTTCGACATGTTCGTCCGGAGCGTCGCGAAGGTCTTCCCGTCCTATCAGGCGGCGCTGAAGGTGCAGAACGCCTTTGATTTCGACGATCTCCTCACGAAGCCGGTCGAGCTGTTCGAGAAGAACCCTCAACTCCTCGAGCGGTATCGAGACCGTTTCTCCTTCTTGCTGGTGGACGAGTACCAGGACACCAACCGAGCCCAATTCCGGTTTCTCGAGCTCCTGGCGGCGGACCACGGAAACCTGATGGTCGTGGGGGACGACGATCAGTCCATCTACGGCTGGCGTGGAGCCGACATCAGGAACATCCTGGACTTCGAGGGCACGTTCGAGCCGGCGCGGGTCGTCCGTCTGGAGCGGAACTACCGCTCCACCCAGCGCATTCTCGACGCCGCCAACGCCGTCATCGCGGAGAACGTCAACCGGAAGGGAAAGACGCTCCGGACGGAGCGACGGGGTGGCGAGGCCGTCACGCTCCTGGAGACCTTCGATGAGAGGGACGAAGCGCGCTGGGTGGTGTCGGACATCCAGGCCCGCTCCGGTGACGACCCGGCCCTGGGATACCGGGCGTTCGCGGTCCTCTACCGCACCAACGCGCAGGCCCGCGCCCTGGAGGACTCGTTTCGCAGGGAAGGCATTCCCTACCAGGTGGTAGGCAGCGTGCGCTTCTACGAGAGACGCGAGATCCAGGACGTGCTCTCCTATCTGCGCCTGATCTCCAACCCCAGGGACGAGGTGGCGTTCGAGCGGGTGGTCAACTACCCCCGTCGCGGCATCGGTGTCACGTCCCAGCGACGCCTCCAGGAGTGGGCCGCCGCGGAGGGCGTGTCCGCGCTGGAGGCTGCGGCGCGGGCCGACCAGGTACCGGGGCTGCGTCGGGCCAGCGCCAACGGCCTCGAGGCATTCGCCTCGCTGATCCGGAAGTGCTCGGTGCGGGCCGCCAGCGTGTCCGTTGGTGTGCTGCTCGAGGAGCTGGTGGAGGAGCTCGATCTCGCCCGGCACCTGCTGGATGAAGGTCCCGATGGGGAGGATCGGGCGAGGAACGTGGCCGAGCTCATCGCGGGCGCGGCCGACTTCGATGCCGAGACGGTGGAAGACACGGAAGCCGAGGACGTCGACGGCTTCACGGAGCTGGACCTGTTCCTCCAGCAGGTGGCGCTGGTGG
Organism: Gemmatimonadota bacterium; assembly: GCA_039589955.1. Lineage (GTDB taxonomy): Bacteria > Gemmatimonadota > Gemmatimonadetes > Longimicrobiales > Gaopeijiaceae > SZUA-318. Next base: position 845 of record JBDHGI010000009.1, on the reverse strand, counting down.
CCGACGTGGATCGACTCGATCCGAACGCCGATGCCGTCACCCTCATGACCGTCCACAATGCCAAGGGCCTCGAGTTCCCCGTCGTGTACATCGCCGGGATGGAGGAGGGCCTCTTTCCCCTGAGCCGCGCCTACGACCAGCCGGACACCCTCGAGGAGGAGCGCCGTCTCTTCTACGTGGGGATCACCCGAGCGGAGGACAAGCTCACGATCACCTGGGCTCGGCAGCGGAGACGGGCGGGGGATTTCGCGTACGGCACCCTCTCCTCCTTCGCGGACGCCATCCCCGAAGGGCTGCGGGAGGAACGCCGGAGCGAGCGTCTACGTCTCGACTTCGCCTCCACGCCACACCGGGGCCGCCGGTCGGGCTTCGGGAGAGGTCACCACGAGGACGGAGGCGGATTCCACACGGACTTCGAGGCAGCCGACGCCCTGAACCAGGATCTTCCGCGGTATGTGAAGGGGGAGCGGGTGCTCCACCAGACCTTCGGCTCGGGATCGGTGGTGGAGATCACGGGGTTCGGGCGAGACCTGAAGGTGACGGTGGACTTCGATGACGCCGGACGCAAGAAGCTCCTGGTGCGGTACGCCAGTCTCGAGAAGGACTGGCCGTAGCTAGGGGAGTGTCTCCGATTGTCCGATCACGTTGGGCGCGCGCCGCTCGCCCGTCTCGCGACAATCCCTCTCGATGAGAGACAGCTCCGAGGTGCATCGGCTCGAGCGGCGATGCATCCGGCCTGGCGGCGTTGGGACTCCTTGAATAGCGGTGCTATGTCCTCGCGTGCGCTCGGAGAGCTCGCGACCGCCAGCATCGGCGGCTTCGGGCGAATTGGCGCATCGGTTCCT
>JBDHGI010000008.1:0-42954 GCA_039589955.1 Gemmatimonadota bacterium | reverse complement strand
GAGTCCAGCTTGATGAACAGATCGTGGGCGGCGGCGGCCGTGGCCGCTACGGCCGTCAGGAGCGCGGCCGCGACGCCGATGCGTGTGCGATTCATGGCGGTACGGGGATGAGGTTTCGTGTGAGGGACAATAGGCCCCGAGGGCCGGATCGGCGAGCCGAGCCCTTGTGGCCCATGGCTGCCGCCGGCAGCTTCGCCTGGCCCACAACTCGACTGGGAGGCTGCCGTCACCGCCGTCATCTCGCTGCTGCTCTCGTTGTCGATCCTGGCGCCCCTCACGCCGGGGATCGAGACGGTCCGATCCGAGACGCCGGTGGGCCCACCCGCCGCGACGTTCGTGGCGCCCCCCGCCGTGACGTCCGTGGCGCCGCCCGCCGCGACGTTCGTGGCGCCGCCCGCCGCGACGTCCGTGGCGCCCCCCGCCGCGACGTTCGTGGCGCCCCCCGCCGTGACGTCCGCTCCGGCCCAGGCCTCGACGTCCGCCCTGGCCGGAGCGACCGGACCGGCGGTCGCCGCGCAAGGGACGCACCCTCCGGCCGGCTCGTCCCCCTGGTCGCGTGTCCGCTCGGGTGTCGGGGTGCTCGTCCTGGTCGGGTTGGCGTGGATGGTGAGCACGCGCCGGGCTCGGGCGCCCTGGAGGCTCGTGGCCTGGGGGGTCGGCCTCCAGCTCCTGTTCGCCTTCCTCGTCCTCGGCACGCCGGTGGGCGTGGCCTTCTTCGAGGGCGTGAACGGTGTCGTGCGGGCGTTGCTCGGCTTCGCCCTGGACGGGGGGCGGTTCGTGTTCGGGAATCTGGTGGGAGACAACGTGCCGGTGGGGCAGGGGGAGCCCGGTCAGGGACCGTTCACGGCCACGCCGGGGCTGGTGGCTCGCAGCGGCGCGTTCTTCGCCTTCCGGATCTTCCCCAGCATCATCTTCATCTCGTCCCTCATGACGGTCCTCTACCACCTGGGCGTCATGCAGATCGTGGTGCGGGCCGCGGCCTGGGTGATGAGACGGACCCTGGGCACCTCCGGAGCCGAGTCCCTGTGCGCGGCGTCCAACATCTTCGTGGGGATCCTGGAGGCCCCCCTTGTGGTCAAGCCCTACATCGAGAGGATGACGGAATCCGAGCTCATGGCCGTCATGACCGCCGGCATGGCGACCATCAGCGGTGGCGTGCTCGCGGCCTATGCTGGTATGTTGCTGCCGTACCAGCCCGACGCCGCGGGACACCTCATCGCCGCATCCATCATGTCGGCTCCGGCGGCCCTCGTCATGGCGAAGCTCATGGTGCCCGAGACGGAACGACCCGTCACCCACGGCAGCCTGACCGTCCCGGTGGAGCGGCCGGACGTCAACGTCATCGACGCGGCGGCGCGGGGAGCGGCCGACGGGCTGAGGTTGGCCCTGGTGGTGGGGGCGATCCTCATCGCGTTCCTGGCCCTCGTATCCATGGCCAACGCTCTCATCGGGTGGATGGGCGGCCTGGCGGGCGTGGACGGGCTCACGCTCGAGAGAATCCTGGGGTGGGGCCTGGCGCCCGTGGCGTGGATCCTCGGCGTGCCGTGGGCGGAAGCGGGGCTCGTGGGCCGACTGATCGGCGTGGAGGCCGTGCTCAACGAGTTCGTCGCGTTCGTCCAGCTCGAGGGTCTGCTGGCCGAGGAGGCGGCCCTGACCGGCCGGTCGCGGATCATGGCGATCTACGCCCTGGCGAGCTTCGCGAACTTCGGATCGGTGGCCATGACGATCGCGGGGCTCGGAGAGCTGGCCCCCTCTCGCCGGCACGACCTGGCGCGACTGGGCCTGCGCGCCATGGCCGCCGGCCTCATGGGGGGCCTGATGACGGCGGCCGTGGCCGGGATGGTCGTGGGATGAGTCGGCGGGCGGCGCGCGGGACTTGAGGAGATGGGCGGCGAGGCCCGAACTTACGAGGCCAGGCAGACCCCTCGACGGCGGCAGCGATGTCCGAGCCCAAGAAAAGACTCATCGTGGTGGGAGACCGCGTGCTCGTCTCTCCGGAGGAGGGAGAGGAGCGCAGCAAGGTCGGCCTGTACCTTCCGGCCACCGCCGTGGACAAGCAGGCGGTGCAGGGGGGCACGGTGGTGGCCACGGGGCCCGGAACCGCCGTGTCCGCGCCCACGGAGCTGGACGAGGAGCCCTGGAAGATCGGCGCCACGGAGCCGCGGTACATGCCGCTCCAGGCTCGCATCGGCGACTACGCCATCTTCTTCCGGCGGGCGGCGGTAGAGATCACCTTCGAGGGGGACCGGTACCTGGTGGTGCCCCAGGCGGCCATCCTCACGCTCGTCCGTGAGGAGGACGAGGAAGACCCTGGCCTTCTCCCGTTCTAGACGGTCGCGCCGCCGGCGCCCGCGCCGCGAGCGGGCCGTCGACCTCGAGCGCTACCGGTCCATCATCCCCGACTGGTCCCGGTTCGTGGAGACGTCCCGGCGACCCGAGCCCACGGTCGTGCGCGCACGCACGGGGCGGATCGACGCCCCCTCCCTGACGGCCCGGCTTCGGGAGCAGGGCTTCCGCCTGCGCCCCGTCGACGGCCTGCCGGGCTTCCTCCAGGTGGAGGAGGGACCGAGGCCCGTCTCCTTCACCTTCGAGCACTGGCTCGGGCTCCTCTACGTTCAGCAGGCCTCGACGGGCCTTGCGGCACCGGCCCTGGCACCACGGCCGGGCGAGAGGGTCCTGGACCTGTGCGCCGCTCCCGGGGGCAAGACGACCCACATGGCCGAGCTCATGGGCGAGGAAGGAGCCCTCGTCGCGTCGGAGATCAACGAGGGCCGCATCCGCGGCCTCCTCGGGAACGTCTACCGGCTTGGCCACGCCAACGTCCTCGTTGTCGCGGGGGACGGCCGAGACTTCCCGGAGGAGGCGCGATTCGACCGCGTGCTGGTCGATGCGCCGTGCTCCGGCGAGGGGACGCTGAGGCGCCGGGGAGGCAGCCCGCCGAATCAATCGCGCGCCTTCCTCAGGTACGTGACCGGGGTTCAGGAGGCGCTCCTTCGCAAGGCCATCCGGGTCACCCGGCCCGGTGGGACGGTGCTGTACGTCACCTGCACCTTCGCGCCGGAGGAGAACGAGGCGGTGGTGAGCCGCGTCCTCGACGACGAGCCCGTGGAGCTCGAGCCCCTGGAGCTCCCGGTGGACCACGCTCCGGGGCTGACGCGCTTCGAGGACCTGCGCTTCGACGGGCGTCTCGTGGGGGCGGCGCGGGTGTACCCCCACCACCTCGACTCGGGGGGCCTGTTCCTCGCGCGGCTACGCCGCCTGCCCTCGTCGGAGCCCCCGGACGCCGGGGGGGATTGGAGCCCCGTTCCCCTCGTCTTTCCGGGGGACGCCATGGAGCGATCCCGGGCGGAGGAGCTCGTGCGGGTCGGCGCGTCGAACCTCCGCGAGCACTTCGGCGTGGACCCCGGGGCGTTCGACGGGATGTCGTGGATGGTCCGGGGCGGTCGGCTGTGGCTCCATGGTGCCGGCGCCTGGCCTGTCGGGTGCTGGTCCGAGGGAGGCTGGCGCGTGGTCTCCCTGGGCCTGCGGGCCCTCGAGTTCGACACCCGGGGCCGCCCCCGCCCCACGAACGACCTGCTGCAATGGCTCGACCGTTCCGTCACGCGGAGCGCCGTGGACGTCGGAGACGAGGAGCTGGCGCGGCTGCTGGCGGGGGCCAGCGTGCCACGACCCGAGGAGATGAGGGGCCTGCAGGCCATCCGGTACCGGGGGCGTGTGGTGGGGCGTGGCGTGCCCGGAACCGCAGGGCTGCGCACCGAGATTCCCCGAGCCCGTGGACGCGATCTCGAGAGTTGCCTCGCCGGCGTCTCTCCCTAGCCGTCGCCGCCGGCGAGGTAGCGCACGAATCGCGCGTCGGAGGGGGCGAGGGGCATGGCCACCAGCTCCTCGAGGCCGAACCAGCCCACCTCCGAGTGCTCCAGGGGCACGGGAATCCCGGCGGCCTTCACCTCGACGAAGTGGATGACGAAGGGGGAGCCGTCGTCCGGCACGCACAGGAGCTCCCGGCCCACCGACTCGGCCGTCATCTCCAGCTCCTCCTCGAGCTCCCGCCGTACCGCCCGCAGGTAGTCCTCCCCCTCCTTCATCTTCCCTCCCGGGAACTCCCACAGGCCGCCGTGCCGCTTGTGGGCGGGTCGCAGCCCCAGGAGATAGCGACCGTCTCGGTCGATCACGGCGGCGACGACGGGGACTCTACTCACGGGCGGCTCCGCTCGGGGAAGACGACCCCCCACTATGACGACGCCGGCAGGGCAATCCAAGACCGACACGGCCGTCGCGGTGTACATGGATCCGGTGGGTCGGGGGCCACCGGGACCGACGAGGCGTCACCCGGACCGCTACATTTCTGACGACTGCCCGGACCGCACCAGAGGGGAGGCGAGGACATGCTCAGCCGCGAGAAGCTGGTTGACCTGTTTCAGGAGCTGAAGGACCGGGACGTGCTCAGCGTCTATGTGGACGCCGACGAGCACGATCCTGCCAAGCGTGACGCGTGGAGGATCCGCCTCGAGGGTGACGTGGCGCAGCTGCGGCGTCACCTCGAAGCCGAGGACGAGAAGACGTGGGAGGCCGTCGAGGCAGCCTGGGCTCGGGTGGACGAGCTGATCCGTGCCCGCGGTGAAGAGGTGGGCGCGAATCGGGGCTGGGTCGTGTTCGCGACCCCGGAGCGGATCTGGCACACGGGGCCGGTGCCCGCCCACATGCCCCACCTGGTCCGATGGCAGCGGGGCCTTCACGTTGCGCCGTACCTTCGTGCCCTCAAGCAGGAGCGCCCCGTGACCGTGGTCCTGGTGGACGGCCGCCGGGCCCGCGTCTTCGAGCAGGTGGAAGGTGGCATCACGGAGCTGGAGGGGATCGTCGCGGACCGATCCCTCGGCGACCTGACGGACGTGGGGATGAGAAAGAGCTCGGCGAGGGCCTCGGGTGTTCGCGGGGAGACGTCCACCGATCAGGCCCACCGCTTCCTCGAGGTGGCGACGGAGCGCATGCACAAGTACCTGGGAGAGCTGCTGGAGCAGCGTGCGGGCCAGGACGGCCTCGTGGTGGTGGGGGGCACGCCGGAGAGCGTGAAGCGGCTCGTGGGCCTTCTCCCTCGGCGGATGGTGGATCGCGTGGCCGAGCGACCTGGCCTCCACCTGGACATGACGGCGGCCCAGGTGCGCGAGGAGATCCGAGGGGCCGCGGGGGACCTGAGCGAGGAGCGCCACAGGGTCCTCGTGGGTGAGGTCGTGGACGCCGCCCGGGGCGGAGGCAGGGCGGCCCTCGGCAAGGACGATGCGCTCAAGGCGCTGGACGCGCGCAGGGTGGACAAGGTGCTCCTGTCCCGTGGCTTCATCCAGGCCCACCCGGGAACCGCGGACCTGATGGTGGGCCTCGGCTTCGTGCAGGACGCCGGAGTGGAGGAGGTCAGCGGGGAGGCGGGCGCCCTCCTGGATCAGGAGGCCCACGGGGTGGCCGCACGGCTGCGCTTCTGATCGCTACGCCCCTCGAGCGGACCTGTCGCGCTCGGGAACCGTGACCAGCAGGAGCAGGGCAGCCGCGGCGGCCAGCACGGCCCCGAGGGCGAACGGCGCCGAGGGGCCGAGCCCCGCCCAGCGTCCCCATCCCTCCCAGAGGACTCCCGCGAGCAGCGACGCCGGCAGGCTCGTCAGCCCGACGACCGCGTGGTACGTCCCGAAGGCGGTGCCGCGGAGATCGGCGTCCACCAGGTCCGCGATGAGCGCCTTCGCCGAGCCGGCCACCAGGCCGTGGTACGCTCCGTAGATGACGAAGAGGACCACGACGTGGGTCACGCTCTGGGCCAGGGCGAAGCCCACGTAGACGAAGGTGTACGCCGTCCAGCCCGCGAGGAGCACCCACTTCCGGGGCATGCGGTCCGCGAGCGCCCCCGCCGGTGCCGAGGTGAGCGCGTACACGGCGTTGAAGGCCAGGAGCATCCAGAGCAGCCCCACCACGCCGAGTCCCCGCTCCTGCGCCCGCAGGATCAGGAAGGCGTCCGAGGAGTTGCCGAGCTCGAAGACGGCGGAGCACACCAGGAAGGCTCCGAACCCCCGTCCCAGCCCACGGAGACCGAGGTTGGGCCGGGGCGCTCCGTCTCTCGGGATCGCCACGTCCCTGGCTCCCACCGCGAGGAGGACGACCGCCAGGAACGCCGGGACGACGCTCCAGAGCACGAGGGTCCGGAACGTCCCGGCCTCGAGGGTCAGGGCGCCTCCCTGGAGCCGCGCCACCACGACGATGGTCACCAGGAGCCCCACCACCGCGCCCGCCGTGTCCGCGGCACGATGGACCCCGAAGGCCAATCCCCGACGTGCCACCGTGGTGGAATCGGCCAGCAAGGCGTCCCGTGGAGCGGTGCGCACGCCCTTCCCGACGCGGTCGGTCCAGCGGATGGCCGCCACGACGGGCCAGGAGGTGGCCAGGAGATAGAAGGGCTTCGCGCCCGCCGAGATGCCGTAGCCCGCCACGGCGAGCCACTTGCGGGCCCGAAGGCGATCCGAGAGCCGTCCGGAATAGAGCTTGACCAGGCTGGCGGTGGTCTCCGCGAGGCCCTCCACCACGCCCACCGCCCAGATGCGGACTCCGAGAACGTTCGCCAGGAAGAGGGGCAGGACGTTCTGGAGCATCTCGCTCGAGACGTCGGTCAGGAACGACGTGCCTCCAGCGACCCAGACGTTGCGGTGGAGGCCTCCCTCGCGCTGCCCGCCGGCGGTCTTCGCCACCGCTCAGATCCCGATGGCCATCCCGAGGCTCACCGGCCAGGCTCCGCCGGGGAGGAGAGGGCCCGGTCCAGGGCGAAGAGGGTCATGAGCGCGGTGCGGAGCGCGTTCATGTACTCGCCCGGCACCACGTTCTCGAAGTCGTCGGTGGGCCTGTGGTAGTCGGCGTGATCCTCCACTCCCAGGTAGACGAAGGGGACGCCGACGGCATGGAAGGCCCCGTGATCCGACGACCGGGTCCAGTCATCCCCCTCCGGTGCGTCGGGTCGGTCGTGACCCAGCCGGAGCTCCACCGGCGCCGCCGAGGCCACCTCCTCCAGGACGGGTCGGAGGGAGGGTGTATGGGTGGCCCCGCCCGCCCACAGGAGGCCCCCGGTGCGGGCCACCATGTCGAGGTTCAGGTTCACGACCACCGACTCGAGGGGAACCTCGGGTCGGGCGACGAAGGCCCGTGCTCCCTGGAGGCCCGCTTCCTCGGCGTCCCACGCCGCCACGATGACCGAGTGGCGCAGCGTCAGTCCGCGGACGGCGCGGGCCAGGGCCAGGAGGCCGACGGCGCCCGAGGCGTTGTCGTCGGCGCCGTTGAAGATCTCGCCGTCCCGCACCCCGACATGGTCATAGTGCGCGGACAGGACGATGTGGCGCTCCGGGACCTCCCCTCCGGGGATGACGCCCAGGACGTTCACACCGGTAAGCTCCTCTTCCTGCCCCCGCCGCGTCCAGGTGAAGGGGTGCTCGAAGCGCCCGCCCAGAGGCTCGACGCCGGCGTCCCGCAAGGCGGCCACCAGGAAGCTGCGCGCCTCCCGGGATCCCGGGAAGCCCGTGCGCCGACCCTCCAGGGCATCGGACGAGAGGAAGCGCAGCTCCTCGAGGGTGGCCGCGCTGTCCCCGGCGAGGGCGAGCAGGGCGCCGGCAGGCCCTTCGGCCACCACGCTTCCTCCGCACGCTGCGAGGAGGGCGGCCAGCGGCGCCGCGAGCGCTCCGACGATTCGAGGGGTCATGGCGACGAAGGTAGGGCCGCGAGGGGAGTCCTGCACCGGGTCCGCATGGGGCATCGCCTGCGACGGATGGGTGTCCTAGCTTGGATGCAACCATAACCATACCCGAATGGGAGACGTCCGTGACCCAGGCCTCAGCCAGCGCGTGGACCCGCCGCGACTTCCTCGGCCACACGGGATCCTGTATGGCCCACATGGCCCTGATGATGGCGGCGTCGGCCTCGCTGCCGCGCAGCCTATGGGCTGCACAGGAGCGGTTCCCCGTCGTGGCCCGGGAGCCCTGGGGCCGGCTGGAGCAGGTCGCAGAGGGCGTGTGGGCGCTGGTGTCCACGCCCCTCACCGACCGTACCACCTTGTGCAACGGGGGCATCGTCGCAGGGCGGACGGGGGTGCTGGTCGTGGAGAGCTTCGGCTCGGATGCCGGAGCCGAGTGGATGGCTGAGCAGGCCCTCCGTCTCGCCGGACGCCTCCCCACTCACGTCGTGGTGACCCACTACCACGGGGACCACACCGGGGGGCTCAGGGGCGCCTTCGAGACGGCGGACGTGAAGCTCCTGACCACGGAGGTGACCCGTGATCTGACGCGCGAGCGCGGTCAGGATCCGCCGGAGTCGATCCTGGAGGGCGCGCAGCTCCTCGACATGCGTCGGCCCACGGAGATCGATCTCGGCGGTCGTTCGGTCATCGTCGTTCCCAGGAGGGGGCACACCCGGTCCGACGTCAGCGTGGAGGTCTCCGACCCCTCCGTGGTCTTCTGTGGGGACCTGGTCTGGAACGACATGTTCCCCAACTACATGGACGCCATCCCCTCCCGGCTGACCCTCGATGTGCGTCTGCTGCAGAGCCTCGAGGCCGCGGTCTACGTACCGGGGCACGGACCCCTGGCGGACGCGTCCGACCTCCGGCGCTACGCGACGTTGCTCGATGACGTGGAGGCCGCGGCACGGCGTGCCCTGGAGAGGGGAATCACGGCGGAGCAGGCGGGGTCCGAGTACCGCGTCCCCCCGGAGCTCGGGGAGTGGATTCTGTTCAATCCCCGTTACTTCGAGCGTGCCATCGGTGCCTGGATGGCGGAGCTCTAGAGGCGCTAGCTTTCAGGACACGAGTCCACCTCAACCGACAGAGCGTCTATGTCCGGCAGCAAAGGGACCATCGCGATCCTCACCGGGGGCGGGGACGTTCCCGGGCTCAATCCGGCCATTCGGGCCGTCACCGTTCGGGCCAGCCGGGAGGGCTACAAGGTCCTCGGCATCCGGCGGGGATGGCGGGGGCTGGTGGATTTCGTTCCCGACAAGGACGCGGACAACTCCGGGTGCGTCGTCGAGCTCACCGAGGAGATCGTGAACCGCGCGGGACGCACGGGCGGGACATTCATCCACACGTCCCGGACGCGGGCCAGCCACCTTCCGAGGGCCTTCGTCCCCGATCACCTGAGGGACCGCTACCAGGACGAGATCAACGACATCACTCCGGACGTCCTGAAGAACCTCGACTTCCTGGAGATCGACTACCTCGTGCCCATCGGCGGGGACGATACGCTCTCCTACGCGTTTCGCCTCCACCAGGAGGGCGTGAAGGTCGTGGCCATCCCGAAGACCATGGACAACGACGTCCCGGGAACGGACTACTGCATCGGATTCAGCACCTGCGTGACCCGCACCATCGAGCTGACCCACCGGCTGCGCACGTCGGCCGGATCCCACGAGCGGATCCTCGTCATCGAGGTCTTCGGGCGGTACGCCGGCTTCACCGCGCTGCTGCCCACCATGGCGGGTGCCGCCGATCGCTGCGTCATCCCGGAGCACGCCTTCGACCCGGCTCACCTCACCGAGCTCCTGGTCGGGGATCGGCTGCGGAATCCGAGCCACTACTCGGTGGTGCTGGTTTCCGAAGGCGCGACCATGGCCGATCAGGAGGACATGGTGTTCGAAAGCCACGAGGCGGACCAGTTCGGACACAAGAAGCTCGGAGGAATCGGGGACCGCGTGTCCGAGATCATCAAGCGGCTTTCCACCCAGTACAATGAGGGCAAGAGCGTCAACGTGGTGAACCAGCGCCTCGGGTACCTGGTGCGCTCGGGAGATCCCGACGCCCTGGATTCCATCGTGCCCATGGCCTTCGGGAACCTCGCGCTCGACCTCATCCTGGAGGGGAGGAGCGGGCTGCTGGTGGCCGTGCGCAACGGAGTGTACAGCCCCGTCCCCGTGGAGGCCGTCGTGGGCAGCAAAAAAGTGGTGGACGTGGACCTCTATTACGAGACCGAGCGCCTTCGCCCGAAGTACGACACCTTCCGGTCGAGGCCGCTTTTCATCATGACGAGCGGCACCTAACGGGGCGCCGCCGCAGAGTCGTCGGTTTTGGCATCGATCGTGCAATCGAGCCCGCGGGAATACACCTGTATCGGAGGCTGAAGGCCATGAATGGATGGATATGGATGGGTTCTTCCAGGGGGGCGGCGGCGGCGGTCCTGGTGACGCTGAGCCTGCAAGGTTGCGCCTCCTTGAGCAGGACGGAGGAAGGCGCCATCAGCGGCGCCGCGGTCGGGGCCGTGATGGGCGGGATCATCGCGGACAATACCGCCAAGGGAGCCATCCTCGGTGCCGTCATCGGAGGGGCCGCGGGAGCGGCCATCGGTCGGGTGATGGATCAACAGGCGGAGGATCTCCAGGACAAGCTCCCCAACGCCAAGGTGGAGCGCGTGGGTGAGGGCATCCAGGTGACCTTCGCGTCGGGCATCCTCTTCGACGTGAACTCCGACCTTCTCCGGCCGGAAGCCCGGGAGAACCTCCGGCAGCTCGCGGCGTCGCTCGAGGACTACGAGGGGACCGACGTGGTCGTGGTGGGCCACACCGATTCCACCGGTGCCGACGACTACAACCAGACCCTGTCCGAGAGACGTGCGGCGGCGGCCAGGAGCTTGCTCGCGGGCGCGGGCCTGCAGGGCGACCGCGTGCAGGCCATGGGACGGGGCGAGACGGAGCCGGTAGCCACCAACGAATCGACCGAGGGGCGCCAGGCCAACCGTCGGGTCGAGGTAGCCATCTTCGCCAGCGACGAGATGCAGCAGGAGATGCTGCGCAGGCATCGCGGCTGATCGAAGGAGGGGCCCGCCGCCGCCGGCGGGCCTCCGCTCAGTCCGTCGTGACGGAGGCCGGGGCCGCGGGAAGCGCGTAGAGGTGCAGGGTCACGGCTCCGGCGACGAGGACCAGGAGCCCGACGACCCAGAGCTCGAAGCCGACGAGCACCGACGAGAGGCCGATGAAGAGCCACAGCAGGGTCACGGACCCGAGACGGACCCTGGGGGAGATCACGCCGCGCTCCCTGTAGTCGCGGAGGTATTTCCCGAAGACACGGTTCTCGTGGAGCCAGCGCTCCGCCCGGCGTGAGGAGCGCGCGAAGCACCACCCGGCCAGGAGCAGGAAGCACGTAGTGGGCCAGAGGGGGACGAAGATCCCGATGACGCCGAGGACCACGCTGACGGAGCCGATGGAGAAGTACAGGCCACGCCGCAGCGGGCCGGGAAGGGCCTCGGCGGCGCGCTCGGCGGCGCGGTGGTCGACGGGGCAGCTTTCGTTCACGACTTGAGCCTGGGATGGGCAGTCCGAGGAGGACTCGGGGTCCGCATATGGTGGCTCATGGAGCCCCGGGACTCAAGGCCCTTGGATGCGGCGGCGGATGACCGGAGCGCGCGGTCCTGCCAGTATCGCGCGCCCCGGTCCGCGCCCGAGGCTCGCTCAGCGGTCCAGGGCGGCGACGGCGGACGTCGCCTCGTCCAGGAGCTCGGGCATGTCCCGGCCCACCCAATCCAGGAACGCCGAGTCCCCGACGAGGATCCTGGTGTCCTCGGCCGACAGCTCGAGGTCGGCTCGCCGGCCCGTGCGGCACCGCACCTTCACGGTCGTCGGCGAGTAGATCCCGCTGGTCAAGGCAGTCACCAGACCGTTCAGGAAGGTCTGCTTCGCCTCGATGGTCGCGTCTCCGGTGGGGCACAGGCGCTCCACATCCAGCCGATAGTGGCCGATGAGGCCGCCGAGCCAGAAGTTCTGCCAGTCATCCTCCACGACTGGCGCGTAGGGTGCTCCCGCGCCGACGTTGAACGTGTGCTCGTAGCAGCCGGCCACGGCCACCATGAGTGCGATAAAGACGAGTTTCGTCCCTCCGGAGCTTCTCTGCTGTCTGCTCATCGTCCCTCTCCCCTTGCGTGTCAGTAGCGGTTCACCGTCGAGGCCCCCGAGACCTGGACATGGAGCGTCGGATTGCCTCGGAATCGGACATGCGAGGCTCCGCTCGCCCTCACGTCCAGCAGCCGCTCGGCCCAGACCCATGCCGATGAGGCGCCGGAAGCATCGATGCGGGTATCCAGGGTCTCCACGTCGAGGGCGTCGTATCGGCTGGCCCCCGAGATGGAGACGTCAGCCACGTCGGCGGCGCCCTGGAGCATCAGTGAGGAGGCTCCGCTGAGGGTGACCCAGAGCTCGGGAACCCAACCCACCCAGGCCTCCATGGCGACCGCGCCGGAGCCGTGGATCTCCTCGATCTCGAAGGCCTCGATCTCGACGAGGATCTCGTGGCGCGGAGCCAGGCTGACACCGGACCGTGGGCCCACGAACAGCACGCCTCCTCGTACCTCCGAGTCCACGTACCGGATCAGGTTCTCCTCGGCGGTGATGCGGACGCCTTCGCCGCCCGACCGTTCGATGACCACCGACAGAGCCCCGCTGGCGACGACCGCGTCGAACTCCGGCACGGAGCGGGCTTCGGTCACGACGGGACCGGAGCCCCTGATCGAGGTCAGGTCCCCGTCGATCTCGACCCGCACCGGCAGCACGCATCCGGAAAGCGCGAGGGCCACCCCTCCGGCCATCCCTCCTGTCCACCTCTTCATCATCCACCTCCCCGTTGCCCGAGGGCCGGCGTGGCCCTCGCTCCGTCCCGTCGACCTGCACCGGAGGCATCCTGCGTGCCGTCGGAGCTCGGTTCGCCATGTTCATGAACCAGTTTGACTTACGGCGACAGCCGTACGTCGCGAGTGGCGCAGCCGTCTCACGGTGATGACACGTCGTGCTGTCGGGGGGACACGCTTCGGGCGGCCAGGAGCGGAGCGCGGCCTGCATGATGCTTGCGAAGTAGGACGCCGGGGTGACAATATGGATTAGCTGCTCGTCCCGTGGGCCGCGTAGGACGCTGCCGGTGGGGAAGGCACCAGATCCCTCCGCCCTCCGTAGAGGGCACGCAAGCCCGTCGCGCGGCACGAGACCGGTGGCCGGACCGTCGCTTCGAAAGCCGTCGGAGCGAAGCCTGCCGCGATGGCGGGGGCCGCAGGTTCGAAGGCACAGCCGGCACCCCCTCTCGAGGAGGAGAGATGCCACCTGGCCATCGAAGGCCCGGAGACGTCACGACGACGTCTCCGGGCCTTCCTGATTGTGAGCCGGTCAGCTCGAGCCGGACTCCGTCTCCGACTCGGGCTCCGACGACTCGTCGTCGCCGGACACTCTGGCCGTGCTCACCTCGGGCCGGCCGCTGGCGTCCACGCCGACGGCCGTGCGCGTCTCGCCGGCGGCATCGGTGAACACGATGCGCGTCGCCCCGTCCGGGGTCAGGGCCAGGATCGCCCTCGCCACCGCGTCCCCGTCGGCGAACACCAGGCTCGTGGTGCCGTCGGCCAGCAGCCCGAGGATGGCTCGGCTCTCGCCGTTCTCGTCCAAGAGGCTAACCCCCGGGGAGCCGTCCGCGAGCACCGCCACGCGTACCCGGGCTCGGCCGTCGCCGTCGGAGAGGGTCAGGTTCGTGTCCCCACCTTCGCCGGCTACGCGAATAGCTCCTCGCTCCACGCCCAGGTCATCCCGCACGATGAGCTCCCGAGCTTCCAGTGAGGGAGCCACCGTGCCGAGCTCGTAGGCGTCTGAGCCACGGGCGAGGATGAACAACACGCCCAGCAGCGCCAACCCGCCCAGGACGGGCCCCGACCAGCGAGCCGACCGGAGCTGCCGGTCGGCCCGCTCGAGGTCTTCGATTCGGCGCTGGAAGGATGCCTGGGTCTCGCGAATGCGATACTCGGTGTCCTGGTCGATGTAGCTCATGGCGTCAAACGTCCTCGACCTGGGCCATGCCCGTGGACGTGCCCCGCTCGAGGGGCACGAAGTAGGAGTCACAGGCCTTGCGGAGGAGATCCGGAGACAAGACCGGTAGGTGTCCGTTGAAGGCCGCGATGTCGGAGAGGTGGGACAGGATGTCCCTTGGATGACACCCCCGCGGCCAGGCTCTACCTCGCCGGTAGTACTCCCGTCGGATCAGCGCCGGCCCTTCCGGGTCGTAGGGGATCCCCTCGGCCTGACAGCACCGGGCGAAGATCTGGTCGTAGAGACGGTCGTCCGGGTCGGGGACGTGGATCTTGTAGTGGATGCGCCGTAGGAAGGCCTCTTCCACGAGCTGCGACGGATCGATGTTCGTGGAGAACACCACCAGACAGTCGAAGGGGACGGTGATCTTCTTCCCGCTGTGGAGTGTCAGGTGGTCCACCCGGTGCTCCAACGGCACGATCCACCGGTTCAGGAGAGCCCGAGGCGGAACCCGCTGCCGTCCCAGGTCGTCGATGACCAGGACCCCTCCGTTGGCCTTGAGCTGGACCGGCGCCTGATAGGTCCGGCCGAAGGGATCGTATCGCAGGTCGAGCTGGGACAGATCCAGCTCCCCTCCCGCGACAACCACCGGTCGGCGGACCTTCACGAAGCGACGGTCGTGGTCCGCCACGTCCCTGAAGATGGACAGGTCGCTCGGCCCCTCGGACTCCGGGGCATCCAAGGCCTCGTGGTAGACCGGGTCGTACAGGACGGCCACGTGCCCGTCCAGGTCCACGGCGAACGGCACGTAGAACGCCTCACCGAACGCGGCGGCGACCGCTTCGGCGATCCTGGTCTTCCCGTTCCCCGGATCTCCATAGAGGAAGAGGGACTTCCCGGAGTTCACGGCAGGCCCGAGGCTGTCCAGGAACCCCTCGGGGAGGACCAGCTCGGACAGCGCCTCCACGAGACGGTCTCGGTCGATGGATACCGTGTCCACGGATTGGCGCCGGGTCCACTCCACGTACTGGTCGAAGGGAACCGGAGCGGGGCCGACGTACCGGCTCGCCGCGAATGCCTCCACGGCCTTCTGGCGACCCGCCGCCGTGAGCGCGAACCGATAGGAGCTGCGCGCGGGCCCGTCGGTCTCACGGACCTCCGTCAGCCTGGAGCTCTGCAGCTCCATGAGCAGGTCGTCGAGGACCGTGAAGGGGATCGCCACCGCGTCCGCCAGCTCGAAGCCGGACAGTCCGTCCCGCTGGTGCAGGATCTTGGCGATGAGGCCTACGAGGAAATCCCGGGAAAGACCCGTGTCCCCGAGGGACTCGATACCCGGAGGGACCACGGCCCCGGGAGCCTCCTCGTGGCGCTTCGCGAGCGCGGATGTGGTCATGCCAACGTCTCCTCGGGGAATCGCGTCACAGGTCCAGCAGCTGTTCCACGACCTGAATCACGGCCGGGGTCAGGATCACGACGAACAGCGCCGGGAACACGAAAAGGACCAGGGGGAAGACCAGCTTGATGGTGGTCTTCGCCGCAGCCTCCTCGGCCGCCTGCCGGCGCTTCGTCCGGAGGGAGTCCACGTGCACCCGCAGCGAGTGGGCGATGGAGGTGCCGAAGCGGTCCGACTGGGTCAGCATCCCAACGAGGGCTTTCAGGTCCTCCAGCCCGCTGCGCTCTCCCAGGTTCATCAGGGCCTCGGCCCGCGGTGTCCCGGCCCGTATCTCCAGGTTCACCATGGCGAGCTCGTCGCTGGTCACATGGCTCATGTGGCGAACCTCCTCGGACACCCGAGCCAGGGCCTGATTGAGCCCCATGCCCGCTTCCACGCAGGCGACCAGCAGGTCCAGGGTGTCGGGAAGGGCGATCTGCACCTCTTTCCAGCGGCGCTTGGTCCGTGAGGACACGTGCCACTGCGGAATGATCCACCCCAGGAACCCCAACCAGGCGCTCAGGAACAGGAGGGGAGCGATCCGTCCGCCCATGGCGGCGCCGAGGAACAGCGTGGCTCCGACGAGGGCGGCAGCCGCAGCCACGCGGGCTCCCAGGAAGTAGTAGACCGCGTCGGGGTCCCAGTATCCCGCCTGCATGAGACGGCGGCGGAGGCCCTCGGGCTCGCGCTGTCCCTCTTCGATGCGGGCGCCGATGTCCTTCAGGGCCTTCCGCAGCCGCTTCCTGTGATCGAGCCGCTCCTTGCGGGCCCGGATGTCGAAGGGACGCGGAGCCATTCGGCGCAGCTCGGCTACCCGTCGACCCACGGTCCTGGCCGGGTTGAGGATCAGCTGGATCGTCCCGGCCATGACCAGGGCCACCGACAGACCTGCGAACAGCGCGACGAGGACAGGCATGACGGGCTCCTAGTACTCCACGTTGACGATGCGCCGGATCCACAGGAATCCCATGAGCTGCAGGACCAGGGCGAACCCCAGCAGCGCCTTCCCGATGGGATGCGTGAAGAGCGGATTCATGTACGTGGGATTGATCATCGAGATCAGCGCGCCGACCACGATCGGCAGAGCGGCGAGAACGTATCCGCTCATGCGGCCCTGCGCCGTGTACACGCGGACCTGTCGGCGGATGGTGAAACGGGCGCGCATGGTCGCGGAGACCTTTTCGAGGATCTCGGCCAGGTTCCCTCCCACCTCGCGCTGCACGAGGACGGCCGTGATGAGAATGCGAACGTCGGGGAGGTCGATTCGGTCCCCGAGGCCCAGCAGGGCATCCTCGAAGGGCATGCCCCAACGCTGTTCCTCGAAGACGGCCCGGAACTCCTCGCCGATGGGCTCCGGAGACTCCTCGGCGAGCATCTGCAGACCGGCGGACAGGGGATGTCCCGCGCGCACGGCTCGGGTCAGGTGGTCGATGGCGGACGGTAGCTGGCTCTCCAGCGCCCGGATGCGTCGTGACGCCTTGAGCCGCACGTAGACTCCGGGAAGCCACGCTCCGACGACCAACCCGATGAGGCCCAGGTAGAGTTGGCCGGCGAAGATCCACCACGGCAGCCCGAAGAACAGGGCACAGAGGGTCACGTACAGAACGAATCGCTCCAGCGACCAGGCCAGGCCCGCCTTGGCCAGGAGGACGTCGATCTCGGCGAGCTTGCGGAAGGACGCCAGGAATCGGTGCAGGGGACGCTCGACCGCCTCGGGGCGCAGCACGCTGACCCGGGCCGAGCGGGTGCTCTCGGCCCGCAGGCTCTCGAGATCCCGAAGGGCCTCCTCCACCGGTCGGCGCGAGCGCCAGTCTCGGACCACCGACACGCCCGCGCCCACGGAGATCACTCCGAGGCTCGCGGCCATGGCCGAGAAGAGAACGAACAGTCCGGGTTCGAGTGCCATTACATCACCGTCCTAGGCAGCAGCGTAGTCGCTGAACATGCTCGCCGGCAGGTGCACGCCGTTGGCCCCGAGCCGATCCGCGCACCTCGGCCGAATTCCGGTTGGCCTGATGGCGCCTATGATGTTGCCGTCGTCGTCGATGCCCTCCTGCTCGAACCGGAAGACGTCCTGCATCGTGATCACGTCTCCCTCCATGCCCACGATCTCCGAGAGGCGCGTGAGCCTCCTCCTGCCGTCGCTGAAGCGGGCGAGCTGGATCACGATGTCCACGGCACTGGCGATCTGCTGCCTCACGCCCTTTTCCGGCAGATTGAGGTCGGCCATCGCCACCATGGTCTCCAGTCGGTTCAACGCGTCCCGGGGAGCGTTGGAGTGCAGGGTGGTGAGAGAGCCGTCATGCCCGGTGTTCATGGCCTGGAGCATGTCGATGGCCTCGGGGCCACGGACCTCGCCCACCACGATACGATCCGGTCGCATGCGCAGCGCGTTGATCACCAGGGCGCGCTGATTCACGGCGCCGTGCCCCTCGATGTTCGCCGTCCGGGTCTCCAGTCGCACCACCCTGGGCTGCCGGAGCTGAAGCTCGGCGGAGTCCTCGATGGTGACGATTCGCTCCGACGCCGGAATGAACGACGAGAGCACGTTGAGCAGGGTGGTCTTCCCTGCTCCGGTCCCGCCGGAGATGAGGACATTCAGACGGGCGCGGACGATGCCGTGGAGGAGCTCCACCAGGGGATCGGTCAGGGTACCGAGCTTGACCATGTCTTCCGTGGACAGGACGTCTGCCTTGAACTTCCGGATGGACAGGTGTGGCCCGTCGACGGCCAGCGGCGGGATGACCGCGTTGACCCGGGAGCCGTCCGGCAGGCGGGCGTCCACCATGGGCGAGGAGTCGTCGATGCGACGTCCCACCGCCGACACGATCCGGTCGATCACCTGAAACAGGTGCCGGTCGTCCTGGAAGCGGACGTCGGTGTCGAAGAGCTTTCCGTCCCGCTCGATGATGACCCTCTTGTACGTGTCGACGAGGACGTCGGATATGGACGGGTCCTCCATGAGGGGCTGGAGCGGTCCGAGGCCGAAGATCTCGTCCAGGACCTGTGACGTGAGGCGGTCCCGCTCCTCCAGGTTCAGGGGGATGCCCTCCTTGCTCAGGAGGTCCCGGACGACTTCGGCGATGATCCGGTTCACCTCGCCCCGATCCATCTTGTCGAGGTTGGCGAGGTTCAACCGCTCCAGGAGGAGGCGGTGGATCCGTGCCTTCACCTTCTGGAAATCGCTCGTCCCCTCCGCCGTGGTGTCCACCTGCAGCACGGCGGACTCCTCGGACCCGTCGGGCGCAGGTGCCGACGAACCGGCGGCCGTCGACTTGCCCTTCCCCTTCGCGGTCTTCTTCCACTCAGGCATGGCTCAGCGCCTCCCCGGATCTCTTGGATGGGCGAAGAACGGCACCGACGGCTCTGCCGAGAAGGCTCTGCCTCCGCTTGGAGGGATTCACGTGCTTGCCACCGATGCGCGCGGCCAGGTCCATGAGCTCCGTCGCGTAACGCGTCTTGGAATGCAGAACGAGGGGCCGTCCGAGGCTGAGGGACTCGATGATGGTGTGGAAGTCGTTCGTGAGCGTGCAGTGAACGGGTAGCCCCACCGTCGTCTCGAGGTCCTCCAGCGAGAGGAGGCTGTTCTTCGCGTAGCGGTTCACGATGAGACGAATGCGCTTGCCCTCGGAGCCTTCGATCTCTCGCAGCGTGGGCAGGAAGCGCGTGAAGTTGCGGAGGCAGCAGAGGTCGAGGTTCGTGACCAGGAAAATCTGGCTCGCCCGACGCATGGCGGCCAAGGCCGGCGGTGCCAGGGACTTGGACGTGTCCACGACCACGAAGTCGTAGTGCCTCCTCACGAAGGCGAGGACGGACTCGATCTGCTGTGCCGTGACGCTCTGCCCCGTCTCGGGCTCGAAGGGCGCCGACAGGAGGTGCACGCCGGACTCGTGCCGCTCGATGTACGAGGTGAGCAGGTTCTCATCCATCCGATGGAAGTTCTTGAGGAGATCGACCAGGTGGAACCGAGGCTTCACGCCCAGGAACGACGCGATCTCTCCCAGCTCGAGGTCCAGATCGACCAGCAGTACCTTCCGCCCCGTGAGCTCACGCAGGGCGACACCCGTGTTCACTGCCACCGTGGTGCAGCCCGTGCCCCCCTTCGGACTGATGAACGTGAGGATCTGGCCGAGGGTACGGCTCCGGCTCCGCCCGAATCCGAGCTTCTCGAGCGTGCGGTCGAGGGCGTCGGGCAGCTCGTCCTCGGCGGACCGGAGGTCGATGAGCTCCGACACGCCGGCCCGCATCGCGGACAGGAGTTGAGCCTGGGTGAGCTCGGGACCTCCTCCGACGATGGCCACGCCGGGGTGCGCCCGGGAGAGCACTCCAGCCAGGCGAATGCCGTCGTCGGGATCAGGGCCGAGGTCCAGGAAGATGATGTGGGGCTCGTAGTCCCGCAGAGGCGTGTTGGGCTCCCGTAGCAGCTCGGAGGGCGTGGCATCAGTCTCCAGGCCTACCTCGATGCGGCCACCCACCTCGGATGTCGAGTCCTGGACGGCCTTCCGGAAGGCCTCTTCCGAGGAGATCAACGCGGCCCGTACGGGTCCCTGGTTGTTTCCGTTTTGCCTCATGCATGCCTCTCTGGGGGAGTCATCGAATGAGCCGGATGCGCTTCACGAGCGAGCCCGTGCGCGTGCCGCCGGGATCCCCGGATCCGGCGCCTTTGACGTAGTACATGAACCGGCCGACAACCGGGTCCTGCGGGGATAGCTGCTCCTCGATGAAGAAGCGCGCGAAGTTGTTGAACCGTATGAACTGACGGCCACCCTTCTCGATCTGCGTGGGGTCGAAGAGCGCGACGGTGATGATGCGGGGGCTGTCCAGCCCGTGGTCATCGCTGACCACGCTGTTGGTGCCATCGTCCCAGTAGGCGTCGGGATCCTGACGGATGAGCTCCCCTACGCCCTGGAACGTCGGCCCGGTCATGTTGCCGGGCTCGATGAGATACTCGGTCTCGAGGTCGATGACGGAGGCGTTGCAGCTGCAGATGTTGCGGCGGTACGCGTCGGCCCCCTTGCCCTGACCATGGGCGCCACCGCCGGAGCCGCCTCGCTCTTCCCCGCAGTCCGGCTGGCCACCGTCCACGGGAAGCACCCACGGATAGAAGAACGACGGCACGAAGGCGAACTTCGGATCGGTCGCCTTGATCATGATCTGGCGACCGTAGTCCCGGTCGTAGCGTCTCCCCACCAGGTCGGGGAAGGGATTCCTCCAGGCGCTCCCGTACCCCGTCTCCGACGACGACCCGTCGGGACCCGTGTATCCCTCGTATCGGTCTCTTCCCGGATCGAAGCGCCAGCGCTCGTCATCGTCCCAGATCCGGTTCGCGTTGGCATCGTCGTTCGTCTCCTCCCAGGCGTCCGGCACGGCGAAGGGCTTCACGCACTGGGCCGTTCCGGCGTCGATGGCCTGGGCGGTGGCCGTGGCGCCGATGGCCACGTGGTTCCTGGCCAGCACGCGGCCGAACCACGTGGGGACCTCCTCCCGGCGGACCGTCACCGTCACGGTGGCGCTGTCGACGTTCACGTGCACCGTGACCTCGGCCTCCAAGATCATCTCCTTGCGGATGTAGTTCCGGATGGCGTAGTCGAGGGCCCGCTCCTCGGCGGGCTTCACGGCCTCCTTGGCGGGGAAGTCGAGGAACGCGCTCACTCCCGCGAGAGCCGCGGAGTCCACGGCCCGCTGGGCTTCGCTGCGGGCGTTGAACAGCATCCCGACGTCGATGCCCAGGGCCAACAGGGACACGAGGGCCGTCAGGCTGACGGCCACCAACGCCGTGGACGAGCCGTCCTCCCGTCGCCAGAAGGTCCCCAGGACGCGTCTCATCCGCTCGCTCTCCTCCGCGGCCGAGGCTTGAGGCACCGCATCAGCGGCCACCGGAGCCCGTGCCCACGGTGTCCGCGTCGAAGGGCCAACCGCGAAGCGACTTGTCCCACGCCCAGTCCGTCGGCTCGCCCGTGGGCACGGGCAGCGGCGTCGCGGAGGGCTGGATGATCCGCGGAGTCACCAGCACGAGAAGCTCCGTGCGCTCCTGCCTCATCTCCTCGGAGCGGAAGAGGGCGCCGAGGATGGGGATGTCACCCAGCAGCGGGAGCTTGTCCACGTTCTCCTGGATGGTGCTGTCCAGGAGTCCGGCGATGGCGAGGTGCTGTCCTTCCTGGAGCTCGATCTCGGTCTCGGCCCGGCGCGTGAGGATGCTGGGGATCTGGAATCCCCCCATGCTCAGCCCGCCGGCGAAGTCCAACGCCGATACCTCGGGGGCGATGGACAGCCGGATGTTCCCGATGTTGGTCACGCGCGGGGTGAAGCGCAGGCGAACGCCGAACTCCCGCCACTCGACGGTCACCGCGTTGGCGTTGGAGCCTCCCTGGATCGACGGGAACGGGAACTCCCCACCGGCGAGGAACGAGGCCTCCTGGCCGTCCAGGGCGAGGAGGTTAGGCTCGGCGAGGCTCCGGAAGTCGCCGTTCGACCTGAGGGCATCGATGATCATGCTGAACTGTGCGTCGCTGGTGATGAGGGACAGGTCCATGATGCCTTCGCTGTCCGTTCCCACCTCCCACCGGCCGTCGGCGTCGAGGCGGTGGGGATTGACGCTTCGGATGATGTTGTTCCCCAGCGACCTGATGGCGTCGCGGCTCACCTCCGCGAAGCGCACCTCGAGGAGGATCTGCCTGGCAGCCGGCGTCTGCAGGTTGTCCAGGATCTCCGCCCCTGTGCCCTGGGCGAGCTCGATGGCCCGGCGCGCCACGAACGCCTCGCTGACGCGGCCCGACAGGATCACGGTGTTGCCCTGGGCGGTGACTTCGATGTCCTCCTCCGGGAAGAGCAGGTCGATGTACCGGCCGAGCGTGGCGACGTCGGCGGTCACCTCCACGGAGTAGAGCCGACGGGCACCGGCGGAGTCCCAGAGGAACAGGCTGGTGGTCCCGAGGCCGATACCGTTGATGAGCACCTCCGTCGGAGACATCACGACGGCCTCGGCCACCGACACGTCGGTGACGGAGACCCGCGTGAGCTCACCCGGATAGTCGATGAGGGCCGATGTTCCCTGTGCGATGGAGATCACGGCTTCCGGCTCGGAGATGATGAACTGGCCGTAGAGACTCCTCGGGGCGATGAGGCCTAGGAGCGTGAGCCCGATGGCCGCGACGAGAACGCGGGCCGGACCGTTGATGCGGCGAGCCTGGGCGTGCATGGTCATCCACCCTTCTTGTTGAACATGAGCAGGGTCCGGTTTCCGCCTTTGTAGGTTTCCACGACCGTCGGAGCCGGTGGCGGACGCCTCGAGCCCGTCGGGGTCGCGGAGGGCGAACGAACGCTCCCGCCCACCAGGGCCTGAATGCGGGCGCCGCCGGTCGAGATGGAGTCGACATCCAGGGTGTTCCGGAGGGCCAGCTGGATCTTGCCTTCGGTGGAGGCGAGGGTCAGTGCCTCCCCTTCGTCGGGGTCCACCAGCAGAGTTACGACCGTCACCAGGACCGGCTCGCCACCCGTGTCCTTCTGATAGGACTGGTCCGCGGTCAGGACCTCGATGTTCTGAAGGATGGTCCTCGAGACGGTCTCGCTGCGGTTCGTGCCCGGCATGAGCGTCGCGACGACGTCCACGCGGGTACCCGGGAGCACGAATCCCGCAACGCCGATGACCTCGTCGACCTCCACCGAAAGAGCGCGTTTGCCGGGCGGGATGGTGATGGGAAGCCCACCCCCCGCCTCCCGTGCGGCCACTTTCGTCGTGAGCAGGGGCTCGTTACGCCGGACGGCGTCGATGAGCCCTCGTCCCACCACCTCGCCCGGTTGGGCGACGAAGCCCTCGGGGAGATTGCCCGAGGGCCAGTGTACGATGTCCAGGTCCTCTCGCGTGAGGATGGCGCCGGCTTCGAGGTCCCGTCGGGCGACCACCATCTGGGTCCCTTCCGGTTCTGCCGCAGCCAGGACGGAGGGCTCTTCACTCACGTACACCAGGGCCAGATAGCCAGCCGTGATGCCCGAGATGAGGGCGCCTGTCAGTGTGAGCCAGACTCGTGCGTTCTTCATGGCTAATCCTGGTGGCCCGTGCTACTCATTTCGCATGATGAACGCCGTGGAGAGTGTGACCGCCCGCTGCCCGGTCGACCACTCCATCAGCGGTCCGAGGAGATTGAATTCGTAGGGGTACCGTAGCTCGATCCTGGCCGGGTTCCCGGTACCGGATTTCCACCCGTCGATGGTCACCTCGATCTTGGAGGGGTCGAGCGACGCGAGGCGGAGCGATTCGCTGATCCGTATGTGCATGTGGTCCTGGGTGAACGTCGGATCGTCCACGACGGCGGA
Source organism: Gemmatimonadota bacterium (assembly GCA_039589955.1). GTDB lineage: Bacteria > Gemmatimonadota > Gemmatimonadetes > Longimicrobiales > Gaopeijiaceae > SZUA-318. The sequence goes on along the minus strand of JBDHGI010000008.1, from coordinate 19,433 downwards.
CCGCAGGGCCTCGCGCGCCGTGTTCGTCAGCACCTGATGCACGTTCCAGGCCCGGGACAGCTCCACCACGCCGATGATGAGCGCCAGGAGGAGCGGAATGACCAGTGCGAACTCCACCAGGGCCTGACCGGAGCGGTCACGGGACGGTCCGAGACGAACACGAGGACGAAGGGAGGCGCTGCTCATGGCAGCGGGGCTCCCATCATCCAGACGAACGCCGCGCCGATCGCGATGGCGACTCCGTACGGGACCGTGGTCCCGGAGGGGGCCGACAGCGTGTGGCGCTCGCCAGCCTGCCCGAGGGTGACGCAGTAGAGCGCCAGATCCCTGGTCTGGTAGAGCACAGGAAGGATGACACCCCGGCGGACGGCATACGCGAGGGAGAGAAGCCCGCCCACGATTCCCGTCACGAGAAGCGCCGCGGGCAGGCCCTCCCATCCGAGGAACGCCCCCATGGCGATGACCAGCTTGCCGTCTCCCGCTCCGAAGGCCCCGAGGGCGAACAGAGGCAGGGCCACAGCGAGGCCCAGCCCGGCTCCCTGCAGCCCACCCACGGCGCTGGCAGGGTCGATCGCCAGGCGCAGCACGAGGGCGGCGCACAGGCCACCCACCGTGAGGGCGTTGGGTATGCGCCTCTCCCGGAGGTCGTAGACCACGGCGAGGGTCAACACGGTGGCGAAAAGGAGGTCCATGGTGGTCGCTGGGTGTCGATCCGTGGAGATGAATGGAAGGGCATGGACGCGGGAAACCGGGGGTGCCGCTCGGACACCCCCGGCGGTTCCCGACCACGCCGGCGGGAAGTATCAGCCGCCGGGCGTGTACCCTCCCTCAGGGGCGCCGTCCAGGACGGACACGACCCGATCGAACACCCGACCGATGGCGTCGCGGAAGAGCACCAGCACCGCGATCAGGCCGATCGAGATGAGAGCCAGCACAAGGGCGTACTCCGTCAGCCCCTGCCCAGCCTCGTCATGCCAGAACCGTTTCATCAGATCCATCATTGTCGCTTTCCTCCGGCCTCGCGGCCTTCGCGAAGGTGAGTGCCCCGCCGTGCTCACATGGGTCGGGGTCTGGAACCGACGGACACCGGTTGGCGCCGCGCTCCCCGGTTCTTGGCAACCGGCATACCACGGGTGGAGGCGGGGCAGGTGTATCAGAACAAGCTGTTGGGAAATATGACTTTAGATCGCATGGGACCGACGGGCGGGGAAGGAGGGCGAGCGTTCCGACCACGTGGCTCGCGGGTCATTCCGTACCCACCGTGGTCACACTTTTCCCCGGCGGCCCCCAGGTGCGCCTCGTCGGGGCCCGCGCCAGCCTTTCGTCAGGCCGGGTCGGATGGCCCCGCGGGGAGCTCCGTCTTCGTGGGGGAAGCACCCGACGGGGGGAGTATGCCCCATCCCCCCTGCGCCTTCGCGGCGACAGCCGCCAGAAGCCCCTCCAGGGCGGTGCGGCCCTTGGCGACCGCATACCGATACAGCACCCGATAGAGCTTGGTGGACGCGAGGCCGCCGCCGACGGCTCCGCCCGTGACCATCAGGGCCGCCAGCACTCCCACCGCTCCACCCGAGAGACCGAGGGCCGCCGCCAGTGCCGCGACCCCCGCCGCTCCCGCGGACCCGAGTCCGAGACCGAGGCCCCCGCCCAGGACGGCGAAGAGCCCGCAGAAGCCGGCGTTGACGCCGAAGGCCCAGGCCACGGGTGCCCGCACCGTGACTTCGACGCCCGGCGGGTCGCTCCGGAGGTCGCGAAGTGAAACCAGCACCTGGCGGAAGTCGGCCCAGCTCGCTTCGCCGACGAAGCCTCCGCTCGCCTGCCCGGTGAAGCTCGCGCCCAGGATGTCGAAGATCAGGACGCCGGCGGCCCTGGGATCTCCTCGCTGGTCCCGCAGGGTCAGGTTGTAGGGTGCGGCGGGAAGGACGACCTCGAGCGCCGCCATCACGTCCTGGCTGTCGGCCCTGACGACCCGACGGACCGTCACGGCGTCCTCGGGCCGTCCCAGGATCATCCGGGCCAGACGCCCCCCGGGCCCCCGTGCCCGCACGGGGAGGGCCTGTTCGGCCCGAAGGTCCGCCAGCGCGGCGTCGATGAAGTCGGCGCCGATGCCGGCCTCTATGGCGGCCGAGCGGACGTGGGTGAGAGCGTAGCCTGCCCGGGCCGAGACCGTGTCGTCCAGGCCTCCCGCCGCACCCTGGGCCGCGCGAGCCTCCGCTTCCCGGGCGTCGTCCGCCTGGAGCTGGGCAGCCCGCTTCCAGAGGCGCGTCGCCTCCTCTTCGCTCAGATACTCTCGCTCTTCGGGCATCGGGGCCGATCCGGTTGGAGCCGTTCAAAGATAAGGGCACCTCTGGCCTGTGTCCTCGGAATCCCGCATCGACCCTCTCGGGCGTGCCGGAAGTCCGATGGGGCTCGCCCGGCGGGTGCTCCCCCCTCTACTTTGGCCGCATGACAGCCCAGACCCCTCGAGAGCTCACGGATGCGGAGCTGGATGCCTACGTTCTGACCCGGCTGCGGCAGCTAGGCGTGGACCTCGGAGTCCTGCCGGAGGACGATCCCGACGCGCCCGCGGATCGTCGCCGCGTCCTCGCCGGCGCCCGTCGCTTCCTCCGGAGCACCCCGCCTGCCATCCTGGACTTCGAGCTGGACGCCCACGGGGTGGCTCCGACGATGTATCCCGCGGCCCTGTCCTCGGCGCTGGACGGAGCTCGCGAGGATGGCTGAGGCCGGTGGGCGCGCCGAGCCTCGGGCCGGCCCCCAGGATCGGCAGGTGGATCGGCGGGGGTTCCTGGAGCGGATGGGCCGCCTCACGGCGGCGGCGGCCACGGGGAGCGCCTTCGATCCCGGCCCCGCCCCATCGCGGTCGGCGCCGGGGCCCAGCGTCGACATCCTCCCCCCGCCGGGCGGCGTCCAGGCCACGCAGCCCTGGGAGATGACCCTGGCCGAGCTCGCCTCCCTGATCCGGGATGGCCGCCTCGGGCCTGTTGAGCTGGTCGAGGCCTACCTGCGGCGCATCGAGGCGTTCGACCCGGTGCTCATGGCCTTCAACACCGTGACCGCGGAGGTCGCGCGCTCCGCGGCGGATGCCCTGGAGGGGCCGGAGTGGAGGGGACCCCTGCACGGCATACCCATCGCAGTAAAGGACAACTACCACACCCGGGGGGTCCGCACCACGGCGAACTCACACATCTTCGCCGACTTCGTGCCCGAGTCCGACGCCACGGCGTGGGGTCGGCTCTCGGCGGAGGGAGCCGTCCTCCTGGGCAAGACGCAGATGGGTCCTTTGGCGACGAGTCGGGCGACGACTCCCGACGGGGAGGCCACTACGGCCAACGCCTGGGCGCCCCACGACCCCGACGTGAGCCCCGGCGGGTCGTCCTCGGGATCGGCGACCGCCGTGGCCTCCCGCCTCGCGGCGTCGAGCACCGGGACCCAGACCGGAGGCTCCATCACCAACCCGGCGGGCCGGCAGGGCCTCACGGGGCTGAAGCCCACCATGGGGCGGGTCTCCCTACACGGGATCATTCCCCTGACGTACACCCGGGACCACGCCGGTCCCCTGGCCCGTGACGCCCGGGACGCGGCGCTCATGCTTCAGGCCATGGCCGGACCCGATCCCGCGGATCCCCGGACCCTCGGTCTGCCGCCCGTGCCCGACTTCGGCCTGGCAGCGGATATCATGCGGCAGGGTGACCGCGTCACGCTGCGATGGCCCACCACCATCGGCATCCTGCCAGGGTACCTGTCTGCTCCCGAGGAGAGAGGCGGAGGCGGCTATCGCGGCCAGGAGCAGGACGAGGCCGCCCGGGAGCGGCGGCGACGGCTCACCCGGCTACGGGGCGAGGCCGAGGTGGAGGCGCGCAGGAGCATGCTGCAGACCTTCGAGTCACTGGGGGCGCGCGTCGTGGACGTGGACGCGCCCGAAGACTGGGAGATCCTGACCGGACCCCAATTCAACAACGTGCGCCTCCCGGAGCGAGCCGAACCGTTCCTCGAGCACCTGCGCAGGGACGTCCGGCTGTTCGGCGCCTCCCTGTCGCCCTGGATCAACGGGCTGCTCCTTTCCGGGACGGAGTATCTCCGAGGGCAGCGTGCGAAGATGCTCCTCCTCGAGAGGGTCCTCGAAGGGATCTTCGAGGAATGCGACGTCGTGGCGCTGGCGTCACCCATCCCCTTCGACATGATCGGCCTCCCGCTGATCTCCTTCCCCATCGGATTCGAGGACACCCGCGGCGTCGACCTGCCCGTGGGCGGGATGCTGGGCGCCATGCCTTTCGGGGAGGAGCGACTCCTCTCGCTGGCCGCAGCCTTCCAGGCCGAGACCGGGTGGCACCTTCGACGTCCGCCGGACCCCACCCCTCCGGAGCCGGGCAGTGACGCTCCGGGGACCGGCGCGCGCCCCCGACTGGACGTGCTGCAGGTGATGGACGAGTGCGAGTGAGAGGAGCGAGAGCGAGATGAACGGCGAGACGAAGCTCTTGATGGAGGAGATGACCTGGCCCGAGGTGGGCGAGGCGTTGGAGTCGGGGATGACGTCCGTGGTGGCTGCCGTCGCGGCCGTGGAGCAGCACGGACCCCACCTTCCCCTCCTCGTGGATGCCGTCCGAGGTGACCACCTGGCCATGGCGGTTGCAGAGCGACTGGGGAACGCTCTCGTGGCGCCCACCATCCGGGTCGGGTGCTCCGAGCATCACATGGGCTTCCCCGGAACCCTCTCCCTGAGGCGCACCACGCTGGAGGCCATCTGCCTGGACTACTGCGTGAGCCTGTCGCGCCACGGGTTCCGGCGCATCCTCCTCGTCCCCTCCCACGGAGGGAACTTCGGGCCCTTGAGGGACATGCTGGACGACCTCAACCGAGCGGTTGCCCCCGACTGCGAGGTCCGGGCGTACACCGATCTGCAGGGCTTCCTGGATCTGTGGATCCGGACCGTGGAGGAGATGTGTGGCCTGGGATCTCGCGTCGGGGGACACGCCGATATCGCCGAGAGCTCGGAGATGCTGGTCATCCGGCCGGATCTGGTCAGGCGCGAGCTGGCCGAGGAGGGGTACACGGGGGGCACCGACGGAGCTCTGTTCGATCGGATCTTCCGGGACGGGTTCCGATCCGTGACACCCAACGGGATCCTGGGCAACGCCGTCGGAATGAGCGAGGAGATCGGGGCACGATGCCTCGAGGCGGTCGCCGACTCCGTCGCCGAGGCACTGCGGAGCCCGTAGCCCTCCACCGGAGCCGAGCGTGCCGCCCCGTGGCCGCCTGGACCGAAATCGCCTCCGGTGTTATGCCTCCAAGGGCCCTCCCTGGACCCCTCGACAACAAGAAAGACCCGACATGAACGAGCGCGTCTTGATCCTTGGCGCCGCCGGGCGCGACTTCCACGTCTTCAATACCGTCTATCGGGATCATACCTCCGCCACCGTCGTCGCCTTCACCGCCCAGCAGATTCCCCACATCGACGACCGTCGTTACCCCCCGGAGCTGGCCGGTGAGCGATACCCGGAGGGCATCCCCATCCGCCCGGAGGAGGACCTGGAGCGGATCATCGAGGAGGAGGGCGTCACCCGCTGCGTCATGGCCTATTCGGACGTGTCCCACGAATACGTCATGAACCTGGCCAGCCGCGTGAATGCTGCGGGTCCCGACTTCGAGGTGGGTGGCGCGACGCGCACCATGCTGCGATCCTCCAAGCCCGTCGTGGCCGTTGTCGCGTCGAGAACGGGCGTGGGGAAGAGCCAGACGAGCAGGGCCGTGGCGAACCTCCTCCGGGAGGCGGGCCTGTCCGTGAGCATCGTGCGTCATCCCATGCCGTACGGCGATCTCCTCGCTCAGCGCGTGCAGAGGTTTGCCGGCGAGGAGGATCTGGTCCGGTACGAGGCGACCATCGAGGAGCGGGAGGAGTACGAGCCCCACATCGCCAACGGCTCTCCCGTCTTCGCCGGTGTGGACTACGAGGCGATCCTGAGGGAAGCCGAAGCCGAGGCCGACGTGGTCCTCTGGGACGGTGGCAACAACGACACGTCGTTCTTCCGGGCCGACGTGTACATCACCCTGGTGGATCCGCACCGTCCCGGGCACGAGGTGCGGTACCATCCCGGCGAGACGAACCTGCGAATGGCCGACGCGGTCGTGGTGAACAAGATCCAGACCGCGGACCCGGCCGACGTCGACACCGTCCTCGCGAACGTCGCACGGGTGAATCCGTCCGCCCTCGTGCTGAGAGCCGCCTCCCCTCTCACCGTGGACGATCCCGGCGTCCTCGCGGGCAAGCGCGTGTTGGTGGTGGAGGACGGGCCGACGCTGACCCACGGTGGGATGAAGTACGGCGCGGGCACTCTGGGGGCCAGGGACGCCGGGGCGGCGGAGATCGTGGATCCCCGACCCTTCCTCGTGGGCGAGCTACGGCAGACGTTCGAGGAGTATCCGGGGCTGGGCGCCCTTCTGCCGGCCATGGGCTACGGCGCCCAGCAGGTAGCCGACCTCGAGGCCACGCTCGTGAAGGCGGCCGAGGGCGGTGTCGACGCCGTGGCCGTCGGCACACCCATCGACCTGGCCCGACTCGTCAGGATTCCCGTTCCCCACACGCGGGTGCGCTACGAGCTCGACGTCCTCGGGAAGCCGGACCTGCACGACGTGCTGAGGCCCGTTCTGGATCGTGCGAGAGGGTCGGCAGGTAGGGTGGTGGACGCCGGGTCGTCCGCTGCGGCCGGCTAGCCTCCCATCAGCGGGTCAGGCACGCGCAGGACATGCACGGCGAAGAGGCCCAGCACGCCGATGACGGCCAGATAGTAGAGGGTAGGCAGGATCGTCTTTCGTAAAGTCGCACCCTCTTGCCCGAGGAGTCCGACGGTGGCGGAAGCGGCCACCACGTTGTGGATGGCGATCATGTTCCCCGCCGCCGCGCCGACGGCCTGAAGAGCCACCACCATCACCGTCGACATGGCCAGCCGCTGGGCCACGCCGTACTGAAAGGCGGAGAACATGAGGTTGCTCACGGTGTTGGAGCCGGCGATGAACGCACCGAGGGCACCCGTGGCGCCGGCGAAGAGCGGCCAGATCTGTCCCACGCTGCCGGCGACCCACTCCGCCATGGCGATGGGCATGGAGAGCATGCCGGCGCTGTTCACGTCCGAGTTGATGTAGACCCGCACCATGGGGACCGTGAAGATCAGGACCACGCCGGCGCCCGTGAGGACCCGCGCCGATGACCGCACGGCGGCGCCCAGCTCGGACACGGGCATGCGGTGGAGCCAGGCGGTGGCGACCACCACCACGACGAGGATGAAGCCCGGGAGGTACAAAGGTGTGGTGGTGGCGGTGATCCCCGTCCCCAGGATGTCGGTCCACGAGATGGAAAGCGCCCGGAGCCACGTCCCCAACGGAAGGGAGGGGAGCCGGGTGAGGACCAGGAGCACACCGAGAAGGAGGTAGGGAGCCCAGGCCATGGGGACGGACACGCCTCGCCCCTCCGGAACCTCCGCCATCTCCTCTTCCAGCCCGCTGACCCACTCGTCCTTCCACCGCGAGCGGTGGGGGAAGGACCAGGTGTCGGAGGGGATGAAGAGACCGCGCCGGGCGGCCGCGACCACGATCGCCAGCCCCACGGGGGCTCCCAGGAGGGACGGGAACTCGGGGCCCAGGAAGGCGCCGAAGAGCACGTAGGGCACCGTGAAGGCCAAGCCACCGAAGATCGTGAAGGGAAGGACGCGCAGCCCCTCGGTCCAAGAGCCGTTGGCGCCGAAGAAGCGGGTCATCATCACCACCATCCAGGTGGGCATGAGCACGCCCGCCGTGGCGTGCAGGAGAACAGCCCTGGTGGTGACGGCGCGCAGGTAGTCCATCATGCCGAGCCCCGCCATGGCGAGGTCCGCGGAGAACGCCTCTCCCCCGAGACCTCCCTGGACACCCACCAGCACGGGGGTTCCAACCGCCCCGAAGGTGACCGCGGTGCTCTGGACCATCATCCCGAGCATCACCGCGCACCCAGCGGGGAAGCCGAGGGCTACGAGCAAAGGAGCGGTGACCGCCGCGGGTGTTCCGAAGCCCGCGGCACCCTCGATGAACGAGCCGAAGAGCCACGTCACGATCACCACCTGGATGCGGCGGTCGTCGCTGATACCGTGGAAGCTCCGGCGGATGGCGGCGACCCCTCCCGAGCGCTCGAGGGTGTGGAGGAGCAGGAGGGCCCCGAAGATGATGAAGAGGAGGTCGAAGGTCAGGAACAGCCCCTGAATGGACGCGGCGGCCACCCTCGACGTCTGCATCCTCCACGCTGCCGCCGCCACGACCACGGCGGCCAGGTACGCGGCGGGCATGGCCCTCCTGGCGGGAACACGGAGGCCCACCAGCAGGAAGCCTCCCAGCGCGATGGGAAGAAGGGCCAGGAACGCCTGGAGCCCGAGGGTCACGAAGGCTCGCCCTCGATCAGAGCTGCACGTCCAGGGCGTCGCACAGGAACGCCATGAGGGGCCTCCCGGCCCTGTACACCCCTGCGAGGGCGTCCGGAAGGTCCGGGTCGGTGGCGAAGCCCTGGGTCAACGTGCACACCCCCATGTAGTCCTTTCGCTTGAGGTCCTCGATGAGGGGGTGATCCGGGTCGAAGCCTTTCGGGGGGCGGGTGAGCCGGTCGCCTGCCAGCTCGAAGGTGTCCACGAAGTTCCGGGCTCGGGACGCCCGCTTCCACCGGTCGGGGTGCTCCGCGATCCGGCCCCGGATCTTCCGGAGCGCCGAGGAGTCGGGATGCCAGATGCCGACGCCGGCGAAGACGGATCCGGGCTCCAGATGCAGGTAGAACCCGGGGGCGTGGGCGTCCTTGCTCGTGTCGTGTCGAAAGTGGATCCCCGTGTGGGTCTTGTAGGGGCTCTTGTCCTTGGAGAAGCGGACGTCCCGGTGGATCCGGAAGAGGGATCGGGGGCCGGCGTGGAAGTGGGGGCTGATCCGCTTCAGGCGGACCGCGAAGTCCTCGATGAAGCGCAGCGCCGGCTCCCGGACGTGCGCCTCGTAGCGCTGCTTGTTGTCCGCGAACCAGGCCCGGTCGTTATTGGCCGCCAGGTCCTTCAGGAAGCGAAAGGTCTGGGCCGTGAAATAGCTCGTCCTTGGCACTCGAACTCCCTCCTCGACTCGGGGAAGCCCCCAAGGGACGCGTCCGGAGGACCGAAGGCAAGGGGTCGACCACTAGGGGTAGAGGCGGCGGGCGGACCAGGACCGACCGTCCCGCTCGAAGAGGAGGCGCTCGTGGAGCCGATCCGCCTTTCCCTGCCAGAACTCGATGGTCGCCGGTCGGAGGAGATACCCTCCCCAGAAGGGAGGGAGAGGGACGTCTCCCCCCGCGAACTCGCCTTTGACCCGGCGGAAGCGCTCCTTCAGGTGCTCCCGGGAGGGAAGGGGCTCACTCTGCTTCGACGCCCACGCGCCGAGGCGGCTCCCTCTCGGCCGCTTGGCGAAGTAGCGCTCGCTCTCCTCGACGGGAACGCGCTCGACGGCCCCTGCGATCCGGACCTGACGCTCCAGGACGGGCCAGTGGGCGCACAGGGACGCCTTGGGATTGGCGTCCATCTCCCGAGCCTTCTTGCTCCCGTAGTTCGTGTAGAAGACGAAGCCTCTCTCGTCGACGCCCTTGAGGAGGACCATGCGCACCGACGGCACTCCTTCCGCCGTAGCCGTGGCCAGGGCGAGCGACTCGGGTAGCATCATCCCGGATTCCCTCGCCGCAGCGAACCACTCCTCGAAGAGCTCGATGGGATCCCGGTGCTCTGCCGCCTCCGATATTCCCTGGATCACGCCCTTCCCGAGCGTGACCAGGGTCCTGAGGGAGGACTTCAGTGTCATTTCGGCTCCCGCGGGGAGTCAGTGACCACCTTCGGCTGTCTGCCAAGGAGGCAGGAAGATCGCCAGGGCCAACGGGCCCTGCAACGCCTTTCGGCGGGCGCTTGACGGCCGCATCGGGAGCGGGCGCCCCTCGCCGGAGGAAACCTCGACACCGCTCGCTGCGTAGGACCCACCATGATCACCATCATCAAGCGTATCGTCCGGCTCGTCCTGAGCTGGATCTTCTGTAAGACCTGACGACCCGCGCCGGCGCGGGCCGAGCCGGGACGACCAGGTCGGCGGACCCTGGACGCTCCCGTCTGACGGCCCGGCCGGACGGGGCCGGAACGGCGGGTCGCAACGCCCGTCTCCTGGTCCCGGACGCGCGTCGCTTCTGCCTCTCCCAGGGAAGAAGCGGCGTCAGCCCTGGCCGTATCCTGTCGAGAGGGCGATTCTAGGTGCCCGGGCCGTGTGAAGCCTCCTCGGCCCCGAGGTTCCGTCATCGCCGACTCTCCGGGATTCCGCGCCATGTCCGCCCGCCGCTCCGTCATCGCCGCCGCCTCGCTTCTCCTCCTGGCTCCTGCCTCCTGCGCCCGGGACGCCGCCCCGCCGGCCGATCTCGTGCTGCTGGGTGGCAACATCGTCACCGTGGACGCGAACGTGCCCGATGGAGAGGCCCTGGCCGCCAGGGAGGGGCGGATCGTCGCCGTGGGCAGCGACGACGAGATCCGTTCCTTCGTCGGGGAGGGGACGGAGGTCGTGGAGCTCCGAGGACGCACCGCCATCCCGGGGTTCATCGAAGGTCACGGTCACTACTCGGGCGTCGGCCGCTCGACGCTCCAGCTCAACCTGATGGCGGTCGCCAACTGGGACGAGGTCGTCGCCATGGTCGGGGACGCCGTCGCGGAGGCGGAGCCAGGCGAGCTCATCACCGGCAGGGGATGGCACCAGGAGAAGTGGGACCGACGTCCCGATCCCCATGTCGACGGCCTTCCCTACCACCATTCCCTCAGCGCGGTCTCCCCGGACAACCCGGTGATCCTGACCCATGCCAGCGGCCACGCCACCTACGCGAACGCGCGGGCGATGGAGCTCTCGGGCGTCACCGCCGACACCCCGGACCCCGCAGGAGGCGAGATCGTGCGGGATCCCCAGGGCAATCCCATCGGCGCCTTCCGCGAGACGGCGTCGGGGCTGCTGGGACCCGCTCGCAGGGGCGCCGCTCCGGTGGATCCGCGCAGGGTCCTGCTGCTGGCGCAGGACGAGGTGCTCTCCAAGGGGATCACCTCCTTCCAGGACGCGGGCTCGGGGTTCGGGACGGTGGACCTGGTGAAGGAGCTGATCGACGGGGGAAGCCTCAAGGTCCGCCTGTGGATGATGATCCGGGCGGGCAACGAGGCGCTGGCCGAGAACCTGGCCGCCTACAGGACCGTCGGCTACGGAGGAGACCGCCTCACCGTCAGGGCCATCAAGGTCTCCCTCGACGGCGCGCTGGGATCGCACGGCGCCTGGTTGCTGGAGCCGTACGTCGATCTCCCAGCCAGCTCCGGGCTGAACACGACGCCGACCGAGGCGGTGATGGAAACGGCGCGGCTGGCCGTCGAGCACGGGTACCAGCTGTGCGTGCACGCCATCGGGGATCGGGCGAACCGTGAGACCCTGGACATCTTCGAGGGTGCCTTCGCGGACGCCGGCGACCTCGCCGCCGCGCGCTGGCGGGTGGAGCACGCCCAGCACCTGCACCCGGACGACATCGGTCGCTTCGGGCAGCTCGGGGTGATCGCCTCCATGCAGGGCATCCACGCCACCTCGGACGGTCCGTGGGTGGAGCCCAGACTCGGGGCGCGCCGCGCCGAGGAGGGCGCCTACGTCTGGCAGAAGCTCATGCGGAGCGGTGCCGTGGTGACCAACGGCACCGACGCGCCTGTGGAGGACGTCGACCCGCTGGCCAGCTACCATGCCACGGTGTCCAGGAGGATGAGCGACGGTGAGGTCTTCTATCCCGAACAGCGCATGAGTCGGATGGAGGCCCTCGAGTCCTATACCATCAAGGCCGCCTACGCAGCCTTCGAGGAGGATCTGAAGGGGAGCCTCACGCCGGGCAAGCTCGCGGACATCACGGTTTTGTCCCAGGATATCCTGACCGTTCCTGAGGAGGACATCCCCTCGACGCGGGTCGAGATGACCATCGTGGGGGGGGAGATCGTCTATCGCGCCGAGGGTGCATCGTGAGTCAGACCGAAGCCAAGGGATCCCCCACGGGGAACCCGGACGAGGGAGCCAACGGGAGCCTGACGGACATCCAGGCCGTCATCGAGAGCGCCAAGGCCCGGGGGGGCATGGACGCCCTGGAGAGGTTCATCCGTCGACGCCTGTCGGAGGCGGAAGAGGCCGAGGTGCGGGAGGCGGCGGAGGTGGCGCTGGAGATCATGGAGTCCATCCCGGTGTTCCTGGCTCGCGCGCGGCAGGAGGCGGACGAGAGGGCCATGCGCTCGGTGGTAGGACCGCTCCTGGACCACGCGGAGCGCTACTTCCTCCAGCCCGTCGATCTCCTGCCGGAGATGACGCTGGGTCTGGCAGGCCTCCTCGACGACTGCTACCTCTTCTTCCGGATCATCCAGCACCTCGAGGCCGGGCCGGAGCCCTTCCTGGACTGGGACCTCGAGCACCCCCAGCAGTTCCTGCGCAGCCTCATGGGGGAGGAGATCACGAAGCAGCTCGACGACATCGCCATGGACGCCATGAGGCAGGTATCGTCCCATCTGGCCGAGCTGTGGACCAGGATGTCCCATCCGGCCTGACGCGTCCGCCGCCGGGGACGCCCGACAGGACTCCGGACGCTAGCTTCCCTCCGGCGGGCTCCGCCTCGGGGCCCCGAACCCCGGCGTGCCCCGGGACCGCTCCGCCAGCTCTCCGTGGAAGAGGAGGCTGTTGAAGAGGACGCGGAACGTGCCGAAGGGCTGCCCCCTCCACTGGGGGCGGAATCCGATCAGCACCACGCGGCCCTCCCCGTGTCGGACGTCCACCGCGGCGGCCAGGCCCTGGAGATGCTCCTCGCCCAGGAGGTATCCGGACACCACGGGCGTGCCCCGCTCCGGATAGACGGCCAGGGCCGAGCCGTCGAAGCCCTCGTCGAAGCGGAAGACCGGACTCCGGTCGAAGAAGATCCTGGACCTCTCGGGCATTCCCGCCATGACCGGATGCGCCTGGTCGACGACCACTTCCATGAGGGACCCGCTGGAGAAGAAGGTGTCCCTGGGCAGTCCGTCCACGGCGTTGGTCACGGCCAGGTGGAGGTCCTCGATGCAGAGGACGCTGGCCTGGTTCAGGCACACCAGCGTGCCGCCCGAGCTCACGAAGGCGTCCAGCTCCCGGACGCCCTCGTCCTCGAGGCCCCCGGCGTAGGCCGGAGGCACGGTCCCCTGGGGGTGCCCCCGGCGTAGGGACGCCGGTCGCTCGGAGGGCAGCACGATGACGTCGTACCGAGACCGCAGGTCACCTGCATGGACATCGGCGTTGGTCAGGGAGGTGAAGGTGAAGGCGTGCCGCTCCAGGAGCCAGCGGGTCCAGCCCTCGTCCATGCTGGCGGTCCAGGGCCTGTAGAGCCCGACCTTCGGGCGCTCTACCGGCGTGCCCGTCGCGGGCCCCCCTTCCGCCCGCAGGGCGAGACTCCCGGCCATCCGCCCGGCGGCCTCGCCGGACAGGCCCGTCACGACGTAGGCTCCGCCGCCCTCGCCGGAGAGTCTCACCTGGGCACCCTGGTCCCACGCGAGGTTCAGCGCCCGATAGGAGTTGTTCTGGGCGGGGTCGAGGTGCACGGCCGCCCCGGACCCGCGGATGCGACCGGCGGCGGGCACGACGCCCGCGGCCACCGGGTGGTCGTCGAACCCCACGCCCTCGACCACGTCGAAGGGAGCCGCATCGGCCACGGGCTCGTCCCAGGCCCTGGCCTCGCCCTCCACGGGTCGGAGGACGCCGCGGAGCTCCGTGGCCAGGGGGCTTCGGGCTTCGATGACCCGCACGCCCATCTGATAGCCCAGGGTCCAGCCGGCGGCGTCGTACGGCTGCTCGGGCGGACCCTCGGGGTATTCCCGCAGATCCGGATATGTCTGGACCTCGAGAAGCTGGCGCGCCAGCTCCGCGAAGGGTTGATCCATGGCGATGACCCAGGTGCCGGGGGGATACGTCTGGCCGTCGTGGATCACCTCCCTTGTGACCTCCGAGATCTCGATCCCGTTGTATGCGAGGCGGCGGAGGAGCTCCACCGGCGCGACGGGATCGGGCTGCTCCCGGGGGACGAAGTAGGCGTACGGCGGCCCGGCGCGGTATCTGTCGACCACCTGACTCCCCGACTGGTACCGGTTGTACAGCAGGTCCTCCCTGTACTTGGCCGCGTAGTCCAGCACGGCCAGGGACGCCACGCGCATGTACTCGACGGCGTCGCCGAGTCGCCACCAGCCGCCAGGCCAGGGGCTGGGGTAGAGGGACTCGGACCTCAGGTCCCGCCGGGAATCGGGGAAGTCCGACAGCGTGTAGAAGTGGGGTGTGGCGTAGCGGTACAGCGCCGTCTCGGTCCAGAACGCCGCCTGGTGCTGGAGCATGGGCAGGTAGTCGACGTAGCCGGGATACCACGCGTCGAAGCCGGACCCCATGTGCACCGCGCCGGGAAGGCCCCTGGATTCCAGCATTTGCGCGATGGTCATGCCGATGGTGTTGACCGTCCGTGACATGAGGGGCGGCGCGAGCGACGCGATGGGCTCGGCGAAGGGCGGGAGCCAGATCCGCGTTGGGAAGGGTGAGCTCTGATGGTGCACGTAGATGATCTGCGGCTCCCAGTGCCGCCACGTCCTGGCCAGGACCCGTGACTCCACCATGTTGAGCATGTAGGCGTCACGGTTGTTGTCGTGGCCGATGTACTTCTGATAGAGCCGCGGGAGGGGGGAGACCTCGTAGGGGGTGCCGAGGTTATCCCGGTACCAGTCGGTCACGATGGTCTGGCCGTCGGGATTCAGGGACGGCCACAGGGCCACGATGACGTTGTCCCGAATCGCCTCGATGCGGGCCTCCTCGCTCGAGACCAGCTCGTACGCGAGGGCGATGGTATGCTGGGCGCCGGCCACCTCCGTGGCGTGCAGGCCCCCGCTCACGTCCACGATGGCCCGGCCCTCCAGGGCCAGAGCTCGAGCCTCGGCATCGGTGAGTGCCCGTGGATCGGCGAGGCGCCGGGCGATGGCGCGGTGTCGCTCCACGCCAGCGAGGTTCTCCGGGGACGAGATCAGGGCGACGTACCACGTCCGCCCTTCCGAGGTCACCCCCGTGGGAACCATGCGGAGGCGGTCGCTGGCCTCGTCCAGCGCGTGGAAGTACGCCACAGACTCCTCGTACGTGGAGAGGCGGAAGTCCGCCCCGGGGACGAAGCCGAGGTGTGACTCAGGCCTGGGGATTTCCTGCCCGGCGAGCGCGGCGGCCAGAAGCGGCGCCAGGCCCCCCGTGAGGAAGAGGGGCCGAAGCCGCCGACCGCCCGGGGCGCTTCGCGCCCCTGCCACTACACCCAGCCTCTTTTCCGGAAGTCCCTCAGCGTCTCGGCCCAGCGCTCCATCTCCTCGGGCAGGCCGAAGGACAGCCGGTTCCACTCCATCATGGGAGGGAAGGGTCGTCCCACTCGAACGCCGGCCTCCCGCATGCGCCCGATGTACCGGCGCAGGTCGCCATTGATGCGGTGCATGATGAAGTTCGTGTGGGTCGGCAGGTACTCGAGACCTAGCTCGTCCAGAGTCCGGTGGGTGACGTCTTTGGCCCCCCGGTTCACGTCGATGCTCCGCGCCACCAGCCCCTCGTCCTCGAGGGAGGCCAGACCCGCGGCGGCGGCCAGGACGTTGGGGTTGTTCGCCATCACGAACTCCCGGAGCCTGCGGACGGTGTCCGGGTGGGCTACCGCGTACCCCAGGCGCATCCCGGCCATGCCGTAGATCTTCGAGAACGTGCGCACGACGATGACGTTGGGCCTGTCCTCGATCCACTTCAGCGCCGACCAGTACGACGGATCCTCTGTGTACTCGAAGTAGGCCTCGTCCACCAGGAACATGGTGGTCTCCGGCGCGCCGCCGATCCACGCATCCAGATCACGGGAGGGGGTGAGCGTCCCCGTGGGGTTGTTGGGGTTGCAGATGTACACGACGGCCGGCCTCCGGGCCCCTTCGGCCACGCTCCTCATCCCGTCCAGGTCGTGGGCCAGGCCCTTCGTGAGCGGCACGGCCTCCAGCTCGAAGGACAGCGGGCGCTGGTAGCGCGGAACGTCCTCGAAGGTGGGCTCCGCGATGACGAGGGGCACGTTGGGCCCCTGATAGGCCTGGACGGCGATCTGCAGGATCTCCGTGGATCCGGCACCCAGGACGATATTCTCCTCCCGTACGCCGAGGTGGCGGGCCAGGGCCTGGTAGAGGGGCGGGCTGAAGTCCCCGGGATATCGGTTCGCGTCGGGGATGGCGTCGCGTACGGCCTGTCGGGCGGAGGGGGCCAGGCCCAGGGGATTCTCGTTGGAGCTCAGCTTCACCGTCCCGTCGGCCAGGGTCTTCCCCACCCGCCAGGGACCGGTGCGATGGAAGGTGGCGGCGAGGCCCGTGCCGGCCCCCGTCAGGCCGGCGAGGCCGGCGGTGATTCCCGTTGTGACGAAGCCTCGGCGGTCCATGCTGCCTCCCGGTGCTGGTATTTGCCAGACGATACCGGCCGTGGGGTCCACGGTATCCGGCGCCGACGGGGCAACATGAGGCCGCCCGGGGTGTCGTCGAAAGGGGCGGTGTCCGGCGGTCAGTCCGCCGCCGACAGCGGGACGTGCCCCTTCACGACATCGGGAAGCAGCGTCTCACCTTCCGTACGCGCCACGAACGCCGAGCAGCTCAGATCGCCGGTGACGTTCACGGAGGTCCGCAGCATGTCGAGGATCCGGTCGACACCCAGGATCAGGGCGATGCCCGCCTGGACGTGAGCGCCCATGCCCACCGAGTTGAGCACGATGATGAGCGTGATGATGCCGGCGCTGGGCACGCCCGCCGCGCCCACCGACGCCAGCGTCGCGGTCAGGACGATGACCATCTGGTCGGCCAGATCCAGGGGGATCCCGTAGATCTGGGCGATGAATATCACCGCCACCGCCTGATGGTGTAGACGAGGAGGCTCTGGAGCAGGTCGAACCCGAAGAGCGAGATCGCGCCAACGCCTTCCGCCTCATCAGCCTCGCCAGATCCGGTGCCCTCGACGGACTGACCTTCCACCGCGTCGTTCCCAACTTCGTGGTCCAGGGCGGCAGCCCGCGGGCGAACGAGACGGAGGGCACGGAGCCTATATGCGGGATGAGGTGGGCCTACGCGTCCAATGGCGGGGCACCGTGGGGCTCGCCACCCGGGGTCGCACACCGGGGACGATAAGATCTACGTCGACCTCGTCGACAATGTCCGCTTCGACCACGACTTCACCGTGTTCGGCGAGGTCGTCTCGGGCAGGGAGGTGGCGGATTCCGGATTGGCAGGGGATGTGATCGTTCGGGCCGAAGTATTCGCCGGACGCTGAAACCCACGGCGGCCGAGAATCTCCTCTGCCTTGCCCCCCGACCCTTCTCCCCATAAGGTCGACCGCCATGGAACACAATCCGAATCTTCCGTGGTACCGCCAGCTCCACTGGCAGGTGCTGATGGCCATGATCGTGGGTGCGATCACCGGCCTCGTTTTCGGGGAGCCGGCCGCCACGTCGCTCGGCTGGATCGGCGACCTCTTCATGAAGCTCTTGCGCATGATCATCGTGCCGCTGGTGCTCACCTCGATCATCTCGGGGGTCGCCTCGGTCGGGGGAGGCAAGGCTCTCGGACGCCTCTTCAGCAAGACGCTCGGCTACTACGTGTTGTCCAGCCTGCTTGCCGTGATGGTCGGCCTTTCCATGGTCAACCTGATCCGTCCAGGTGTCGGCGCCAACATGACCGGGACGTCGCCGCAGGACCTCCCGCAGCTCGAGACGGCCACCTCTCCGGCCGAGCTGCTGCTCGACATCGTGCCCGACAACGTCATCCAGGCGGCGGCCTCCGCCGATATGCTCGCGATCATCTTCTTCTGCATCGTCTTCGGCGCGGCGATCACGACGCTCCCGGACAAGACTAGAGGCATCGTGACGGAGCTCTTCGATGCCCTCTTCCACGCGATGATGCGGCTCACTGCGGGGATCATCAAGTTCCTGCCGATCGGCGTGTTCGCACTGATCACGAGAATGGTGGCCACGACGGGCTTCGACGCGTTCCAGCCGCTCGCACTGTACGCGGCCACGATCGGGTCGGGGCTCACGGTCCACTTCCTGGTCACGCTTCCGATCCTGCTGTTGGTCCTGGGGCGGATCTCCCCGCGAATTCACTTCGCGAACATGCGGGAGCCGATCCTGATCGCGTTCTCGACGAGCTCCTCGGGCGCGACGCTCCCGGTCACGATTGCCACGGTCGAAAAGAAGGTCGGTGTCTCGAACAAGGTGGCGTCCTTCGTGCTTCCCATGGGCGCGACGGTCAACATGGACGGAACCGCGGTCTTCGAGTGCGTGGGCGCGCTGTTCGTCGCCCAGGTTCTCGGTTTCGACTTGACCGTCATGCAGCAAGCCATCGTGGTCCTGACGGCGTTGCTGGCTTCCATCGGGGCTGCCGCAGTTCCCTCGGCGGGACTCGTGGTCATCTTCATCGTCCTCGAGGCGATTGGCCTGCGGGGCCCGGACGTGAACGTGATCGTCGGCTCGATGCTCGCCATCGACCGCCCGCTCGACATGTATCGCACGGCGATCAATGTCTTCAGCGACTCTTGTGGGGCGGCCATCATCGCGCGCTCGGAGGGAGAGAGCGAGGTCGACACGGTCATCCAGTGAGTCGCAGCCGGCCTGGCCGGACTGGGAGGAAGCGCAGCGGGGGGCACCGGATTCCGGCGTTCGGGCCTCTGACGGGTCGGCAAGACCCTGCCCGACGGGACGGTGCGGTTGAGCTCGAACTAGAATCCTCTCGGGCTTTCTCCTGCGGCTCGCGAGGCAGGCATCGAGAACCTCGTCAACGCGAACCGCTACCCCGGAAACTGGCGAGACCCGCTCGTCGCTGCGCTTGCGAACCACGTCGGTGTGCGCGAAGAGAACCTGGTGATGGGGGCGGGTTCGACCGAGATCCTCCAGATGGCCGTGCAGGCCCTCCAGGGCCCAGGACCGCCCTGGTCCTCGGCGAACCGACCTTCGAGGACGTCACCGATTACCAGCAGGTGCACGCGTACGACCGGAGCACGGTACCGCTCACCGCAGGCGTGACGCACGACGTGGCGCGGATGGGCGAGTTCACTCACCGGGCTGGCCGCCTTGATGTCCTCCTCGAACGCTGCGTAGGCGGCCTTGATAGTGTAGGACTTGAGCGCCTCCACGCGGCTCATGCGCTGGTCCGGGTAGAAGCGCTCCCCGGTGTTCATCATTCGCGAGACCGGCGCGTAGCAGCTCGCCAGCGGGTCCACGTCCTCGCCGGTGGGTCGGTGCCGTTGTGGTCGGTCCGCTCTTCATGAGCTTCTGCCACACGTAGGCCTTCCTCGGCACGCTGCGCTCCGAGCTTCGGCTCCATCCATGGACCGTCCGGGGTCGC
>JBDHGI010000007.1:0-44653 GCA_039589955.1 Gemmatimonadota bacterium | reverse complement strand
GGTCCCGAGCTTCGCCTTGCGTACGTGCCACAGGTTGGTCTGACGGAGCAGCGACTCCACCGCCTCCCGCCGGGCACCACGGCCGGCGATGCCCTCGAGCACGGCGAAGTGCATCAGCAGGACCTCGGCGGTCATCCTTGGATACAGCCCGAAGTGCTGCGGCAGGTAACCCAGCACCTCCCGCGTCCGGTCCTTTTCCGCAAGGACGTCGATATCGCCGAGGCGGATCGTTCCTTCGTCCGGATCCTGCAGCGTGGCCACGGTGCGCATCAGCGTCGACTTGCCGGCGCCGTTCGGCCCCAGCAGGCCGTACATGCCCGGGGGAATGGTGAGCGACACGCCGTCAAGTGCACGGACGCCGTTGGCATAGGTCTTCGAGACCTCACGGACTTGGAGCTCCATGCTCAATTCCTCGCGGAAGGTGTTTCGAGGACCTCCACCACGTTGTCGCCCGGCCGGACGTCGATGAGCAGATGCCTTGGATCGATACCGGCCCGCTCGGGGCGCCGGGGGACTGTGACCGTGATCGTTTGTGGCCCACTGCGCACGCGATGCATCCCGAGATACAGCAGCGGTCTCTCTTCGTCCGCCTCCGGCCCGTAGACGCCGATCTCGACCAGATCGTCCATGGGCAGGTCGGCCTCGGCGCCCATGGTGTCCACCGCGACTTTGTGAGCCTCGACGTCGAGGCTGCCCCGCCACTCTCCTTCGATGGTGGGCTCGGCGGTCGCCCGCTCCGTCGTCAACTCCCAGAAGGTGTTTCGCTCGAAAAGGTCGCCGAGCAGCGCGTGCAACGAGTCCGGAGTGACCTCTTTAAGCTCGCGATACAGGTCGAGCGATGTCGCGAACGGGGGCTCGTGCGACGCGTGCTGCTCACGGAGGCGCCGCCATGCCAGGTCCACCCGAGCCTGGCCGACGTACTCCCGCAGCGCGTACATCGCGAAGGGGCCCTTCCGGTAGCCCAGGAACGGGTCGTTCGCGCGCAGCAGCGGCACGTCGGCCCGGGAGCGCGGGGTCAGATAGGACGTGCGCATGAAGTCGAGGAAGCGCTCCAGATGCGCGGTGCCGTGCTCCTCCTCGATCACGCCCATGGCAGCGTACCAGGCGAAGCTCTCGCTGAGCAGGGCTCGCCCCTCCATGCTGGCGGGCTCCGGCTGGAACTGATGCGCCACCTCGTGCGCCACGACGGCGAAAGGCATGTCGATGCGGCGTGGGTCGCGGTCCGGGTCGAACAGCGAGAAGAGCTCCTGATACCAGATCGTGCCGGACGCGGCGTGTAGCGCACCCCCCGCCGCCGGGTATTCGACCATCCGGATCACACCGTACGGAAACGGCCCGAATCGCTCCGCGAGCTGCTCGAGCGAGGCCTCCATGCTCCGAACCATGGTCGGCACGTTCGTGTCGTGCCCCGGGTGGTGGAAGACTTCGACAGCAACCTCGCCCCAGGCCCCCCTCACCACCGTATAGTCAGCGGAGAAGATGGCGTATCCGTTTCCGATGGGCGCGACCGTCTCGTACCGGAAGTACCGTCGGTCGCTCTCCGTCCATGTCCGCACCAGGGCACCTGGGGCGACGCCGACCTGGTCCCCATCCGTGCCCACGGTGACCGCGAGATCCAGATGATCGATCCCATGGCGGTCGTTGCGGGCCCGTACGTCGGCCAGCGGCGGAACGACCGGTCGCGTCGGCAGACCGCGCGCCCTGCGGTCGACCGGATCGACGAGCTCCCTGCGGGGCTGATAGCCGATGAGCGGCATCCAATCCTGCATCACGAAGAAGCTCCCGTTCCCGACGACGGCGGTACTGATGCCGCCGGCCGGGAAGCCGCGCGGTACGTGCCGTACCTGCCACTCCAGACGCAGGGAGTCGCCTGGCTGGAGCGGATCGTCCAGCACGTAGACGCGGTGGCCCAGGTCGTCGTCGAGGAGGGCGGCGCTGGCCGGACGGTCGAGCTCGATGGCGCGTGTCTCCACGTCGAGGGAGATCGCCACGTGGAGGGTGTCCAGGGGAAGGTCCGTTCGGTTGACCAGGTGATGGACGCCACGGATCTCGGCCTCTCGCCGGTCCGGATAGATCTCCACGTCGACCTCAGTGGCGGTCAGCTGCGGCTGCGTTGCGTCCTTGAAGCGCCCGTATCGCCGCTCGTACTCGGCGCGGGCTTCCGCGCGCTCGTGGCTCGACCGGTAGGCGTTGAGGACGTTGGTGTTGTAGAAGACGACGCCGCCGGCGAGCAGGACGAGCCCCGCAGCGGCCACGGCAGTCACCGACCTGGCCCCGCTGAGGCGACGCCGCGCCATCCACATCCGCTCCTGTAGGCTCTGCTCCTCACCTCTCACCCAGAAGAGACGCGTCACCAGCGCCAGTAGCAGCGCCCAGGCGGCCCAGTACAGATCGAACCACAGAAGCGGCCCCAGGAACGGCCCGAACCCGCTGATGGGTGAGTAGCGCCAGCTGGGCTCCGAGCCGAGGACCAGCATCGGGTGCTGGAATCCGAGCAGCTGCCCGATCAGCGGAGTCGCGAGCAGGAGGGCGACCACATGGCCGAGGTGCTTCTGGTTGACCATCACGTGGACGGACAGCGCGAACAGCGCGAAGAGCATCGGGATCACCAGCCTGAGCCCGAGCACCCGGACATAGAGCCCGAGATCGATGTCGGCCCAGCCGAGCCTCGCCTGGGCAAGGATGCCGCCCACCATGAGCAGCGCGTGCAAGCCGATGATCACCAGCCAGAGACCCAGGAGCTTGCCGACGAAGCGCACGCCGTCCGGCACCGGCGCGGCGTCGGCCAGGGCCTCCATTCTCGCGTCGCGCTCCCGCCAGACCAGCTTTCCGGCGAGAAGGATCGGCAGCATGATGACGGCCAGCACCACCGGAGGGGGCGCATCGCCCACTCCGGGGGCCAGAGTCCGCAGGACGAGGTCGGTCGTGGGCAGGACCGGCTTGCCGGCGCCCATGGTTCCCAGTGCCTCGACGGTCAGCGCGAGCTGCGCCCACACCAGGGCGGGCGCCGCGGGCCAGATCCAGGTGGGCACGACCTCCCGCAGCGAGTCGCGCGTGATGGACAACGTCTGCCGAACCCGGCCGGCGGCGCCGAGGGCCCGGGACACACTCGGCACGGCCAGGGGCCGGTTGTCGGCGACCGCACCGTGGGCCGAAGGCGCCGGGTGTCCGTCCGTCGCCTGGCCACGGGTCTGTGGGGTCGGGCGCAGGAGGCCACGCTGCCACCACCGGACGGCGTCGGCGCCGCCGCGGAAGTCGAATCGCGTGTACGTCACCACGAGCATCACACACGCGATCATCAGCCAGAGGCCGCGATTCCACAGCAGGACGCTCTCCGACCCGATCAGACGATGGTTCAGCTCAACGGGCGACCACGTCCTCGCCATGACGTCGATGACGTTCAAGCCCGTGGGATCGATGGCCTGTGCGAGGCCCCATCGTCCGAGGGCGTCGCCGAAGTACGAGTGGCTGAACTGCGCCCCCCCGGCCACGAGGACGGCACCGACCCAGCTGCCCAGCGAGTGTCGCACCAGGGTCGCCGCGGTGAACAGCAATGCCGTCGCCACGAACGCGTTCGGCAGCATCAGCAAGACGTAAGACTGCAGGTACGCCGCCGGACGGGAGGGCCCGAGGACCCCCGCGGCGAGCTCCGGCTGAGCGGAGGGGACCAGCATGTGGACCAGGGGCACCGTGGTCACCAGCGCAGCCGCCACGATGAACGCGCCGAGGAAGCGGCCGCCCAGGTACGCGGCTCGACCGACGGGGGCCGAGTGCATCAGCGGCTCCATGCGCGTGCTGACGTCTCGTGTCGCGGCATCACCGGCCACCACGGCCAGGATGACCAGCGCGACCAAGCCCAGGACGGCGCCGTTCTGCGCGATGAACAGGGGCGCGTTGAAGAGGATTCCCCGACGGCCCGCGTCAACCAACCCGTCGCTCGTGACCCCGATCAGGGGAAACAGGAATAGGCCGAAGAGCACCCACGTGGCTCTGCGTCGGAGCTGACGGGCGAGCTCGAAGCGGACGATCTCGAGCCACTTCATCCTTGCGAGGTCGTTCACTCTTCGTCTCACTCCAATCCCGCCAGGCGGGAGCGCGAGGACGCCGAAGCCTGGAACCTACATCCTGACGCTGGCTCCGTCGGTCCGGCCACGGAAAAGAGCGAATCTGCAACGCATTCTTTGCGATGTAAAGTACTCGGCGCCGGAGACCCTATCTGCTGGCGAGGCTCGCCGTTCGCGATGACGGCTCGCGCTCGAGCGAGGGCTCGTTGCCGAACCGAGGGACCGAGGGCCCCGGGCTCGCTTGCCGGCCCCGTCGATGGCCAGGCATCTTGCGTCCATGAACCGCTCGCTCCTCGGCCTCGCGGCCTCGGTGGTCCTGGCGGTGCCCGCTCAGGCCCAGGACCTGCGCCCCCTCTCCTACGGCGACTACTACCGGATCCGGACCCCCGGCCAGGTGGCCCTCTCTCCCGACGGAGCGCGGGCCGCCTTCGTGGTCAGTCGCGTCCTCGAGGAGGAGAACCGGTCTCACAGCGAGATCTGGATCGTGCCGACGGATGGCAGCGCCCCGCCCGCTCGGCTGACCAGCGAGGCGTCCGAAGCGACGGATCCGCGGTGGAGCCCCGACGGACGGCTTCTTACGTTCGCCTCACGTCGCCCGGTGGCCGGAGAGGACGGGACCGCCGTCGTGTGGTTTCTCGACATGGGCGGCCCAGGGGAGGCGTTCCGCATTCCCGGGGTGGAGGGCGCCCCCCTGTTCGACCCGACGAACCGCTGGATCGCCTTCACCCGACGGGTGCCCCCCGACGGGCCCCGACCCACTGCCTTCCTCCCCACCGGCGAGGCGGAGCGCAAGATCGTCGAGCGATTCGACGGAAGGACCTACGACTGGATGCAATTCCGGTTCGACCGACGGGGGTACCTCCCCGACCCGCGGGACCCTTGGGCCACGCCCCCTTCCCAGATCCACGTCGTAGCGCGGGAGGGCGGGGAGCCCAGACAGCTGACTCATCTAGACGTCTCGGTGAGCGGGGCCTCCTGGCGGGCCGACGGGCAGGCCCTGGCCTTCGTGGCCGACGCCCACGAGCGGGACGAGCACAGCTACGAGCGCGCGGATCTGTGGACGGTGACGCTGGACGGCGACGTGAGCCGGCTCACCGACGACGAGATGGACTACGGGTCTCCGGCCTGGTCTCCCGACGGTAGGTGGATCGCCGTCCGGGGGAGCACCGGCCTGGACGTGGTCATTCGGGAGCGGTGGGACCACGGCTCGCCGTCGGACCTCTACCTCATCTCCGACGACGGGCTGGAGCGCCGCAACGTCACCGAGCACTGGGACTTCATCCCCGGCTCTCCTACGTGGAGCCCGGACGGGCGCTGGATCTACTTCACCGCCGGCATGGGTGGCGACACCCACCTCTTCCGCATCCGACCCGAAGGGGGCTCGGCCCAGCAGCTGACCTACGGCGAACAGAGGGTGCGAAGCGTCTCTTTCGCCGCCGACCACGGGAGCTTCGCCTACGTCGCCCAGCGGCCCACCGATCCGGGCCAGGTCCACTTCGCCAGTCCCGTCGACCTCGACGAGCACGCGACGCTGACGAGCCTCAACGCCGAGCTCCTCGACGAGCTGGACTTGAGGGAGCCGGAGAACATCCGGTACCGAAGCGACGACGGCGCGGAGGTCGAGGGGTGGGTGCTGCCTCCCGTAGGGTACCGGCCCGACGACGACCGCTCGTGGCCCCTCGTGCTCAACATCCACGGTGGCACCCATGGGTACTACGGGAGCGAGTTCTCCTTCGACCGACACCTCCAGTCCGGCGCGGGCCAATTCGTCCTCTACACCAATCCCCGGGCATCCACGGGATACGGCGAGGCCTTCCGCTGGGGCACGTGGGGAAGCTGGGGCGACGAGGACTATGAGGACGTCATGGCGGGCGTGGACCATGCCCTCGAGACGTGGCCCATCGATCCCGAGCGTATGGGGGTCACCGGCTACTCCTACGGCGGATATCTCACCAACTGGGTCATCACCCAGACCGGCCGATTCGCCGCGGCGGTAGCCGGGGCGGGTATCTCCAACTGGATGAGCGACTACGCTGTCGCGGATATTCCACGAACGAAGGAGAGCGAGTTCTACGGTACACCCTGGGAGGAAGAGGGCCTGCGGAACCTGCTGGCGGCCTCTCCCATCGTGCACGCCGAAGGTGTGAGCACGCCCACGTTGTTCGTCCACGGCGAGTCGGATCACCGGGTGCCCATCGAGGAAGCCGAGCAGATGTACGTGGCCCTGCAGAAGCAGGGGGTGCCCGCCCGGATGATCCGGTATCCCGATTCCTATCACGGGGGCTGGACCCCCTGGAGGTACCTGCACCGCCTCTACTCGACGATGCAGTGGTGGGATCGGTGGCTGGGAGACAAGCCCGCCTCGTGAGCGGACGGACCTCAGCGCTCTCTCTCGTCGTCCTGGGGGCGGTGGTTCTCGCCGCCCACCTGTCCCTCGCCCCGCGCATCGCCGCGGTGGACTCCTTCTACCACATCGGCCACGCGGCCGAGTACCTCGAGCGCGGCCTGTTCGACACGAGCTTCCCGTGGGCGACACAGTCGGTCATCCGTGATCTCGGTGCCGACCTGTGGTGGGGCTTCCACGTCGTGCTGGTCCCCTTCGCGGCCTTCGACGATCCGGCGACGGGGATCCGAGCGGCCGCGGTCGTCCTGACGCTCCTCCTGGCCGCGGCCTTGCTGTACGTCCTCATGCGCCACGCGGTGCCACACGCCGGCTGGTGGACCGCCCTCTTCCTGATCGCGGTGCCCAATGTCCTCTACCGCTACCTGATGGTCCGACCCCACGTGTTGTCCCTCGGCTTGGCGCTGCTCCTGGCGTCCGTGCTGGTCCGGGGACGATGGTGGCAGGTGCTCGTGGTCACGGCGGCCATGGTGTGGCTCCATCTGAGCCTCTTCTGGATGGCCCCGGGCATGGTCGTGGCCTACGTGCTGGCACGCGTCTTCACCCGGTCCCGCGGGGCGCCAACCGGCGCGGTGGCTCCCGTGGCCGCGATGTCCGCCGTGGCCGGCGGGACCGTGCTGGGATGGCTCGCCAGACCGGCCCCGCTCGCCTCCGCCCGATTGGCCCACGTCCAGATCGTGCAGCTGCTCACGGAGAAGGCCGGTGACCGTCCACTGAGCTTCGCCGTCGAGCTGGACCCCCTTTCCCTGGCGGAGCTCGGGCGCACCGCCTGGTTCTTCCTGGCAATCTGGGTCGGGGCCGTCCTTGTGGCTGCGCTGGGAGGTCGGCGTCCCCGCGGGTCGACGCTCCCATCCGACGACACGACCCGAGGGACGCTGCTGATGCTGGCCACGCTCGTGTCCCTGGCCTTCGGCGTGCTCACCGTCTTCTCTGCCCGGCGTGCGCTGGTGGAGTTCGTGGCCTTCGGGTTCCTCGCCGTCCCCCTGGCGTGGACCGCCTTGGGGAGCCGGTCCCGACCGTGGGCTACCCTGGCCGTGGGGGCCCTCCTGATGGCGCACGTCCCCTGGGGAGCCCGGAGGCACTCGCTCAACGTCGAGCTGGTCGCCCGTCCTCCCGACGCAATGGCCCAGGCGGCGACCTGGCTGGCCGCCAACAGCGAGCCCGGGGATGTGGTGTTCCATGCCCGGTGGGACAGCTTCGGCCCGCTCTACGCACGGAACCGAACGAACCACTACCTGGGCGGCATGGACCCAATCTTCCAGTACGCCCATGACGCGGCGCGGTACTGGGAGCACTTCTTTCTGTCGGGAGACCTCATCGCCGAATACACCTGCGACGCCTTCCCCTGCTACGAGGGAACGGCAACGGGGACCCACGAAGCCATCCGCGACCATTTCGGCGCCACGTGGGTCCTGGTGGAGCCTGCCCGCAACCCGAAGCTCACCGCATTCCTACAGGAGGACCCCGGCTTCGAGCTTCGATTCCAGACCGCCTCCGAGCGCGTCTTCCGGGTCCTGCCCCGGAACGGCCGTGCCACCACCCTCGAGCCCGCTCCCTGACCGTGCGCGTCGCCCTCTTCGCCACCTGCTTGGGAGACCGGATCTTCCCCGACGCCACGGCCGACGCGGTCCGCCTGCTCCGCCACCTGGGGGTGGAAGTGGAGTGTCCGGAAGGGCAGACCTGCTGCGGCCAGCCCGCGCTCAACGCCGGGTACGTCCGCGAGGCCCGCCGGGCCGCCCGTCACACCGCCCGCCTGCTGCGGGACACGGACTACGTCGTGCTTCCCTCCGGAAGCTGCGCGGGCATGATCCGCCGCCACTTCCCGCCTCTGCTCGCCGGGCTGTCCGACGGCGCCCGGACGCTGGGTGACCGTACCTACGAGCTGGCGCAGTTCCTCGTACAGGTCCTGGGGGTTCGCAGCCTGGGAGACGGCCTCGCGGGTCGGCGCGTCTCGTACCATCACGGTTGCCACGCCCTGCGGGAGCTGGGGGTGCGGACCGAGCCGGTCCGGCTCCTCGAGGGCTGCGGCGCCGAGGTGATTCCGTGGGAGGCTGGAGAGGAGTGCTGTGGCTTCGGGGGGCTCTTCAGCGTCAAGCTGCCCGTCGTGTCGGCGGGGATGGCCGACCGGAAGCTCGACACGCTCCCGGAGGTCGACGTGGTCACCTCCGCCGACGGAGGCTGCCTGATGCAGCTGTCCGGACGCGCGCGTCGTCGCGGCCTCGAGATCCCGTTCCGGCATCTCGCCTCCGTCCTGTGGGAGGCCGTCAGGTGAGCCGCCCCGCGCCATCGGGCTACGCCGCCGCCGCCGAGGAGACCATCCGGAGCCGCCCCGACGTCCGGGCCTCCGTGACGGCCGCCACGCGCAACTTCGATGCCAACCGCGCCCGGGCGTGGGCGGAGATCGAGCCCGACGCCTGGAGGGACTGGGCCCGGGACGTGAAGGCCCACGCGCTCACCCACCTGGACCGCTACCTGGAGGAGGCGGAGGAGCGCCTCCGCGCGAGCGGGACCCGGGTGCACTGGGCGGAGTCCGCCGACGATGCCCTCGGCATCCTGGGACGAATCGTCGCCACGCGAAGGATCCGCCGGGCGGTGAAGGCCAAGAGCATGCTCACCGAGGAGCTCGGGGTAAACGCCTACCTGGAGGGCAAAGGAGTCCACGTCCGGGAAACCGACCTGGGAGAGTACATCATCCAGCTCCTCGGCGAGCCCCCCAGCCACATCGTGGGCCCCGCCATCCACCGGAGCGTGGACGACTGCCGCGCCCTGTTCCACGAGGTCCTGGGCACCCCTGCCGACGCCGACCCCGACGTGCTGGCGGCGGCGGCCCGGGAAGCGCTCCGCTCCGACTTCCTCGCCGCGGACCTCGGGATCTCGGGTGGCAACTTCCTGGCGGCCGACACGGGCACGCTGGCCCTCATCGAGAACGAGGGCAACATCCGGCTGTCCACATCCGCTCCCCGGATCCACGTGGCCCTGGTCGGTATCGAGAAGATCGTTCCCAGGCTGGAGGACCTGTCGGGATTGCTCCAGATCACCAGCCGGGGGGCGACCGGCCAGCCCCTGGGCATCTACGTGTCCCTCCTTCAGGGCCCGCGCCGGGAGGACGAGCCCGACGGCCCGGAGGAAGTGCACGTCATCCTCGTGGACAACGGCCGCACGCGGTTGCTGGAGGACGACCGGGCCTGGGAGACCCTCCGCTGCGTCCGATGTGGCGCCTGCCTCAACATCTGCCCAGTCTATCGTCAGACAGGGGGACATGCGTACGGATTCACGTACTCGGGTCCCATAGGCGCCGTTCTCGCGCCGGGGCTCCTGGGCCTCGCCGACGCCATGCCCCTGCCCTACGCGTCATCCCTGTGCGGAGCGTGCGCCGACGTCTGCCCCGTTCGGATCCCCATTCCCGAGCTGCTCCTGTACTGGCGCCGGCGGGCGGTGGAGGCCGGATTGGTCCCCGCCGGCGAGCGCCTCGCCATGCGCGGATTCGCCGCCGCGTCCACGCGTCCGAGGTTGTTCACCGCCGCGGGAGACGTGCTACGCCACATTCCCTGGGAGCTGGGGGGCCGGGCCCTCCCGGTGCTCCGGGGTTGGTCCCGCGAGCGGAGTCCTCCCACCTTGGACCGCCGCTCCTTCCAATCCCGATGGAAGGAGGGGATCGAATGAGCGCCAGGGAGACGATTCTCACCCGGGTTCGCGCCGCGCTGGACGGTCGCGAGAAGGAGGCGCATCCCGGCCCCTTCCTGGCGTGGCGGCCCGCGGCCGACCCTGTGCCGCCTGTCCGGGCTTTCGCGGAGCGCTTCACCGCCGCCGGAGGCGAGGTCGTGAACGTGGCCTCCCGGGAGGAGGCCACGTCCTGGCTGCAATCCGCCGCCACGGCCGCGGGCTCGGTGGTCCTGGGCGCCACGCTATCGCGGGAGCTGCAGCCCGACGCTCCCGCGCTCCCGCCGGAGTCGGCAGCCATGGGGATCTCGAGGGCCCGCGGGGCCGTCGCGGAGACGGGCTCGTTGATTCTCGACGCCCGGGACGGGCGCCGAGCCCAGCTGCTGCCACCGTTCCACGTGATGGTCGTGGAGGCCGGCGAGATCCGGGAAACCCTCGCCGACGCGCTGCGATCCCTCGCGGGAGATCTGCCATCCGCCGTGGGACTTCACTCGGGTCCCAGCAAGTCCGCGGACATCGGTCAGATCCTCGTGCAAGGAGTCCACGGCCCCGGGAGGGCCGTCGCCTTGATCATCGGATCGGGCGTGGAATGACGGCACCGGTCGCTCTGCGACTCGGCTCCGTCGGCTTGTGGAGTCGCGGTGGGGATTCCCATGTTCGGAGCCCCGATCTCCCGGACGGATGGTGTCATGCCCCGACCTGAGGCACACTCACTGCAGCGAGTGCTCCGCATACGCGACGGCATGGCCGTCACCGTCGGAATCGTCATCGGCGCGGGCATACTGCGCACACCGGGACTCATCGCGGGCTATCTGGGCGACGCCTGGCTCATCCTCGCGGTCTGGGTCCTGGGTGGCGTCGTGGTTGCGCTCAGCACCCTGGTGCTGGGGGAGATGGCGGCCGCCCTGCCCGAAGCCGGCGGCAAGTACGTCTACGCCCGTCACGCCTGGGGCCCCCTGATGGGCTTCGTGGCCGGCTGGTCTGAGCTTCTGGTCACCCGGGGATTCAGCGGGGCGGCGAAGGCGGTGGCCATCGCCGAGTATATCCGCATCCTCACGGGGGGACGGGGATCGCTCCCCATCCTCGCAGGAGCGGTGTGCCTGGGGTTCTTCGTCCTGCACACCCGCGGCTTGAAGGCGAGCACCACCTTCCAGAACGTGACCACGACGGTGAAGGTGCTCATCGTCCTCGGCATCGCCGCGGCGGGCATCTGGGCCGGGGACTTCGCCGGCTTTTCCGCTTCGGCGGCGCCGCCTTCGCCCGCCCGCGCGGCCGGGCCCATGGCCGGCCTGCTCGCCTTCGCCCTGGCATACCAGTCCATCTCGTTCGCCTACTACGGCTGGGAGGACGCCGCCAAGATGGCCGAGGAGGTGCGCGCGCCTGGAACCGCTCTGCCGAGGATCCTGGTGGGCGGATCCCTTGTGGTCATGGTCCTCTATCTCCTCATGAACGTGGCCTTCCTCACGGCTCTCACGCCCGCCGAGATGGCCGGCTCGGAGCTGGTCGCCCAGGACGCCATCGCGGAGGTCTTCGGCAACGCCGCCGGCACGGTGGTGGTCGTGGCGAGCCTGCTCATCCTCGTGAGCAGCCTGAACGTCAACTTCCTCGGGCTGCCCCGGGTGGCCTACGGCATGGGCCGGCACAAGCTGGCCCCTCTCGCCTGGACGCGCGTGGACGAGCGCGGAACCCCACGTAACGCCCTGTACTTCATTGCGGCCTGGATCGGGCTTCTCGCGGTGTCCGGGCAGTTCGAGCTGCTGATCCGCTTCATGATGACCGTGGCCATCACCGTGGACACCATGGTGCTGCTGGGCTACTTCAAGCTGCGCCGGTCCCGACCGGACCTCGTGCGGCCCTTCCGTATGCCCGGCCATCCAATCCTCCCGGCCCTCACCATCGCGCTGTACGTGGCCATCCTCGCCATCATCGTGGGCACCCAGCCTCAGCTGGCCCTCGGTGCCGGCGCGATGCTCCTCGCCATGCTTCTCGGCGGGATGTGGACCGCCCGCAGGAGTGCATGACTCCCACCCACACCGGAGGTGATGACGATGACGACGACGAAGCTCCTCACCCTGATGGCCCTGGCCCTCGTGGCCGTGCCGACGACGGCCGCGGCCCAGTCCTTCCAGGAGGAGATGGCGGTCGACCTGGCCCAGGTGGCCGACAAGTATCTCGGGCTGGCAGGGGCCGTGGCGGAGGAGGACTACACCTGGCGTCCCGGCGAAGGAGTGCGCTCCGTGGCAGAAGTGTACATGCATGTGGTATCCGCCAACTTCGGCTTCCCGCGGATGCGTGGCCACCAGCCGCCGGACGTGGCCCAGGGTTGGCTCCGGGGTGACGCCAGCGGGCTGGACAAGGCTGGTGCCGAGGCGTCCCTGCGCGCGTCCTTCGACCACCTCATCGATTTCGT
Organism: Gemmatimonadota bacterium; assembly: GCA_039589955.1. GTDB lineage: Bacteria > Gemmatimonadota > Gemmatimonadetes > Longimicrobiales > Gaopeijiaceae > SZUA-318. The sequence goes on along the minus strand of JBDHGI010000007.1, from coordinate 32,118 downwards.
GGGCACGGTGACCGACGCCCAGCTCGAGGAGGAGATGGAGCTCTTCGGACGGCAGACGACGGTCCGGGGCTATCTCATGCTCGTGCAAACCCACCTGCACGAGCACCTGGGCCAGTCCATCGCGTACGCGCGCACCCGCGGCGTGGTGCCGCCGTGGAGCATGTAGGATCCGCGTCCCCAGGTTGCCGGCCATGACCGAGGCGGATTCCCCCACGCTGCGTTCGCTCCTGGAGACTCTCGAGTCGGCTGGCATCACCCACGTGGTGGGCCTGCCCGACAACACTTCTGCGCCCCTGTTCCTGGCCCTTGAAGGCGCCGCACGCATCAGGCTGGTCACGGTCACGCGAGAGGGAGAGGCCTTCGCCCTCGCCTCCGGGCTCTGGCTGGGCGGGGCGGCGCCCCTGGTGGTGATCCAGAACACGGGGCTGCTGGAGTCGGGGGACGCCCTGCGCGGGACGGCTCTGAGAATGGGCGTGCCTCTGCCGTGCATCGTCACGGGGCGGGGGTACGCCAAGAACGCGTCGGCCGGGATCTCCCACGATGAGCCCCTCACCAGGGAGCTGCTGACCCGGCCGGACGGGGACACCGCCGCCATCTTCACGGAGCCTACGCTGAAGGCCTGGGGCGTCCCCTTCTCCCGGTGTCCGCCAGGCGACGATCCCGTGGCCGCCGTCGCCGGCACCATCGCCCGCGCCCGGATGGACGAGCGACCGGTGGCCCTCGTCCTCACTGCCGCGCTGGCCTGAGGCCCGACGGAGATGCTCACGCGAGCACAGCTCCTCGAGCCCCTGGCCCGCCACCGCACGGACGAGGTGGTGGTGACAACCATGAGCGTGACCCGCCCATGGGGCCGCCTCTCCGACCACGATCTGGACTTCGCATCGGCCGATTCCGCCATGGGGCACGCGGCCGACCTGGCTCTGGGCATCGCCCTGGCGCGGCCCAACCGCCGGGTGATCTGCCTCAACGGCGACGGCAGTATGCTCATGTCCCTCGGCACGCTGGCCACGGCGGTGGGATCGGGAGCCACCAACTACATCCTCTTCGTGGTGGAGAACGGGACGTTCGAGATCACGGGCCACCAGCCCATTCCCGGAGCCGGACGCGTGGACTTCGGCGCCTTGGCCAGGGGCGCCGGCTTTCCCCGGGTCTCTCGCTTCGATGACGCCGACGCCTTCGCCTCGGCCGTGCCGGAGCTGCTGGCCGCGCCCGGTCCCACTTGCGTGCACGTTCTGGTGGAGCGGGGCTCCGAGGGCCCCATCGGCAGGAAGCCGGAGGAGGACACCCGCTACCTGCAGGTGTCCCTGTCCGAATGGTCGCGGGTCTTCCGCGAGGCGCTGGAGCGCTGCTGAGCCCAGCCAGGCTCACCGAGTCCGAATCGGCGGTCGCTCCGCGCCCCGCCACACACGCGCGAGCGCTCCTTAACGAAGGCGTCCGGCTCCGCGTCTCATGACCAGAGCCGGGGAAGGAAGCCCGGTCGAGGAAGCGAAAGATAGAGGAAGGAGAGGACCATGAGGTGGTTGACGGGCGGTGTGGCTCTGGTGGCCACGGTGATGACGCTGACTCCGCTGTCCGCCGATGCCCAGCGCGGGCCCCGGGGGCAGCGAAGCTTCGCTCCGGTCATCCGGGGACAGGGCGTCGAGGTGATCATGAGGTTGCGGGAACGGCTCGAGCTGAGCGAGGAGCAGATTCGACAGCTCGACCTGATCCGCCAGGAGGCGGTCCAGCGGAGGACCGCCCATCAGGCGGAGATGGAAGAGCTCAGGTCCAGGGTGAGGGCGGGGCAGATGGAGGCCACTGAGCTGCGGGACCTCATGCAGCAGCGGCAGGAGGCGGCCCAGGGCATCCGGGACGCGGAGCGGGAACGGGTGGAGGCCATCCTCACGGAGGATCAGCAGGCCACCCTGGAGACCCTCAGGGGTCAGGCCCGCGCCTTCCAGCGAGGACGACAGAGCGCGATGCGCGGCCGGGGATTCCGGGGACCGGGCGTCGGAGCGTGGCGGCGTGGCCCGGGAATGCCCGGACGGGCCCAGCGGCCCGGCATGCGGCGGCGGGGAGGAGCATAGGCCAACCGGCACCCACGATCCAACATCCCTCACCCCCTTCGTGGGTGCGCGAGCCCCGCCTGGCCCCGGTGGCCAGGCGGGGTCTGCATGTTCAGGAGCCCTCGTGGCGCCGTAGCCAGGCCCTCAGATCCCCCACGTCATACACACCGTTTCCGTTGCCGGCGTAGTCCAGATAGGTGAGCTCGGCAGCGCCCAGGGGCTCCGCGTCGGTGCCGAGGAAGAGTTGGAGGAGTCTGTCTTCGCCCACGATCCACTCACCGGCCGTGAGGGGCACGAACAGGCGAGGCGACGCCGCCCCCCGGGAATCGGTGACCCTGAGAGCCACCTCGAAAGGCCCCACGTCGGCGAGCGCACCCTCCAGAACCACATCGTCCTCCTCCGCCCTGGCCAGGACGCCTTCGGGCACCGAGGCCTCGAGACTGTAGGGCATGTACCCGCCGGCAATGCGGACGCGCCTCTCGAACTCGACGGCCTGGCTCACCGAGAGAGGCTCCGTCGGCGCCACGATCTCGGGCGTAGGGGCGGTGGAGAGCCGGATCCGGGCGACGCCTCCCTCGAGCCTGAGCGAATGGACGGCCACGGACGAAGGGAGGCCGTCGTTCGTGTGGGTGGAGGGGCTGGTGAGGCCGTTCAGCTTCCGGTCGCTTCCTGCCTCCCCCCAGGCGTCACCGGCTTCCCCGCGATTGCCCCCCTCGAAGGTGTTGCGGAGCAGACCCCGGTTGTCGTCCCGCTCCAGAACTGTGAGGAAGTAGGGAAGGCCGGAGTCGAGGCCGGGCCGGAGCTGACCCGCGAAGTCCTGGTGATAGACCACCACGCCCTCGGCGGGAAGCTGCGCGTCGAATCCGGCCCGGGATCGGTACTCCAGGAGAAGAAACTCCCGGCCCTCCTGGTCCAGGGGCACACGCAGGGCCTGCCCCGACTGCTGGACGGGGAGCAGGACGGCCTCGTGGTCCCGGACCTCGCCGACGTCCACGTACTCCAGCCACCCCAGCCGATGCTTGGACCGCGCGCTCAGATGCGTCGGCCCGAAGGGCTCCCGCTCGGCCACGTGAGGGCCGCACCCCCAGGAGCCCGCCGCCATGAGCTCCCAGCATCCCAGCACCCACCGACGCCCGTCGGCCCCGCCGTCGGCGGTGGGATGGTAGTAGTCCGGAAGGCCGAGGACATGCCCGAACTCGTGGGCGATGACCGACGCGTCCTGAACGTCGAGGCCGCCGCAGTCCACTGCGCTCTGTACGATGTACGCGTCGATGGTGATGGGCTCCCCGTCCGCTCCCGGATCGTCGGTCGCGTAGGGCTCTCCGTCATTCTGGGGGCTGATACCCCACAGGTGCGGCCAGATGCCGGGGCCGCCGCAGGACGCCGCGACCTCGAGGAACTCGAAGGCGATGGCGTCCACGACGCCGTCGTCGTCTCCGGAGTTCGGCACGCCATCGGGACCGTTGTTGTCGTAGAGGCCGAAGTCCACGTCCGGGTCGACCAGGGAGAGGGCCTCGATGAGATACTCCCCCACACGGGCGTCTCCCCCGAGGCCGTGGGTGGACCCCACCACCTCCTCCCGGGTGAGGGAGGTCCGCACCCATGGAGCGACGTGGCCGGTGACGGTGAGTCGTCCTCGGGACATCTCCAGATAGGCCTCCGTGAGGGTCCCGCGGAGAGCCGGACCCTCGAATATGGCCCGCCGGAGGTCGTCGCTCGTGACGTGAGGCTCCGGCGAGTCGGCGAAGAGCGCCGGGATGACGGCCATGCGCTTCGTCCCCTGGACGGCGACGGCCCGGAAGGCCGGCGCCGCATCCGACGCGAAGAGCCCGTTGGGCAGGGTGAAGGCGGTGGAATCCCGGGCGATCAGGTCGTAGTACGCCTGAGGCAGCGTCAGGCCGCGCATCCGCGCGACGGTCTCGATGTCCTGGGCGGTCAAGGGCATCGGCCCCGGCACGCCCCCGCCCAGGATCACCCCCACCAGCACCGGGAAAGCCGAGCGGGCGCGCCGACGGAGCCTCATCGGATGAACTCCAGGGCGTAGTCCGCGACGGTGGACCGGAGGCGGTCCTCCCCGTCGGCCACCTGGAGCACCACGCCCTGCAGAACGGCGGTGGTGTCCGCCATGGAGAGGGCGAAGCGGAGATCACCGGGAACGTCCCCCACCACCACGACGCGGACCGTGTCACCATCGTGCCGGCTGAACACCCGGCCGTTTGCCGTCGAAACGCCCCGGACCCCCTCCCCGAAGACCGTGACCACAGCGGATCCTTCGGCCCCGTTGGGGGAGGCGAGCCGAACCTCCACCGATCCGGGCCCCGACTGTGGACCCGCGTCGCCGCACCCCCCGAGAAGCACGCACAGGCCCAACACGGGAGCCGACCCACGCAACGCTCCGAACCGCGCCGCCATGGTCAGGTCCCACCCGTGGTCGGAGTCCGGGACTCGGCATTCCCCCGGGCCAACACCTCCATCGTGGCGCGGTAGCCTTCTTCCATGAAGTACTCGATGCTGTCGAAGTCGAAGGTCTCGTACCCGTCGAGACGAGGCCTGACGTAGACGAGCGGCGGCTCGGTCCACTGTGCGATCAGGTCTCGACGACGACGATAGGTCATGATGGAGAAGATACGCTGGTGGACCGCGAGCATTCCCTGCGCGAGGATCCGTGCGGTCTTCCCCTCCTCACCGGCCCCCACGTCCACGCCGACGATCCCGGTAGCGCCCATGTGGGCCGCCTGGTAGAGACCGAGGGGGTGCTCGGTTCCGCCGTCCACGAAGGCGCGGCCGTCGATGACCGCCGGGGGATAGAAGACGGGCAGCGCGGACGACGCATACACGGCATCGAGCAGCGAGACGTCCAGACGGGCTCCGGGCCCGAACCATTCGGTGCGTCCCGTGGCGAGGTCCACCGCGTTCACGAGCACGGGCAGGCTCAGAGCGCTCCACCCCAAGGGGGGAAGGATACTCTGGTAGTACTCCCTGAGCACGTCTCCCCGGAACACGCTCACCTGCCGGATACCGTTGAAGAGAACCGCCCTGCGGTTCACGCGGACGATGTCCTCCCGACGCAGCTCCCGGGCCATGTCCCGCATCTCCTCCCATCCGACCCCGGAGGCCGCGAGCACTCCCACGAGGGACCCGATGCTGGTCCCCACCATGCCCGATACGCGTAGCCCCGTCTCCTCCACCGCCCTCCACGCGCCGATGTGGGCCAGGCCCTTCAACCCTCCTCCCCCCAGGGCGAGCCAGACGCGGTTTCCCAGGGACCCGAGATTCACCTCGGGGGTACCCGCCAGCCCCGACACCGAGGTCGGTCCGCGGTCCCCCGGCGAGTCGTTCGATCCTGCCTCGCTCACTTGACCCTCGTCGAGCGGCCGTCTAGGTTCTTGAAACCCAGAATCATTCTTGATAAGAGCTCCATTTCGCTGCCTACAACGTCTCTGAGGAAACGATGAGCGACGCCCCCATTTTGAAGATCCAAGGCCTCCACGCCAAGGTCGCCGAGGACGACACCGAGATCCTGCACGGCGTCGACCTCGACCTTCACAAGGGACAGATCCACGCCATCATGGGACCCAACGGATCCGGCAAGAGCACGCTGGCCAAGGTCCTGGCCGGTCACCCGGGGTACGAGGTCACCGCCGGATCGGTGACCTTCCGGGGTGAGGACGTCTTGGAGATGGAGGCGGACGAGCGCTCCCGGGCCGGCATCTTCCTGGCCTTCCAGTACCCGGTCGAGATTCCAGGCGTGTCCATCGCCAACTTCCTGCGCACGGCGGTCCAGGCCCATCTCCCCGAGGGAGAGGAGCTGGACCTGTTCGATTTCCAGGACATCCTCCTGGAGCGCATGGAGCTGCTCGAGATGGATCCCACCTTCGCCGAGCGCCACGTGAACGCGGGCTTCTCGGGCGGCGAGAAGAAGCGCAACGAGATCCTCCAGATGGCGGTCCTCAAGCCCGCCCTGGCGGTCATGGACGAGACGGACTCGGGGCTGGACATAGACGCCCTGAAGATCGTGGCTAGCGGAGTGAACAAGCTAGCCGAGGAGAACCCGGACATGTCGGTGCTCCTCATCACGCACTACCAGCGCCTTCTCGACTACATCAAGCCCGACGCCGTGCACGTGATGGTGAACGGGAAGATCGTCCGATCCGGTGGCCCCGAGGTCGCGCTGGCCCTGGAGGCCGAGGGCTACAGGAGCTGGCAGGAGCACGAAGCGGATGCGGCGGCCAGCCCGGCCAGCGTCGTCGGCGACTGAGCGGAGAGTCCCATGCCTGAGAACGAGACCATCCAGGATCTCAAGGTCGAGAAGTACGACTTCGTCACCAAGGGCGAGCCGGTCTACCGGGCCCCCAAGGGTCTGTCCGAGGAAGTCGTGCGCCAGATCTCCGCGCACAAGGAGGAGCCCGAGTGGATGCTCGAGTTCCGCCTCAAGGCCCTCGAGGTCTACGAGTCGAAGCCCATGCCCTCATGGGGCGGTGACCTCAGCGGACTCGAGGAGGTCCTGGACGAGATCTACTTCTACGTCCGTCCCCAGGACCGCATGGAGCATTCCTGGGACGACGTTCCCCAGGAGATCAAGGACACATTCGAGAAGCTCGGCATCCCGGAGGCGGAGCGCAGGATCCTGGCGGGTGTGGGAGCCCAGTACGAATCCGAGATGGTGTACCACTCCCTCCGCGAGGAGTGGGAGAAGCAGGGTGTGATCTTCGACTCCATCGAGGATGGATTGAAGAACCATCCGGAGCTCTTCCGGGAGCACTTCTCCACCATCGTCCCGACCCGCGACAACAAGTTCGCCGCCATGAACTCGGCCGTGTGGTCTGGAGGCTCCTTCGTATATATCCCGCCCGGTGTGAACCTGGAGACCCCGCTCCAGGCCTACTTCCGGGTGAACCAGGAGCGGATGGGCCAGTTCGAGCGCACGCTCATCATCGTCGACGAGGGGGCCAACGCCCACTACATCGAGGGATGCACCGCACCGGTGTACAGCACGGAGTCGTTCCACTCCGGCGTCATCGAGATCGTCGTGAAGAGGAACGCCCGGTTCCGTTACACGACCATCCAGAACTGGTCGAACAACATGTACAACCTCGTGACCCAGCGAGCTCTGGTTCACGAGGGAGGCAACATGGAGTGGGTGGACGGGAACCTGGGCTCGAAGCTCACCATGAAGTACCCGTCCTGCTACCTCGTGGGAGAGGGCGCCCATGGCGAGATCCTCTCCATCGCCTATGCCGGAGACGGGCAACACCAGGACACCGGCGGAAAGGTCATTCACGCCGCGCCGCACACGACCTCGTCCATCGTGTCCAAATCCATCTCCAAGGGACACGGCCGGTCCTCGTATCGGGGTCTGCTGAAGGTGCACGAGGGTGCGCACCACGCCAGGTCGAACGTCGAGTGCGACGCCCTGCTCATCAACGATACGTCCCGTACGGACACCTATCCGTACATCGAGATCGAGGAGAATGACGCCAACGTCGGTCACGAGGCATCGGTATCCAAGATCGGTGAGGAGCAGCTCTTCTACCTGACGAGTCGGGGCATCCCCGAGGACGAGGCCATGGCCATGATCGTCCGCGGGTTCATCGAGCCCATCGCCAAGGAGCTGCCTCTCGAATACGCCGTCGAACTCAACCGGCTCATCGAGCTGGAGATGGAAGGGTCGGTAGGATGAACGTGACAGGTCTGATGGAAGGTATCACCGAGGCCCTCAACGGAGCCGCCGTCGGCAGGGTCTCCGTCAAGGAGCCGGTCTGGCTTCGGGAGCGACGGGACCATGCATGGGATGTCTACGAGCGCACCCCCATGCCGACGACCCGCCTGGAGGAGTGGCGGTATACGGACCTCCGTCGGAAGCTGGACCTGGATTCCCTGAAGCTCAGCGGCGCCGAGGCGGCCGCGGACGACTTCGAGTCCTGGCCCATCCGGCTGCGCGAGGCCATGGCCCAGGATCGGCAAGCCGCGGGACACCTGGTGCTCATCGATGGTCACGTGGTGCACACGGACATCGACCAGGGTCTGGCGGCCAAGGGCGTCGTCCTGTCCTCTCTCCACGACGCGGTGGAGACCCATCCGGAGCTGGTGAAGGAGTACCTGGCCACCAGGGCCGTGCCGCCCGAGGAGGGCAAGTTCGCAGCCCTCAACGCGGCCCTCTGGAACGACGGCATCTTCCTCTACGTGCCCCGGGGCGTGAAGCTGGACGACCCCGTGCGCATAACCCGCTGGTTCAGCGAGTCGGGGGTCGCCTACTTCTCCCGGACCCTCATCGTCGCCGAGACCGCCAGCCAGGTGTCGTACGTCGACGAGGTGCTGTCCGACGACTTCGAGCGTCAGACCCTCACCTCCTCCGCGGTCGAGATCATCGCCCAGGATGGAGCACAGGTCCAGTACGTGGCCGTCCAACGTCTGGGCCGGGGTGGCTTCTATCAGGCGGTCCAGCGGACGCTGGCCGGCCGGGATGCGACGCTGGACACGCTGAACGTCGCTCTCGGCGGCACGACCACGAGAGTCGACCTCAACGCGAGGCTCCTGGGGCCCGGAGCGAACTCCGACATGCTCGGGCTCTACTTCGGCGACGAGGACCAGCACTTCGACTTCAACACCAGCCAGGACCACGTCGCCGATCACGCCGGGAGCGATCTCCTCTACAAGGGCGCACTGGACGGCGCGAGCAGGGCCGTGTTCCGGGGAATCATCCGCGTGCACAAGGGCGCCCAGCGCACGGATGCCTACCAGACCAACCGGAATCTACTGCTGTCCCCGCAGGCTCGGGCGGACTCGCTCCCCAACCTCGAGATCGAGGCGGACGACGTGAAGTGCTCCCACGGTGCCACGGTGGGGGAGCTGGACGCCGAGGCGAAGTTCTACCTCATGAGCAGGGGCATGACCCGCGTGCAAGCCGAGCGACTCGTGGTCCTCGGCTTCCTGGGCGAGGTGCTCTCGCGTCTCCCCCTGGGCGGTGTGGCCGAGAAGGTCACGCGGGTCATCCAGGAGAAGCTGAAGCACCATGTGTGAGGAGTGCGCCAAGCGGGTCCCTCCCCCGGGCCATCGCCGTGGCTGAGTGGACACGGGTGGCCGCCGAGGCCGACGTGCCGGTCGGTGGGCTCCGGAGTGTCATGGCAGGAGCGCAGCCCCTGGTCCTGGCGAACGTCGGCGGGGACGTCTACGCCCTCGAGGACCAGTGCTCCCACCAGGAGTTCCCGCTGTCCGACGGAGAGCTGGACGGATCCGACGTGGTCTGCATCCACCATGGAGCGCGCTTCGACGCGTGCACGGGACGCAACAAGGCACTCCCCGCCATACGTCCGGTGAAGTCCTTCCCCGTGGACGTTCGTGACGGGGAGATCTACGTGGAGGTCTGATGCCTCTCGACCCCGGGAAGATCCGACGCGATTTCCCAGCGCTGCACCAGGAGGTCAACGGAAGGCCCCTCGTGTACCTGGACAGCGCCGCCACATCGCAGAAGCCGCAACCGGTGCTCGACGTGCAGGAAGCGTATTATCTGCGTGACAACGCCAACGTGCACCGCGGAATCCACGAGCTTTCCCGGCGGGCCACGGTGGCCTACGAAGAGGCCAGGGGGAAGGTGGCCCGATGGATCGGAGCCGCCGAGGCAGCCGAAGTCATCTGGACCCGAGGCACGACCGAGGCCATCAACCTCGTGGCCCACGCGTGGGGCCTCGACAACGTGAGCTCGGACGACGAGATCCTCCTCACCACCATGGAGCACCACTCCAACCTGGTACCGTGGCAGCTTCTGGCCCGGCGAACGGGGGCGAGGCTTCGGTATGTGGAGCTCGACGACCACGGTCGGTTGGTCCTCGACGACCTGGACTCGATCCTCACCGAGCGCACCAAGCTCGTGGCTGTCTCGCATGTGTCCAACGCCCTCGGCACCATCAACCCGGTGCGGACCATCGTTGACGCGGCCAAGCGCTCGGGGGCGCTCGTCCTCGTGGACGGTGCCCAGGGCGTCGTGCACACCGCCGTGGACGTCCAGGCCCTGGGTGCGGACTTCTACGCCTTCAGCGGCCACAAGATGTGCGGACCTACGGGGATCGGCGCCTTGTGGGCCCGCCGGGAGCTTCTGGAGTCCATGGAGCCGTATCAGGGTGGCGGAGAGATGATCCACACCGTGGAACGGGACATGAGCACCTGGGCGGAGCTGCCCCACAAGTTCGAGGCGGGAACGCCCAACATCGCCGGCGCCGTGGCCATGGGCGCCGCGGTGGACTATCTGGCCGGCATCGGAATGGACAGCATCATGGACCACGAGCGTGGCCTGACCGTCTATGCCATGGAGCGGCTGGCCTCGCTACCCGGAATCCGCATCTACGGACCGGATTCCCATGAGGAGCGGTCCGCGGTCATCTCCTTCACCCTCGGTGACGCTCATCCACACGATATCTCCACCATCCTCGACTCCGAGGGCATCGCCGTTCGGGCAGGCCATCATTGCGCCCAGCTGGTCATGAGCCACTTCGGGGTGTCGGCCACGGCCAGGGCGTCGCTCTACCTCTACAACACCACCGACGACATCGACCGTCTCGTGGACGGCCTCCGGTCGGTCACGGCCATCTTCGGTTGAGTCCGTCACCCGGCACGCCTTCTGTCGCGCCGGGCTCGACCTCTTAGATTGACGACCCATGGAGACTCCTCCTCTCAACTCCCTCTATCAGCAGCTCATCCTGGAGCACTACCGCAGCCCTCGGAACAAGGCGGAGCTCCCGGAGAAGACGGTGGAGATCCACATGCGGAATCCCGTGTGTGGAGACGAGATCCGCCTGCAGCTCCGCATCGAGGACCAGAGGATCGCCGAGGCGAAGTTCCTGGGGCAGGGGTGCTCGATCTCCCAGGCCGCCGTCAGCATGATGACGACCCTCATCGAGGGACGCTCCCTCGACGAGGCCGACGCCCTCGCGGAGCGCTTCACGGCCATGATGCACGGGGACGCTGAGGCGGCGAGGGACCGGAGCATGGGCGATTTGCGTGCGCTCGCGGGCGTCAGCAAGTTCCCTGTGCGCATTAAATGCGCCCTCCTGGGATTCGATGCGCTTCAGGAGGCGCTGAAGAAGACATCTACGGAGGGGGAGCCCTGACTACCTCGCGGGTGCACTCGGCTCATCTGCCGGATACTCCGGCGGGACCCGTCACAGTCTGGGTCTCTGGGACCGGTCTGCGCCGCATCGAGTTCGGGCCTCTTCCGGAGCACGCCCACACCGATCCCCCCGAAGCGTGGCCGGAGCTTCTCGAGATCGCGGTCACGCAGCTCAGGGAGTACTTCGCTCGGGAGCGGAATATCTTCGACCTTCCCCTCGACCTCGACGCCGTCACCGACTTCCAGCGCTCCGTCTACGACGAGCTTCTGAAGGTCGGCTACGGACGACTGACCACCTACGGGGATCTGGCCAATTCCGTCCGGCGGCCGGAGCTGGCCCGGGCCGTGGGCCAGGCCGTTGGAGCCAATCCCATTCCCATCGTCATCCCGTGTCACCGGGTCGTGGCGGCGGACGGACGCCTCGGGGGCTTCAGCGGGGGCCTGGGCGCCAAGGTCGCGCTGCTGGCGGTCGAGAGGGTCCACGTGGACGGCGTGTCCGAGACCAGTCGGGTTCATCCGGAGGAGCTGCGTCTCGACCTATGAGGGCGCCGAACTTCCGGCACCGGTCAGTGTAACACCGCCGTCACTCAGCCCTCTGAACTCGAAAAGACCTCCAGACGAAGGCGATCGATGTCCTTCCCGAACTCGACGGTTCCCCTCATGCTCACGCTCGGGCTCCTGACCGCCTGCGGCGGCGAGGATGGTTCCTCTTCACGGGACATGGGCACTCCCGAGCCCGACACGCTCGTCCGCTCCATCCCGAGGGAGCCCCTCACCGAGGCCGACCTCGTCGGCTTCACCCTCGCCGATGTCTCGGTCGAGCTTCCCTGGACCGTCAACCGCGTGCGCAGGGGTGGCAGCCCACAGGCGGCCGCGGCGAGGCTACAGGCTGTCGACGTGTCGGGGCACGAGGGCTTCGACCGGGCGGTCTTCGAGTTCTCGGACAGCGCGCCGTTCCCCGGCTACGAGATGGAGCTCGGGGAGCTCGGTACGGCCCTGGAATGCGATGGAGAGGAGATCACCCCCGAGCTCACGGGCGAGTCCAGGCTGGTGATCCGCATCCGACCTGCCCGGGGCGGCGAAGGCTCGGGCGCCTCGGTCCGCACCCAGGACTTCGGCCTGACGAGGTTCGCGCAGGGCGGGCTCGTCTGCGTGGACCAGGGGAGCCTCATCTGGGCGGCCGGGCTGGCCGAGGGCACGCAGATCCGCGCCTTCGAGCTCCGGATCCCCAATCGGCTGGTGGTGGATATCCGCTGACCGGACTCTCAGCTGAAGCGCTCGGGGGATAGAGGCGTCCAGCGGAAGTCGGTCGCGTCCTCCAGGACATAGTCCGCCACGATCTCTCCCGTCACCGGTCCGAGCGTAAGCCCCAGCATCCCGTGGCCGGTGGCCACCATCAGGCCCTTCACCCCAGGCAGGGGTCCGACGATGGGAAGCCCGTCGGCGGCGACCGCCCGTAGCCCGCACCAATCGGAGAGCACCTCGTCGACCCCCAGGTCGGGGAGGTACTCCTGCGCCGATCGCGTGATCTGCTCCAGGCGGTCTGGACGCATCGTCAGGTTGAAGCCCGAGAACTCCATGGTTCCGGCGTACCGTACGAACCCGCTCATGGGAGTGCAGAACACCGACCGCTCGTTCAGGACACACGCGATGCGGAGGGGGGGCGAGCTGCCCTGACCCACCTTCAGGTCGCGGTGGTATCCCTTGCCCGGCTCCACCGGAAGACGGGTGCCCAGCTTCCGGGCCAGCTTGAGGCTGAACGGTCCCGTGGCGAGCACGACGGCGTCGGCCTCGACGTGCTGTCCGTCGAACAGGTGCACCCCCCGAACACGGCCCTGGTGGATATCGAGGGCCCGCACCTCCGCCGCCTCCTTGATCCCCGCCCCCAGGCGTCGGGCCGCGCTGGCCAACCCGTGGAGGAATCGATGAGGATCCAGCGTCCGGGCCTCAGGATAGAAGACCCCGCCCCGGACGTCTTGCGAGAGTGCCGGCTCCGCCTGGCGCAGCGCATCTCCGTCCTGCACCTCGGGGCTGAAGCCGAACCGCTGGATGAGGCGGGCCTCGTGAACCGCCTCCGACAGGCCGTTCTCCGTCCGGCAGACATCGAAGTACCCGTCCCGGCGATACCCGCAGTCGATGCTCTCTTCGTCCACCAGCTCGTCGAAGGACTGGAGCGCCTTCAAGCCGAGGGGAGCCAAGGTGCTCATGCACTCCTCGACGTGCTTGCTGGTGCAGTGACGCGCGAAGTCGGCCAGCCAACGCCACAGCTCCGGATTCCAGCTCGGCTCGACGTACAGGGGGCTGGTGGGATCCCTCATCTGGCGCAGAGCCTGTCGGACGCGGCCGGGCCTGTTGAGGGGAGGATGACCGGCGCTCACCGTGCCGGCGTTGCCGAAGGACGCCCCGGCGCCGAGGGTGTGCCGTTCCAGAAGCATCACCTGCGCACCACGGCGTACCAGCTCGTAGGCACAGGCCACGCCCACGACACCGCCACCGACGATCACGACACGGGGTTGAGTGCTCATATCGGACAGTTACAGGAATCGTGCGGGAATGGCTACCCCGCCTTGGGATCGAGTAGCACCTTGATGGACCCGGTCCGCCGGCGGTTCGCCGCCGTCGACAGCGCGTCCCGGTACTGCTTCAGGGGGAACTCGTGGATGACCATTTCGTCCACCGGGGCTCCCGACTCCACCAGCAGGTCGTGGGTGATCTGGAAGGTGTGGGCCCGCCCGCCCTGCCACTCCTCGGCGCCGTAGCCCACGAAGCCCTTCACCTGCAGCTCCCTCGCCCACACGAAGGTGAGGTCGAGCTTGGCGATCTCGGCGGCGCACCCCAGCATGACGATCCTTCCCCGGGGTGTCGCGTAGCGGAGGCACTGCCTGATGGTCTGCCCACTGCCCACGCAATCGAAGACCAGGGGGAAGCCGCCCCCCGCGTAGACCTCGTCTCCCACGATGGGGAGGTAAGCCTGGGCGCCGGTATCGATTAGGGCCTGGCGTGCCTCGTCTCCTGGGGAGACGACGTGGGAGGCCCCCAGCTTCCGTGCGAGCTTCGCCTCGTGGCCTCGCTTGATCTGGGCAACGATCTCCCCCTGGTAGCCGGCGGCTCGGAGAGACCAGACGGTGCCCAGGGCGATGGGCCCACTTCCCACCACCAGAACGGGCCCCTGGCCCCACGGCCGGGTCTGAAGCACCGCGTGCATTCCCACGGCCAAGGGCTCGATGAGCACCGCCGCCCGGTCACCGAGCCGTTCATCCACCGGGAAGAGCTGGGTCTCGTGGACGATCATCCTCTCGCCCCACCCACCCGGAAGGTCGGACTGAAACCCGATGGTGGCTCCTCTCCTCATGCGGCGACCACCCACTTCCAGGAGTCCCTCCTCGCCCATGCGCTCACAGGTGCAGTGCATCCCCTCGGTGCAGGACCGGCACTGCCGCTGGCCTGCATAGCCCCGTACGGTGCACGAGATCATCGGATCCACCACTACCCGCTGTCCGGGCTCCACCCTGCGCACGGCCGGCCCCACCTCGAGGACCCGGGCGAGGACCTCGTGCCCGGGAACCGCCGGGAAGGAGCCGAAGGGCTCCATCGCCGGGCTGGCCTTGAACGTGAGGGTCCCGATATCCGTCCCGCAGATCCCGGCCTTGAGCACCTCGAGGCGGACCCAGTCGTCGCCGGGAAGCGCCGGCTCGGGAACCTCGGTGAGGCGGACGCCGCTGAGGCGCCCGAACACCGCGGATTCGGTGAATCTCCCGAGTCCCTTGCCCAGCAGGAAGCCTGGCACGGTGACGTTGAAGGTCACGGCCTTCATCTCTCAGCTCACCTCCGATCCCAGTCCCAGATTCCGTAGGCGACATCCCTGTCCACCGCGTGGCCGCTCTGCTTCAGCGTCAGGAGGATGCTTCCCCGGTGGTGGCTCTCGTGAGCCACGAAGTAGGAGAGGGTCGTGAAGATCCCCTTCTTGAATCCCCTTCTTCGGGGCTTCCCCTCCAGCACGTCGCCGAGGAAGGTCTCGACGGCGAGCGCCGATGCCGCCAACGCCTCGGCGAGGCGCTCCCTGCTCGGCGAGTCCTTGGAGGCGAAGGTCTCCAGCCCGTCGACCAGGTCCTTCGCCCGCTTCTCCAGGTGCCAGATGCGAACATTGTGCAGGTGCGCGAACTGGCGCGCCACGTCACGACCTCCCCTGGTGGAGAGCGTGCAGCGCAATCCCTCCTCCGTGATATGGTCGAGGAGGATGAGGTTGATGCGGTTGTTGGTCCGCCACGCCTCGAGAAGCTCTTCGCGTCGGTCGTCCATGATCGGAGGCTCAGCGTTCGACATGCGGGGCGCTCACCCTCCGGGTCCCGCCATGCTGGAGGCCCACTCCGGCAGCACCGACGGATCGATCTCGAACACCACGGTGCCCACCGTGAAGACGACGGCGGCGATGACGAGGGCCCCGATGAAGTTGAGCACGATCCCCACCCTGGCCATCTCGCCCACCGAGATCCGGTCGCTTCCGAATACGATGGCGTTTGGCGGGGTGGCCACGGGCATCATGAAGGCGCACGAAGCGGACAGAGTCGCCGGGATCATGAGGATGAGCGGGTGGGTCTCGGTGACCACCGCGATGGACGCCAGGATGGGCAGGATCATCTCCGTGGTGGCGAGGTTGCTGGTGAGCTCGGTGAGGAACGTCAGCATGAGGCACACCAGCAGGATCATCAGGAACGTGGGCAGGCTGGCCATGGCCTCGAACTGGCTTCCGATGAGCTGCGCCAGGCCGGTTTGTTGAAAGCCGGCTGCCAGGGCGAAGCCACCGCCGAAGAGCAGCACGATGTTCCACGGGAGCCTGGGGATGACGTCGGGCCCCATGATCCGGCTGTCCCCCCCCGAGCGGTTCCGTGTGGGGATGAAGAACATGACAGAGGCCATGGTGATGGCCACGGTTCCGTCGTCGATCATGCCGGGCGCCGGCAACAGGCGGCCCCACCCGGGAACGACGAAGAGCCCCATCTGCAGATCGACCCGGAAGACCCAGAGCACGGCGGTCGAGGCGAACACGAGCGCCACCACCTTCTCCTCGAAGGACATGGCTCCCAGCTGGGACCGCTCCGCCTGGATCACCGTGTCATCGATGGTGATGTCTTCGGGCGTCCGGTAGAACACCCGCGTGATGAGGACCCAGGCCACCAACAGCAACACGGCCCCGATGGGGAACGCCATGACGATCCACTGCCCGAACGCGATGGAGGGAGCCTCGGGGAAGAGGATCTCGAAGATCCGAACGAAAGAGAGGTTGGGTGGTGTGCCGACCAGAGTGGTTAGTCCGCCCACGGAGCACGCATACGCGATCCCCAGCATGAGGCCCACCGTGAAAGGATGGGTCTCGGCCTTGTTCGCCGCGAACTCCTCCTCGATCTGCAGGACGATGGCGAGGCCGATGGGGACCATCATGACCGCCGTGGCGGTGTTGGAGATCCACATCGACAGGAACGCCGCGGCGAGCATGAAGCCCAGCACGATGCGGGCTGGGCCCCCTCCCACGGCATGAATGATGGACAACGCGATGCGCCGGTGCAGATTCCACTTCTCCATGGTGAGGGCGATCATGAAGCCCCCGATGAAGAGGACAATGGTGCTGTTGAAGTAGATCGGCGCCGTCTCACGGCCCCCCATGATGCCGAGGGTGGGAAAGAGCACCAGGGGGAGCAGCGCCGTGGCGAAGAGGGGGATGGCATCGCTCACCCACCAAACGGCCATGAGGAGGGCCACCGCGGCCAGGCGACTGGCGGGCGAGTTGGCCGGGTCCACCGGAAAGGCCATGAGGAGCAGGAAGCAGGCCGCGCCGAGCCAGAGGCCCACGGTCTTTCCCCTTCCGTTGTCTCTGCGGCGGATGGCCATTCGTCTCCTTCATACCGAGCCCCGGACGAAACGACGTCGGGAGGCAACCTGGCCCAGGAAGGGGGCGTAGTCCAGCCGCGAGGGATTACCGGACTCTTCCTTCCGACGGGCTGGCGGTGCACGACACTCTTGAGCTACCAGGCGTCGGAGCGGTAGCATTTAGGTTTGCGGTCGGGCTTCCGACCCTCCCTCCCTCCTCGCAGCGGCACGGAACGATGTCAGCAGAGCAGCACACGAGAAGGAGCTTCCTGAAGGCCCTCCCCCTGGGTGCCTTGGCCCTGCTGGGGATCGGTCCCCGGCGCCTCGCGGCGTGGAGCGTCTTCGGGTCGACGGACCACCCCGAGCCGCGCCCGGGCATCGACGCCTCCAAGGTGCTGACCGCCGACAAGCTAACGAACCCGGCGGCGGCGCCCCTCTACGACATGGTCCGTGAGATCCCTCAGATCGCGGACGGCATCCGCTGCACCTGCGGGTGCGCCGAGCTGCCCGGCTACTACTCCCTGCTCACGTGCTACGAGGAGGGCGGCATGGCCCAGTTCTGCGAGATCTGCCAAGGACAGGCGAGGCTGGCGTACCGCCGGCACGGAGAGGGGCAGACCCTCGAGCAGATCCGCAACGCCATCGACGCCCGGTTCGGTCGTATCTCCCAGGAGGATCTCCTGAGTCACCGACGGGAAGGGGCGGGCCAGGCATCCCCGCCCGAAGCCTGGTGCGGTGACCGGAGGTCAGACTAGCCTACGGCCCGGCGGCGCAGGTTCCCGATTGCCGCCAGCGTGACCGCGTTCAGGATCGCGACGAGCACGTCCATGACGCCCACCTGATCCGTAATCGACAAGGCCAGGTTCACCGTCACCCAGACGGCGGCAGCGACGAGGGACGTCGTGCTCTCGGGACGAAGCCACAGAGCCAGGCCGAAGAGCGCGAGGGCGTTTCCCAGCATGAGGAGGGCGAGGACGTACGAGGCTGGGGCGAGGACGACGCCCGAAGCCCACGGGCGTCCGACCGTCACCGCGGCGAGAATGAGCCAGAGGAGGCCGTTTGCCGCGAGGAGGGCCCGGGCGGCGTACAGGCGGTAGGGCGGATCGGGTGGCATGTCCTCAGGCGGGGAATCGGGTTGGGGGTGAGGAGGCCGCACCGGCGCAGCCAGCGGGCCGGGGCATCACGGTAGCAGGAGAACCGCTGCAGTCGCCACGGCGGCGATGGTCAACGCCCTGCGTCCCACACTCGTCGCCTGGGAGCGCACCGATGCCAGCTCGCCGGGGTCATCGATGATCTCCGGACGCCCGTTCATGTCGCGCAGACCGCGCGATGCGAGGCCTATTCAGGTCTTGGCCCTCGCCTGGTAGACGCCGAGGGCTCCGGCCCACACCGGTAGAGCCACGAGCAGGCGGGCGGCCCGGGGAGCATCCACGGCGAGAAGCGCGAAGAGGACGATCCCGGCGCCGGCCAGTGCCAGGACGCCGCCGGCCAGACGCCGTCTTCGCTGTCGCGGCCCGATGTTCGGGCAGGCTACGCCGGTCATCGTCACCCCCGTGTGTTCCTATCGATCCGAGGAGCCTCGGGCGCCAGGCGCGGCGGCCGGTGGAATTCCGGCCGCCGCTCGCTGGTTGCCCCGAGTAAGCGCCAAACTCGTGCAGAGGGTCCCTAGTACTGCGAGGGCAGCATCACGCTGTCGATGACGTGAATGACGCCGTTCGAGGCCCGGATGTCCACCGTGGACACCGCGGCGCCGCCGACCCAGACCTTCCCGTCCTTCACCTTGATGGGGGCCTTGATCCCGGCAACGGTCATGGCCTCCGTGAGGTTCACCACCTCATCCGAGGTCACCTCGCCGGCCACAACGTGGTAGGTCAGGATCATCGTGAGCTTCTCCTTGTCCTCGAGGAGTCCCTCCACGGTGCCGGCAGGCAGCTTGGCGAAGGCCTCGTCCGTGGGAGCGAATACCGTGAACGGTCCGTCGCCCTGGAGCGTCTCCACGAGGCCAGCGGCCTCGAGGGCCGCCGCCAGCGTCGTGAAGGACCCGGCCTCCACGGCCACGGTCACGATGTCCTTCTCGTCCATCTGGGCCTCGACGGTGGCCGGGCCCACTAGAAGGGCAGCGGCAAGAGCGGCAACAGTCAGCTTGTGCAGCATGGGTCTCTCTCCTGGCATAGCATTGTACAATAGATGTACAGGAAAGTGAGCCCTGGACAGGACATTGTCAAGGGTGTGTCCATATATTTGTTTGACAGAAACTATACACCTGTCTATAATCCCGTCATGCCCGACGAAATGATCCCCCGGCATCCCATCCGTGTGGTCTCGCAGCGCACGGGGCTCCCACCCGCCACGCTCCGCGCCTGGGAGCGGCGGTACGGCGTTGTGAAGCCCGGGCGCTCCGAGGGGCGGCAGAGGCTCTACTCCGACCAGGACGTCCTCCGTCTCACCCGGCTTCGGTTGCTCACTGAGGCCGGGCGCTCCATCAGCTCGGTGGCTGCCCTCACCGACGAGGAGGCAGAGGCGTTGCTACAGGAGGACCGGGTCACCCGCGCGACCACGACTTCCGTCGAGCATCCCAATGGCGCCGAGTCCGCCGCGATGGTGGAGGAAGGCTTCCGCCTGGCCCTACAGCTCGACGGAGAGGGGCTGGAGCGGCTGCTGCGGAGAGCCGCCGTGACTCTGGGCGCCGGCGCATTCCTGGAGCATGTGGCCACTCCCCTCCTGCATCGCGTCGGGTCGAGCTGGAACCGGGGGGAGATGCACCCCGCCCACGAACACCTCTGTACCGCCGTGTTGGAACGGGTGCTCACCTGGCTGTCGGAGCCCACCCCCGCGGAGTCCGACGCCCACCGCCTGGTGGTCACCACCCTTTCCGGCGAGCGTCATGGGCTGGGAGCCATGCTGGTGGCCGCGGCGGCAGGCCTGGAAGGATGGCGCGTCACGCACCTGGGAACGGATCTGCCCCCGGGCGACATCGCCCGGGCCGCCGCGGCGCTGGGGGCCCGGGCAGTAGCCCTGAGCGTGGTCCACGTGTCCGACCCGGTCGCAACGTCCAGAGACCTGGCGGCCCTTCGAGCCGCGCTCCCCCGAGGGACGGTCCTTCTCCTGGGCGGCGGCGGCGTGGAGGCGCTGGAGGGCGACCTGCTTCCCCCGGGCGCCCTGGTCTTGAAGGGAATCGAGCCGCTCCGGGCCGTCCTCGAAGAGCTCGCCTGACCTTCGTATTCCGCGCGAGAGACGGCCGCGGCGGGCATCAGCCCACCGCGGCCGTTCTTCCTCGCCGGCTCGTGGCGATCCGGACCCGCGGAGTACGCTACATCATCGGAGGGATGATCACCCGATCGATGACGTGGATGACGCCGTTGCTGGCGACCACATCCACGGCGATGACCTCGGCGTCATTGACGAGGACGGTGCTTCCATCCACGGAGATGGACACGTCGGCCCCGTTCACGGTGGTGGCGGCGGTCAGCGTCACCACCTGGTCGGACGTTACGCTGCCCGGCACGACGTGATACGTCAGGATCGATGCCAGCGTCTCAGGATCGGCCAGCAGCGCGTCGAGCGTGCCCTCGGGGAGGGCAGCGAAGGCCGCGTCGGTGGGCGCGAATACGGTGAACGGCCCATCACCCTTGAGAACCGACGTCAGCGACGTGGCCTCGAGTGCCGCCAGGAGCGTCTTGAAGGAGCCGGCCTTCTGGGCGGTCTGCACGAGATCCAGGATCGGCTGCGGGAAGAGGACGTCATCGATGACGTGGATGACGCCATTGCCCGCCTCGATGTCGGTGGCGATGACGTTAGCCCCGTCGACCATCACGCTACCGGCGGTCACGGAGATCGACAGGGCCTTGCCGTTCACCGTCGCAGCGCTGGCGAGCCCGACGACATCGGCCGCCGTCACGCGGCTGGGAACCACGTGATAGGTGAGCACCTGGGCCAGCAGATCCGTGTCGGCCAACAGCGCCTCGATGGCGTCGGACGGGATCCTTGCGAAGGCGTCGTCATCGGGCGCGAATACGGTGAACGGCCCATCACCCTCGAGAGTCGCTGTGAGTCCCGCGGCTTCCACGGCCGCCAGGAGGGTCGTGAACGAGCCGGCCTGGCTGGCTACCTCGATGATGGTCGGCTCGTCGACCTGAACGGGGTCGTCATCACCGCAGGCGGCAACAGACACGGAGGTGATGGCCACCATGCTGGCACGAAGAAGGATCGAGTGGAACATTGGTCTCTGTCTCCGAAGGATGATTGTACAACGATTGTCCAGATATAATTGCACATCAGTATCATCATGTCAACGGTTTTCTGGACGATAGCTAGACAAAGGGTGGGCTTGCTGGTGTGCGCGGGCCTTCTCTCGACGGTGCCTGGCAGGGCTCAAGAGCCTCTCCCCAGGGGCGAGTTGGTCTCGCGGGTGGTGGTCGAGGGGGACACGGCCCAGACCTACGCCCTCTATCTTCCCGGCGAGTACCACGACGGACGTACCTGGCCCCTGCTGATCCTCATGGATGCCCGGGGCCGGGCGCTCGTTCCCCTGCCTCTGGTGGCGGCGGTGGCAGACCGGCTGGGCTTTCTCGTGGTGAGCTCCTACAACACCGTTAGCGACGGTCCCGTCGAGCCCAACGTGGAGGCGCTCAACGCCCTGCTGCGGGATGTCCCGAGCCGGTGGGCGGTGGACCCGGAGCGAGTCTACCTGGCCGGCTTCTCCGGAACCGCCCGCTTCGCGTGGGAGGCGGCGGAGCGGCTCCCAGGCAACGTCCCCGGCGTCGTGGGCGTCGGCGCGGGCCCCCTGGTGAATGATCCTCAGCGCATGGTGCTGCTGACCCTTCAGGGTGTGCCCTTCGACTACTTCGGAGCCGTGGGCAATCTGGATTTCAACTTCCACGAGGTGCTGGCGCTGGAGTCCCGGCTGGACGACCGATCCATTCCGAACCGATTCGAGGTGTTCGACGGCCCTCACGCCTGGCCCCCGGAGGAGGTCATGGACCGTGCCGTCACGTGGCTGGAGCTGCGCTCGGTGATCAGAGGTCTCGCGGAGCGTCCCTCGTCCTGGATCGACTCGGTCTACGCGGCGTGGTACGAGAAGGCCAGCGAGCTCGAGTCCGCGGGTAGGGCTCACGATGCATGGCGTGCCTACCGATCCCTGGCCCGGGATTTCGAGGACCTCACCGCCACGGATTCGGCTCGGGCACGCGCCGCCGCCCTCGACCGTTCCTCTGAGGTGCGTCGGGTCCGCGAAGTCTTGGAGCGGTCCGAGCGGAGGCTGGTGGGCTGGGACGAGCACTACCGGGAGGTGAGTCGGGCTCTGCGCGACGGCGCCGACCTGGCCCTCCACGAGCTTCTGGAGCGGTTGGAGGTGCCCGCATTCCAGCAAGGGGCTGCCTCGACGGAGGACGCCGAGGAGGCGCGGAGCTACCAGCGCATCCTCGAGCTCGCCTTCGCGCGCACGTCGTTCTACGAGCCCCGCCAGTACCTGGCGGAGGGCGATCCGGAGAGGGCGCTCCTCATGGCGGAGGTGGCCGCGACGATCAAGCCTGAGGATCCCGGCACCTGCCTGATCCTGGCCGGGCTACATGCCCACCTGGGCCGCAGCGACGAGGCCCTGGAGTGGGTCGGGTGCTACGCCCGCTCGCCGACCGCCTCCGCCGCCGTCCTCGAATCCGACCCCCTCCTGACGCCCCTGCGCGCCGACCGCCGGTTCAGGGGGATCCTGGCACGGCTGGGGGGATCGGGTCTTTGATACTCCGTGCCCTCCAACGCCGGACCCCTTATCATTTGGTCGAGGTTCCTCCATCCGTGAGGCGCCCGTGTCCGATCCTTCGTTCTTGACGCGGCTGAGGCGACGAAAGCTCGTCCAGTGGGCCCTGGCCTACCTCGCCGCCGCCTGGGTGATCGTCGAGTCTTCCAGCCTCGTCGTCGAGCAGTTCGGTTGGCCCTCGGTGATCGGTCAGGTGGTCATCGTCCTCGCGGGCATCGGCTTCCTCGGTGTGCTCGTCTTGGCCTGGTACCACGGCGAGCAGGGCCGGCAACGGGTCAGCGGACCCGAGCTCCTCATGCTTGCGACGCTCTTCGCCATCGCGGCCGCGGTGGTGAGCCTGGTGGGCCGCCCGAGAGCCCCGGAAGCTGTTCCGGATGCCGCTCGACCGACTGATCGGCTCCCGGTGGATCCCCGTCCGTCCATCGCGGTGCTTCCCTTCGCGGACATGAGCCCCGGCGGCGACCAGGAGTACTTCGCCGACGGGGTCTCCGAGGAGATCCTCAACGCCATCACCAAGCTCCCCGGCCTGCGCGTGGCGGCGCGCACGTCCTCCTTCTCCTTCAAGGGCACCGGGGCGGACATCAAGACGGTCGCCGAGCGGCTCTCCGTCGGCACGGTCCTGGACGGCAGCGTGCGGAAGGAGAACGGCAGGGTCCGCATCACCGCTCAGCTCATCAGCGCAGAGGACGGATTCCACCTGTGGTCCGACGCCTACGACCGGGAGCTGGAAAGCGTGTTCGCCGTCCAGGACGAGATCGCGCGCGAGATCGTCCGCGCGCTCCGGATCCAGCTCGTCGGGGCCGGCGACCTGTCCATCGACATCCCCACGACGAGCCCCGACGCCTACGAGGCGTACCTGAGGGCGCGACACGCCATTGGCACGGCGTCTCTTCCCGGGTGGCGCCAGGCGCTGGGCCTCCTCACCCGGGCTCTCGAGCTTGATCCTGCATTCGCCCCGGCCCACGCCAGCCTGGCCATGACGCACCTCCTGTTGGGGTGGTTCGGGGAGCGCCCCTTCCTGGAGACGGTGCCGCTGGTCCGGACGTCAGCCGCTCGGGCTCTCGAGCTGGACGACCGGTTGAGCGATGCCCACGCCGTGACGGGATACCTGGCCCTCTACCATGACTGGGATTGGCCGGCGGCCGAGCGCTGGTTCCTGAGGGCCCTCGATCTCAACCCCAATGACGCCATCGCGCGACACGGATACGGCGATCTTCTGAGCATTCTCGGAGACGGTGAGGCGGGTCTTCGCCAGGTAGAGCTCGGCAGACAGGCCGATCCCCTATCGCCCCTGGCGGTCCTTCCGGTGCTGGGTCACAAGGTGTTCCTGGGTCGATTCGATGAAGTTATCCAGGAGTTGGACAGCCTGCGCGTGCTCTTCCCGGATCGACGGGAGATCGGCAGGGACTTCGTGGCATCGGCGTTGTGGAACTCCGGACAGCGTCGCGAGGCCCTGGACCACTGGATCGAGTCCTGGCCCGAGGATCCGGCGCTCCACGAAGCCGTGGAGCGCACGTTGGCCGAGGCCGGCCCCGTGGATGCAATGCGGGTGTGGGCAGACTACCGTGCCGAGCAAGTGGAGCGAGGCCGAGGCGGTGCTTACTCCGTCGCCGTGCTCTATGGACGCGCCGGGGACGCGGCCACCGCCCTGGAGTGGTTGTGGCGGGCCCACGAGGCCAGATCCTGGTCGCTCCTGCACGTCACCCTGGACCCGGCGTTCGATGCCTTGCGCTCCGAGCCCGCCTATGGAGCGCTGTTGGAGGCGATGGGCATTCCCAGCTGAGCGCGATGGCGCCACCCCGTCATTCGTCCCGGAGGGCCTGGACAGGATCGACCCTCGTGGCACGTCGGGCCGGCACGAAGCACGCCAGCACGGCCACGGCCGCGAGGAAGAGGGGCGCCGCAACGAACGTCTGCGGGTCCGTCGCGCTGACCACGAAGAGCTGCGAGGAGAGGAACCTCGTCAGTCCCATCGCCCCTCCGATTCCCAGGACCACCCCCGTCCCCGCCAGGAACGTCCCCTGGACCAGCATCATGCGCTGCACGCTCAACGCCTCGGCCCCCATGGCCATGCGGATGCCGATCTCACGGTTCCGAGCCGCCACCGCGTAGGACATGACGCCATAGGTCCCAACGGCCGCGAGCACCAGAGCGATGGCCGCGAAGAGACCCAGCAGCAGTGTGAGGAAGCGAGGCTGTGCCATGGTGCGTGACACGTGCGTCTCCATGGACTGGACGTCGGCCATGGGAACCGCCGCGTCCAGCTCGGCCAGCGTCCGTCGGATCGGAGGAGCCAGGAGCAGGGGATCCCGCTCGGTCCTCACCACCAACGACATCGTGCGGTATGCGAAGAAGCCCGTCCTACCGACGGAGGGATTGAGGAAGAACAGCTCGGTCCCGGCGTCGCTGCTCACGCCCGCCTGCTTCACGTCGGCCACGATGCCTACCACCGTGAACCACGGGTTGTCGTCGCCGCAGCAGGGGCGGATCCGTCTCCCCACGGGGGTGCCATCCGGGTAGAAGGTCCTGGCCAGGCGCTCGTTCACCAGCATGACGAGGTCGTCGCGACCCTCGTCCGCAGGCTCGAAGCCACGGCCCTCGATGACCCTGATTCCGGTGGTCTCGAGGAAGTCGGCCTGGACCCCGGTCCAGTAGTCCACGTTGTGGGCGGGGCCGTCCTCCGTGCGCGGAACTCCCTCGAACTCGGTGTCGTTGGCGTCCACGTCCCGAAGAGGGGGAAGCCCGGACATGGCCGTGGCGCTCACGACACCCGGCAGGGCCCTGACGCGGTCCAGGAAGTCGCCGTAGAACCCCACCACGTCCTGTGGCGTCGCGTAGCCACCCGTCGGCAGGGAGATCTGGAAGGTGAGCAGGTTGTCGGGTTGGAAGCCGAGGTCGACGTCCTGGAGGGCAGAGAGGCTCCTCAGCATGAGTCCGGACCCGGTGAGAAGGATGACCGCGAGGGCCACCTCGGCCACCACCAGCATCTTCCGGACCCGAGCGCCCGCGCTCCCGTGCGTGGTTCGCGTGCCTCCCTCGGACAGCGCGCCTCCGACCCGTCCGAGGGTCGTATTGAGAAGCGGCGCCAACCCGAAGAGAAGCCCCGTCGCTACCGCCACGGCCCCGGTGAACGCCATCACCGCGGCATCCAGCCGGATGCCGTCCGCCCGGGGGATGTCCGGGTTCACGGCGAGGATCATCTCGACGGCGACGTACCCCAGGCCGAGCCCCACCAGGCCTCCGGCCAGCCCGAGGGTGACGCCCTCGGCGAGGAGTTGCCGAAGGAGGCGGCCCCTGCCTGCCCCCATGGCGACCCGGACCGCCACTTCCCGCTGACGGTGTTCGGAGCGGGCCAGCAGCAGGTTCGCCACGTTGGCGCACGCGATGAGGAGCACGAAGCCCACGGCACCCATGAGGAGCCACACCACGGGCCGGACGTCTCCCAGGAGGTCCGCCCGGAGGTCGGAGGCGCTGTACGGATGGAAGTCCGGGCTCGGCGCATGGGTGTCGCCGTATTCCTCCTGCCAGCGGAGCTCCAGTCGATCGAGGTCCGCCTGGGCACGCTCCAGGGTGACACCGTCGGCGAGGCGAGCAACGACGTTCAGGAAGTGGTTGCCTCGACGATTGACGTGGTCGGAGGGGTCGATGTTCATGGGGGCCCAAACGTCGACGCCCGCGTCCTCGACGTCGAAGCCCTCGGGCAGCACCCCGATCACGTTGCTCGGCTGTCCGTTGACCCGAACCGAGGAGCCGATGATCCCCGGGTCACCTCCGAAGGCGCGCACCCAGAGTCCGTGGGAGATGACGACCACCGGCTCCGCCCCGGGCAGGTCCTCGTCCGCGGAGAACGTGCGACCTCGGACCGCCTGCACCCCGAGGGTGGAGAACAGAGACCAGGTCGCCACCGCCGAGGTCACCCGGAGGGGCTGATCCACGGTCTCGATGGCGGCAGACCCGGTGCGGTAGCCCCCGACGTCCTGGAAGGCCTGGTTCCACTCCCTGAGCTCGAAGTACTCGGGCGGGGAGACCCAGAAGCGGTCGAAGTCCATGGTCGGAAAGGCGCTCGTCACCGTGACGAGGCGCTCCGGCGCGGCGTACGGCAGTGGCCGCAGGAGTACCCCGTTCAGCACCGAGAAGACGGCGGTGTTGGCGCCGATCCCCAAGGCCAAGGTGACCACGGCGATCACCGTGAACACCGGAGCCCGGCGCAGCTGCCGCAGCCCGTACCGCACGTCCCGGAGGGTCTCCCCCCACCACTCCTTCCGCTCCATCCGCAGGTCCCTCCTCTTTCCGAGCTGCTTCATGTCCGCCTTGACCCGCTCGAGGTCGCCGAAGCGCGAGAGCACGGCGCGCCGTGCCTCGTCCCGTGACATCCCGCGGCCCTCGTACTCCCGGATGCGCATCTCCACGTGGAAGTCGATCTCCTGCTCCACTTCCTCGTCGACCGGCATCTTGAACACCCAGGCCACGATCCTGCGGCCCAACCGGAACAGCCCCGGCGCGATGATCTTCCTTCCCATTCCTCCCCAGCCCCTGCTCCTAAGCGAGAAGCACCGCCGAGACAGCGGACGAGAATCGGGCCCACGCCTCCACCTCGTCCCGGAGCCTCGCTTCGCCTGCCTCCGTCAGGTGGTAGAACTTCGCCCGCCGATCCAGCTCCGACCGTCCCCACTGTGCCTTGAGGAGTCCCCGGGTCTCCATCCGGTACAGGGCCGGGTAGAGCGAGCCCTCCTCGACCTGAATCGTCTGATCCGTCCTCTCCTCGAGCCATCGGGCGATGGCGTAGCCGTGACGCGGCCCGTGCGACAGGGTCTTCAGGACCAGGGCCTCGAGGGTCCCGTGCAGAAGTGTGTTGCGTTCTTTCGGCATCGGCGCATCCGCGTGGGTATACCAAGCCTTCTAGGCATCAGCGCCAAGATGCAGGGTCATACTTAGATAGTCAAGGTATCGGCGAACGCGCTCAGCCCTCCACGGGATCGGCCACGCGGATGGCCCCGGCCTCCAGGAGGGGCTCGAGCATGTTGGCGGCGCCTCCGTGCTCCACGATGAGACCGTCGACCACGCGGTCGACGTTGACCGCCGTCATCTCCAGGACCTTTCCCGTGGGTCGCATTCCGAGCCAGACCCCTTCGTGGGTCCCGCGGGCAGAAACCTGTGAGACCACCCAGTCGCCCTCGGCGATCTGCCGATCCACCGTGATGCGCAGGTCCGGGTAGGTGGTGCGCACGCCGAGGACATGCTCCCGGGCCCCGTCGATCCCCATGGGGTAGGTGACGTTGTTGTAGACCTCGACGTAGTCCGGCGAGATGAACTCCTCGAGGCGGCCCACGTCGCCGCTGCTCACGATCTCCTCGTAATAGCGTCGCACGAGGGACTTGTTCTCTTCGTTGGTCATCGGCGCCTCCCTGCAGTCAGCCAACGTCGCACGCCCCGGGGTTGTGCTCAGGCGGGGCCTTCGCGCCCTCAGCCGGACAGACTTCCGGCCTCGCGCTGAGCGGACAGTCCGCGGTAGAAGTCCTTCACGTCCCTTCCGGTCCGGAGTACGATGACCTCCTTCTCGTTCGCCACGGCAGCGAGTCTTCCGAGCACGCCGGAAAGACGGCGCTTCCGGTAGGTCCAGACCCACCACACGAACTCGAACGTCAGCCGCTCGGGGCAGCCTTCGGGTAGACTGTCCCTCGATCGGCCACGGTACACGACTCGCCGCTTGATCAGGCGCCAGACGCAAAGCATGGGTGGCCGATCGAGCAAGACGATCGTGTCGGCCACAGGGATCCGGAGGTCCAGCGTGCCGCTGTAGTTGCCGTCCATGACCCATGCCGGCGCCTCCAAGAGCTCTAGGACCCTGGAACGCCACTGCGCCTCGGGTGGGGCGGTCCAACCCTCGCCCCAGTAGTGCTGGTCCAGGTGAACGACGGGGAGGTCGTGCGCCTCGGCGATGGCCTTGGCCAGGTGCGTCTTTCCCGCTCCACCAGGCCCCAGGACGAGGACGCGTCGCATCGAGGTGTCCGGCGAAGCGGTCAACGTATGGCCGGCCCTCCACCCTCCGAAGCACGGGTCCAGTCCAGGAATTCTGCCAGTATCTGCCGCAGCATGGACGGACCACCGGCCCCGACCCACTGCCCGTCTCGTGTCCTGCACTCCAACCACTGGTCCCCCGACTCCATCTTCTCGGACTTCTCGAAGGACGCAGTCGCGAGAGACGTCCCGACCAGGTCGATCCGCACCAGCCATCCGGGATTGTCGAGGGTCTCGATCTGCACGCCCCACCGATGCTCCCATTCACCGTCGCACTGCGACGAATACCACTCCTCGAGGCGCTCCAGCAGGTGGCTCAAGGGACCCGACCTCTCCTCAATCCCCGACAGTGAAGGGGATCGACGCGAAGAAGATGACGGCGTCACCGTCTCCAAGCTCGATTCTGATCCCCGCCGAAGGGCGCAGTGTACCTGCATCGAACTCCACACCACCACCGATATTCAGACGCACCGCGGTATCCGAGAAGCTGACTCCCAGCACTTCCCCGGATGACCGGCCGATGGTGAGGCCGGCCAGGACGAACGGCAGGGCCGTCGACTCCTCGAGCGGCAGATCATAGGTGACGTTCCCGTTGATCTCGAAATAGTCGCCGACATCGGGGAAGAAGATCAGGACGTCGGCCATGATGCCGACACCTTCGCCCGCGCTGGTGAGCGGCGCCCGAAACGTGGCCCCGACGCCGAAGTCCAGGTCGGACTCCCACGCCACGGTCGGGCCCAGGGTCATCTGGGCTTGCAGCGGTGCAGTGGCAGCCCACAGCCCGACGGCGGCCAATCCAACGAGGCGCTTGCGCATGAGGCATTTCTCCTGATGAGGTCGTTGACAGGGACCAACTTGCTCGGAAGTTGCCCGGCCGGTCGTGCTTCCGCCAGCATTTGCTTCTCACCGCCGACGCGACGAGGGCCAGGCCGGCGCGTGGCGCGGTGCATCGGGGTCCTCTACGTTTCCGAGTAGGCCGTCCGTACTCCTCGGACGCCGAGACGAGGTGACGTGATGGAGAGCTTGCGAGGCCACCTGCTGATCTCCAGCGGGGGCCTCTTCGATCCCAACTTCCGCCACACCGTGGTGCTCGTGGGGGAACACAACGCCGGCGGCGCCCTCGGTGTGGTCCTGAATCGTGCCCTGGACGTGACGGTCCAGGAGGCCGTTCCGGTGCTGAGCTCCCTGGTGCCGCCGGACGAGCCGCTCTTCCAGGGTGGCCCGGTTCGACCGGCCAGCCCCGTGCTGCTCGCCGAGCTCGAGCATCCCGAGCTGGCGGACATCCTCGTCTTCGGGTCCGTCGGCTTCCTGGTGGGGGACGTTTCGGAAGACGTGCGGCCGGGGATACTCAGAGCCCGGCTGTTCGCCGGTTACTCCGGCTGGGGACCGGGCCAGCTGGAGGCGGAGATGGAGGCCGACTCGTGGATCCTCGAGCCGGCACAGGAGGAAGACGTGTTCACCGACGCACCAGACCTCCTGTGGAGTCGGGTGCTCGAGAGGAAGGGGCCGGAGTTCCGGCAGCTGTCCCGGATGCCCTACGACCCGTCGATGAACTGAGGGCTGCCGTCGCCTTCGCGGCGGCTCAGCGCCTATCCCTGCTAGGGCACCTCTCCATTCGAGGGCAGCACCTGCTTCCTGGCTGACTCGAGAACGTACTGGTCCAGACCTTCCTGGAGCATCGTCACTACTTCACCCGTTGATCGGTTCATGCCCCAGGGAGTGATGAGCGCAGGTCCGAACCCGAACAGCCGGAGCTTGAAACGTGCCATCTGACGAAGGGGCGACAGTCGCTCCAGGAAGGCGCCCTCGTCCCTGAGCTCGACTTCGATGAGAGCGAAGCGCGTTGGACGAACGTCGATGATCTCCGAGTACCAGAAGTTCTCTTCGATGATGCCCTCCGACGTGATCCGGATGCGCGGGCCGCGATCAACTAGCCGGCGCAGCGCCCACACTGCGTGGACGCCGAACGCGATCGCCAAGATTGGCCCCCAGCCCGGGGCAGTCGCCGATGCGGCGGCGAGGATCGTCATGCCGACGCCGTACGAAGCGTAGACTCCCTTCGAGTCGTGAATCTCGACCGGGTTCGGCTCGTGGGGGTCGATCGACATGGCCTCGGCTCCATCCGGTTCGAGGGCGGATTGAGCGTACGATAATGACGTGGCCAGCTGAGTCGACGCCCTCGAGGCCAGGGAGTGCGAATCATGCTTGCGTAGAGATTCCACTCCAAGTCACCAAGTGAGCCGCGCTCGTGCTGGCGGAACGCGTGCTCCATGTTCCGCAAATAGCCTGCACGACTACGGTGCGCGCCTCAAGTAGCGTAGCGAGCGCCATAGCCCGCCACCCCCCACTCCCCATCGGAGTCCTTCGACAAGAAGTAGACCCGGCCCTGTGCGAGGCCTCGCGGTCTCTCCTCCGATGGTGTGCCGTGGCTGACGCAGCTCGCGGTCATCAGGATCTGGACGGAGTCACCCAGCATTCTGATGCCTCCGAATTGGGCCCGGAGCCCCAAGGGTCGTTGGCCCGTGATTGGAGCCCACTCGCACTCCGGCACCCCGCCACCCCCGGTATCGATCGTGAGACCCAGCACGCGGGAGAATCCAACCGCAAGACTCCTGGCTCTAGCCTCTTCTTCGCCCCCGCAGTACACCTGCACCCGAGCAGAAGCACGGCCACGTTGGATCGCATCGATGGCCAGGAAGCTTGTCGCATTGGATTCACGGTGAACTTTGGCAAACAGTTATCCCAGCCTGGCTCTCCCGCGACCTCTGAACCAAGAAGTGTCGGACAACGAGCAAGGGCCTCCGAACGGATATTGAGAGCACGCCCCCTGCCGGGGGTACCACCGAGTCGACGCTGACCGTTGGATCCCAGCGAAGAGCGGCTCTCATGAAACGCTGCACGAAGTACGACGGCCTCGATGTCCATCAATCGGCGACAGTGGCCTCGGTTCGGCAAGAGGACGGACGGGTGATCGCCCGCGGTGTCCTCCCCACAGGGGAGCATGCCCTGCTCGAGTTGATCGCGTGGTCGTCTGCCACCGACGCAAGGAAGACCGGCTCGCCAACAAGGGTGACCAGGTCGATGCTGACGAGCTCTCGCACAAGCTCCGCCGCGGTGGCCTGCGGCCCGTCTATCATGGGAACCCGCACCAGGCCACCCTGTGCGAGCTCACTCGCACCTACCAGAACGTGGTCGACGACAGCAAGCCGGATGAAGCAGCGCCTGAAGGCCCTCTTCCGCGCTCGGGCCATCCAGGCTCCAGGCAAGCGCGTCTACAACCCGGCCCATCGCCAGGAGTGGCTCGCCAAGCTCCCCGACCGCGGTGTACGCTTTCG
>JBDHGI010000006.1:0-52926 GCA_039589955.1 Gemmatimonadota bacterium | reverse complement strand
TTCTCCTCCGGAGGCCGTCTCCCCAGGGCCCGCCACCGCCGTGCAGGGGCGACCGGGGCGCTTGGCGCGAAAGTAATCCCGACCCCGACGTTGTCAACAGATTTCTTCGCCATCTTTCGGGACGCCCGAGGAGGGGAGCCGATAGAGAGGCCGCAGCTCGATCTGGAAGGTCACGTGCTCGATCCCACGGGCCCCCATGCGCGCCTGGACATCCTCGAGAATGCGCGTGTGCTCGGTGGGATCATCGATGACGCCGTGGGCCGAGAGAGCGATGAATCCGCTGGTCAGGGTCCAGACGTGGACGTCGTGCACCTGTTGGAGCCCGTCGATGCCTTCGAGCTGGTCGACCACGTCCGCGACGTCGATGTGAGCGGGGGCGGCCTCGAGCAGCACCTCGGTCGCCTCGCGGACCAGCTTCCACGCGCTGAGGAGGATGAGGGCGGCGATGACCACCGAGACGATGGGGTCCGCCAGCGTCCACCCCGTCGTGACGATCACGACGCCAGCCACGATGGCCCCCACCGACCCCAGGAGGTCGCCCATGACGTGCAGGTAGGCGCCCCGGACGTTGAGGTTGTCGTGGGCGTGGTCGTGCAGCAGCAGGGCGCCCGCCACGTTCACGCCCAGGCCGAGGGTCGCAACGGACAGCATCACGACCCCGTCGATGTCGACGGGATCCCGGATCCGTTCCCAGGCCTCGACCACGATGAGGCCGGCGATCACCAGAAGGGTGGCCCCGTTGACCAGGGCGGCCAGCACCTCCAGACGGACATATCCGTACGTCCTGGCCGGGCTCGCCGGCCTCCCCGCGATGCGCATGGCGAACAGCGAGAGGCCCAGGGCGCCCGCGTCTGTGAACATGTGCCCGGCGTCGGCCAGAAGCGCCAGGGACCCCGACAGCCAGCCTCCGACCGCTTCTGCCAGCATGAACGTGCTCGTGATGCCCAGCACCCACCGGAGGCGCGTCCCTTCCTTTCCTCGCTCGACCATGCGGTGAGCGTGGGAGTGCCCTCCGCCACGACCCGAGCCGGACGGCGACACGATCATTGGGACGCGGGTCGGGAGCGGACCCGAGCGGCTTCCTCCACCGTGGCCGCGTGGATCCGAACCGTGTCCGACTGCCGAAACGCGTACCCGCCGGCCAACAGGACACCGACCGGCACGCCGTGTCGGGCGCAGGCCTCGAGGACCATCCTGTCCCGGCGTCGCAGACCGTCCAGGGAGAGGTCGAGGCCGCCCAGCTGGTCCTCCCGATACGGATCGGCACCCGCCAGGTAGAAGACGAGATCCGGCCGCCCCCTCTCCAGGACCTGCGGCAGGTGCTCCTCGAGAAGGGCCAGATACGTCGAGTCCCCGGTTCCCCGGGGGAGCCCCACGTCCAGGTCGGAGGGCGGCTTCACCGCGGGGTAGTTCTGGTCCTCGTGCATGGAGAACGTGAACACCCGATCCTCGTCGGCGAAGATGTCGGCCGTCCCGTTCCCATGGTGCACGTCCAGATCCACGATGGCGACGCGCCTGGCCAGGCCCTCGCCCACCAACCCCGCCGCTGCCACGGCCACGTCGTTGAGCAGGCAGAAGCCCTCGCCGTGGCCCCCGAAGGCGTGGTGGAATCCACCGCCCAGATGCGCCGCCACTCCCCCCTCCACGGCCAGCCTCCCCGTGAGCAGCGTTCCGCCGCAGCAGAGGATGCTCGCCTCGCGCAGGGCGGCGGAGAAAGGCACCTCGAGCCTCATCCGCTCCAACGGCGACAGCTCGTCCTCCTGGATCTTGCCGAGGTATCCGGGTGTGTGGACGCGGGTCAGCTCGTCCCACGACGCGGGCTCCGGGGACACGAAGGACGACTCGTCCACCACGTCGTCGCGAAGGAGAAGATCCCTCACCAGCCGGTACTTCCGGGTGGGGAAGACGTGGGGGCCGATGTCCACCTCGTAGAGGGGCGACCAGACGATGGGCAGCCGGACCATGGGACCAAGATGGCGCACACCCCCCCTCCGGCCCAACTTCTCCGCCGACCAGGAAGACCGACCACCCGCCATCTCCCGGCACCCGACATCCTCATGGCCACCCAGACCAACCCCCTCCTTGCTGACGACTTCCGGATCCCCTTCCACCGGATCCGGCCGGAGCACGTGGCGCCAGGCGTGCGCCAGGCGCTCGCCGAAGCCCAGTCCGAAGTCGAGGCGCTCGCCGGCGATCCCGCGTCCCCCACGTGGGCCAACACGCTGGAGCGCCTCGACGATGCGCTGGAGCGCTTGAGCCGGAGGACCACACCCGCGTCCCATCTGATGTCGGTGAGGGAGTCCCCGGAGCTGCGGGACGCCTACAACGAGGTGCTCCCGGAGATCTCGGAGTTCTGGTCGAGGCTTCCGCTGAACGAGCCCCTGTGGGCCCGGATCCGGAGCTTCGCCGAAACGGGCGAGGCCGCGTCCCTGGAAGGCGTGCGGAGACGCCACCTGGACAAGACGGTGCATGAGTTCCGCCGGGCAGGCGCGGATCTCCCCGCGGACAAGAAGGAGCGGCTGGCTGCCCTCAGGGTCGAGCTCGCGCAGATCCAGCAGAAGTTCAGTGAAAACGTCCTGGACGCGACCGCGGCCTTCGAGATCCTGATCGAGGACGAGCGGCGGCTCGGTGGCGTACCGAAGGCCGCGAGGCGTCGTGCCCGGGCCAAGGCCGACGAGCAGGGGCTGGACGGGTGGCTCCTCACCCTCGACTACCCGTCGGTGGAGCCCATCCTCAAGCACTGCCACGACCGGGAGCTACGCCGGGCGATCCACGGCGCCTACACCACGCGCTGCCGGGACGGGGACTACGACAATCGAGGGCTCGCCGCCCGGATCCTCCGCCTGCGCAAGGAGCTCTCCGACGTCCTCGGGTACGCCTCCTTCCCGGACTACATCCTCGAGGACCGGATGGCCAAGTCGGGGCAACGGGCTCTGAGCTTCGAGGAGGACATGGTGGCGAGGACACGGCCCTACTGGGAACGGGACGTGGCCGAGCTCGAAGCCCACGCCGCCACGCTGGGCCTGGACACCCTGGCTCCCTGGGACGTGTCCTACGTGATGGAGGACTTGAGGAAGCGGCGCTACCACGTGGACGATGAGGCGCTCCG
Source organism: Gemmatimonadota bacterium (assembly GCA_039589955.1). GTDB lineage: Bacteria > Gemmatimonadota > Gemmatimonadetes > Longimicrobiales > Gaopeijiaceae > SZUA-318. Next base: position 49,817 of record JBDHGI010000006.1, on the reverse strand, counting down.
CCCCTACTTCCCCCTCGACAGCGTCCTCGCCGGGCTGTTCGAGATCGTGAGGCTGATCTTCGGCTATCGGGTGGAGGAGCGTCCCGCGGAGGCCGTGTGGCATCCGGACGTCCGGTACTATGAGATCTTCGATGAAGACGGGACCCACGTGGGCTCCTTCTACACGGATTGGTTCCCCCGCAAGGAGAAGCGCCAGGGGGCGTGGATGAACCACTTCGTCACGGGCACGCCGACGGACGACGGATTCGAGCCACACCTGGGCGTCATCTGCGGGAACTTCACGCCGCCCGACGATCAGACCCCGGCTCTCCTCACCCACCGGGAGGTGGAAACCACGTTCCACGAGTTCGGCCATCTGCTCCATCACTGCACGTCGAGGGTCGAGATCCCCTCCCGAGCCGGGATCAACGTCGCCTGGGATTGGGTGGAATTGCCGAGCCAGCTGATGGAGAACTGGTGCTGGCAGCGGGAGGCGCTCGGCCTGTTCGCCCGCCATCACGAGAGCGGCGAGCCCCTCCCCGAGGAGCTCTTCCAGAGGATGGTGGCCGCTCGCCGCTTCATGGGGGGCTGGGCTCAGATGCGACAGCTGTCGTTCGGGACCCTGGACCTCCTCGCGCACGACAGGCTCGCCCCCGAGCTCGCCCGGGACCCCGCGGAGGATGCGGCCGCCGTGGCCGCCCTCGGCGAACGGGTGATGGCGTTCGCCCGGGAGCACTTCCTGGCCTTCTCCCCCTCGCCCCGATTCGCGGATCTGCACATCCTGACATCCTTCACTCACATCTTCGCGGGCGGCTACGCTGCGGGCTACTACAGCTATCTCTGGTCCGAGGTGCTCGATGCGGACGTCTTCACGCGCTTCCGAGACGAAGGGATCTTCAGCGCGGCCGTCGGCAGGGGCTACGTGGACGCCATCTTGAGCCGCGGGGATTCCATGGACCCGGAGGATCTGTTCCGGGAGTTCATGGGCCGCGACCCCGATCCACAGGCGCTGCTGGACAGGAATCTCGGCCCTGCGCCGAGCTGAGCGCCGAAACCCCCTGCCCTCACGCCGGTAGAACACAGCACGCCCAACCTCATCGGGAATCTACCATGCGCAAGCTCGCACTCTCGACGGTCCTCGCTCTCGCGGTCGTCGCCTGCGGCGACCGCCCGCTCTCCTACGGCGATCCCAACAGCATCATCGCGGTGATGGCTCCCGAGCTGTGGGAAGACGTGGGAGACGACGTCTACGGCGCCCTCGAGCCCACGATCCGGACGGTCCGGAACGAGAAGACGTTCACGGTCACGTTTCAGGATCCTACTGGCGCCGAATGGCCGAATCTCCGTCGCTTCCGACAGCTGCTCCTGGTGGGTACCGGCGAGGAGCCGTGGATGATGGAGGCCCTCGCCGAGGTGGAGGAGGAGATGACGGGCCCGGGCCTGTGGCGAGCCAGGGACGTCTGGTCGCTGGGGCAGCAGGTCACCATCGTCCGGCTGTCCTCGGCGGATGCCGGGGACGAGCTGCGGCAATACCTCGCAGAGATCAACACCACCCTGGACGAGCAGTACCGCAGCTACGCCCGCAACCGCATGTACCAGACCGGAGTCGACACGGCCCTCGCCGACACGCTCATGCGAACGTCTCGCTTCGAGCTGTTCGTGCCCAACGTGTACCGGTGGTCCCGGCAGGACTCCATCTTCGTGTTCCGGAACGACAATCCGGACCCAGCGGAGCTGATCCGGCAGATCGCCGTCACCTGGAGTTCACCGATCCCGCCCGACATGGAGGGCGAGGGTATCCTCGAGTGGCGCGCCGAGCTCGCCCAGAGCTACGGAGAGCCGCAGGAGGTGGATCTGACCAATGTGGACGCCGGCCCCTTCGAGTTCCGTGGCCAGCCGGCGTACGAGATCCAGGCCATCTGGAAGAACCCGCCGGAGCTCAACTGGCCCGCCGCCGGACCCTTCATCACCCGGGCCGTCATCTGCGGCCAGCAGAACCGCATGTACCTCCTCGACGCGTGGCTGTACGCCCCCGGCAAGGAGAAATACGAGTACATGATTCAGCTCGAGACCATCCTCGACACCTTCCGGTGCGGTCCCGGATGATGCCGGGCCGGGAATCCTGAGCCGCGGGTCCGGAGGGGATCTGCGGGAGGTCCCTCCGGTCGCGGGGGCGGCCTGAAACCGCCGGCCCCTCCGGCGTGTTTCCACTCGGACCCGACGACATCCGACCCGGGAGCGCCCTCATGCGCCACGTCTTCCCCCTCGCCTCGCTGATGCTCTCCCTCGGCATCGGCGCGGTGGCAGCCCAGCCACGAGCCAGCCAGCACGGGACCCTGTCCCAGGAGGTGAACACCACCACCATATCGCTGGGCTACGATCGACCCGTGGCCAGAGGCCGGGCCCTGTTCGGCGATCTCATCGAGTGGGACGTGGTATGGACCCCCGGAGCCAACCGGGCAACCTGGATCGAGTTCTCCAGGCCCGTTACCGTCGAGGGGCAGGCCGTGGCCCCGGGCCGGTACGGCATCTGGACCATTCCCCGGGAGGCCGCTCCGTGGGACGTCGTCCTCGTGAGCGATTGGGACACGCACCACAGCTACTTCCCCTTCGAGGCCGAAGTGGCGCGCCTGCGCGTCCGCCCGAGGGAGAGTTGGCCCATGGACACCCTTGCCTTCTACTTTCCCGTGGTGGGTCCCTACGACGCGACGCTCCATCTGCACTGGGGAACGACCGTGCTGCCACTTCGCGTCGAGGTCGAGAGGGAATAGCGGGTCCCCGGGTCGTTTCGGGATCAGGGGGTGACGGCGCCCGCCGTCGGCCGCAGCTTCAGGCATGCGCCTCGCCCGGATCTCCGTCGAGAACTTCAGGGGCATCCGCCACCTGGAAATCGAGCTCGACCCCGTCACCGTCATCATCGGTGAGAACAACACCGGAAAGACCAGCGTCCTGGATGTGCTGGCCCTGTGCCTCGGGCGTCCCGGAGGGGTGTTCGCCACCCACTTCCGCCGGGCCGACTTCCACCGACCGGCGAGCGGTGCGTCTCCCCGACCCATCGGGGTGTCGTTGACGTTCTCGGCCTCTGGGGGCGGTCCACCCTTCCCCGAGGCTCTGCAGCGGGTGTTCGTCGAAGACCGGGACGGAGATCTGCGAGCCCATGTCCTGTTCACAGGCCATCCCGCCGACGGAAGGGTGGATCATCGCTTCACCGATGAGGACGGCCGGCCGCTGGACCCCCGGCCGCCCGCTTCGGCGCTGGAGGAGCTGCGCCGGATGCACCCGGTCCTATTGCTGAGATTCGCGCAGGATCCTGGTCCGCGGGCACTCGAGGCGGACGGGTCCTCCTCGTCGGATCGCGGCGAAGGGAGGCGGCGGCGGGAGCTCGAGGCAGAGGTGGCACGGTCGTACCACGAGCTGTCACGCGCTCGGGGTCCCGTGCCCGGGGAGCACTTGCGCCGGGGCCTCGCCGCCGCCACCGAGCTTTACCGGAGCATGAGGCCAGGTCGGCTGGGGGGCCTCGCCCCCCTGCAGGCCATGATCGACGCACTGGTTCCGGATCCCGATGAGGGGAACGCCGCCTCCCGGGGGACTCGGGAGCTGGAGCGAGCGGGAAGCGGCAGCCACACCCTCGCCCTCCTCATGGTCCTGGGCGCCATGCTCGACACTCGGGGCGACACCCTGATCCCGGAAGGCGTCGACCCGATCATCGCAATCGAGGAGCCGGAGGTCCATCTTCACCCCATCCTCCTGGCATCCATCTGGGACGTCATCGAGAGCCTGGGCGCCCAGACCCTCGTCACCACCAACTCCGGCGAGCTCCTGTCGTCCGTGCCCATGGGGTGCCTGCGTCGGCTCTCCCGCAGGGACGGCCGGGTCCGGGTCGATCGCCTGCGTACCGACCGCCTCTCCGTCACCGAGCTGCGACGGGTCGGCTATCATATCCGAGCCACCAGGGGCGGCGCACTCTTCTCCCGCTGCTGGCTCCTGGTGGAGGGGGAGTCGGAGTTCTGGCTCCTCCGGCATCTGGCGCGCGTGCTCGGGCACGACCTCGACGCCGAAGGCGTGCGATGCGTGGAGTTCGCCCAGTGCGGCGTGGGTCCTCTCGTGAAGGTCGCCCGGGACCTCGGGATCGAGTGGCATCTCCTCGCCGACGGGGACAGGTCGGGCGCCGCCTATGTCGCGGAGGCCGAACAGCACCTGAACGGGGATCGCCGCTCCGCACGGATCTCGCGCCTCCCCCGCCGGGACATCGAGCGCTGCTTCTGGTACCACGGCTATGAGCACGTGTACCGGCGGGCCGCAGGGCTGCAGGAGGTCGAGAGCGCCGGAAAGGGAGCGCTTCGCCCTGGGAGCGTCATCGCACGGGCGGTGCGAGCGCGCTCCAAGCCCTACCTGGCCCTCACCGTCGCGGAGGAAGCCGCCACGCGAGGTCCCGAGGGCGTGCCTCCGGTGCTCCGACGAGCCATCGAGGCCTCCTTGGCCCTCGCTCGCGCCTCCGTTCGGGAAGGTCCCGCCTGACGTTCGGCCACGACGGACGGTGGTCTCCATCCTCATCACCCCGACAGGCTGTGGTCGAGGAGTCAGAGGCCGCGTCCCGGCCACCTGCGCTCCGGGGGCCTCAGCACCCCTTCTGGGCGTCGCTGGCGACGCTCGGGAGTCGAAAACCGCGCCGTTTCTGGAATCTCGCTTCGGGGATTTGTTCGGCCTCGACGAGGGCTGATAGAATGTTCCGTCGCCCCGGTCCAGAACCCCGTCGCCCGTCGCCTCTAAGTGAGCTTCGTCCACCTCCACACCCACTCCGAATACTCCCTCCTCGACGGGGCCAACCGAATCACCGACCTGGTACGCAAGGCCCGGGAGCTGGAGATGCCGGCCCTGGCTCTCACCGACCACGGCTGCATGTTCGGGGCCTGGACCTTCCACAAGGCAGCCACTCGTGAGGGAGTGAAGCCCATCGTGGGCATGGAGGCCTACGTGGCCCCGGGGCACCGGACCGAGCGGTCCCGATCTGGCCAGGGCGAGCGGGCCTACTACCACCTGATCCTCCTGGCCCGCGACCTCGAGGGATATCGAAACCTCGTGAAGCTCTCCTCCATCGGGTACACCGAAGGTTTCTACCACCGGCCCCGGGTGGACCGTGAGGTGCTCGCCAGGCACCACGGGGGGCTCATCGTCACGTCGGCGTGCATGGCCGGAGAGGTGGCCCGCCACCTAAGCGTCGACGACTGGGAGGGAGCGCGGGAGGCCGCGGAGTGGCACGCCAACCTCTTCGACGGCCGGTACTATCTCGAGGTACAGGCCCACGACACAGCGGGCCAGGCGGAGCTTAACGCCAAGATCTTCCGGCTGGCGGACGAGCTGGGATTGCCCGTCGTGGCCACCAACGACGCCCACTTCCTCCAGCGCGAGGACCACGAAGCCCACGACGTCCTGCTCTGCATCGGATTGGGCAAGGACCGCAGCGATCCCTCGAGAATGCGCTACGACGAGGGGCTGTACTTCAAGAGCGCTCCGGAGATCGCCGAGCGCTTCCCCGACCACCCCGAGGCCCTCGCGAACACGCTGCGCATCGCCGACGAGGTGGACCTGGTCTTCGAGAAGAAGTACCACCTCCCGGCCTTCCCCCTCCCTCCGGAGCACTCCGACGAAAACGCCTACCTGGAGCACCTGGCGCTGGAAGGCGCCAAGGAGCGCTACGGGGATCCCCTGCCCCAACCGGTTCAGGAGCGCTTCGACTACGAGATCGGGGTCATCAAGGGCACGGGCTACGCCGGGTACTTCCTCATCACCCAGGATTTCATACGCTGGGCGCGGGAACACGACATCCCGGTGGGTCCGGGCCGGGGCTCCGCCGCCGGGTCTCTCGTCGCCTATGCCCTCGGGATCACGAACCTGGACCCGCTCGCCCACGACCTCCTCTTCGAGCGCTTCCTGAATCCCGAGCGGATCTCGATGCCGGACATCGACATCGACTTCTGCTTCGAGCGCCGGGACGAGGTCATCGGATACACCCGGGAGAAGTACGGTCGGGACGCCGTGGGGCAGATCATCACCTTCGGCACCATGAAGAGCCGGGCGGTGATCCGCGACGTGGGCCGGACCCTCGGCTTCGAGCCGGGCGAGACCGACAGGATCGCCAAGCTCATTCCCAACGCGCCGGGCCAGGCCTTCACCGTCGAGGAGGCGGTGAAGGACCTCAGGGAGGTCAGCGACCTCTACGACCTGGATGAGCGCCACCGGCAGCTCTTCGACTACTCCATGACCCTGGAGGGCCTTTCCCGTCACGCGTCGGTGCACGCGGCCGGGGTGGTGATCGCCCCGGGCCCGCTTGACGAATACGTCCCGGTGAGCATCCCGACGGGGAAGAACGGAGGGACCGGTAACGGCAACGGGGACGACGCCATGGTCGTCACCCAGTACGACATGAACTGCCTGGAAGAGGCCGGGATGCTGAAGATGGACTTCCTGGGCCTCCGCACCCTCACCGTCATCCACGACGCGGTGGAGATGGTGAAGGCGCGCCACGGGAAGCTCCTGAATCCCGAGACTGGCGAGGAGTACGCCTCCATCGACGACGTCCCCCTGGACGATCCAGCCGTCTACCGGATGCTGGCGAAGGGGGGGACCTCGGGCGTGTTCCAGTTCGAGTCGGATCTGGCCAACGACAAGCTGCGATCCATGAGGTGCGACCGCTTCGACGATCTCGTAGCCACCAACGCCCTCATCCGGCCGGGTCCCCTCGACTCGGGCATGACCGACGTCTACATCGACCGGAAGCTGGGGCGCAAGCCCGTCACCTACCCCCATCCGGACCTGGAGAAGACGCTTAGGCCCACCTACGGCGTCATCGTCTACCAGGAGCAGGTGATGCGCATCGCCAACGTCCTGGCCGGCTTCACCCTGGGGGAAGCCGACATGCTCCGGAAGGCCGTCGGCAAGAAGATCGCCGAGCTCATCAGGAAGGAGCTGGGCAAGTTCGTCGAGCGGTCCGTGGAGCGAGGCGTCGACAAGCGGGTCGCCGAAGACCTGGCCGAGCAGATCGAGACCTTCGGGCGATACGGCTTCAACAAGTGCCTTCCCGGAGACACCGAGATCCTCGACGCGGCGACGGGGCGTCTGGTCACCATTCGAGAGGTGTTCGAGGGACGCGAGACCCTGAGCACGGTCCTCGCCTGCGATGTCAGGGAGCTGAAGCTCGTGGAAGCGGGCGTCCTCGACGTGGTGGACAACGGCGTTCGTCCCGTGTGGCGCCTCCGCACAGAGTCGGGTCGGGAGATCGAGGCCACCGGCAACCACCCCTTCTTCACCTACCGCGGGTGGAAGAACCTCGAGGCGCTGTCCCTCGGCGAGCACATCGCCGCGCCGCGAACCCTCCCCGTGGAGGGAACCGACACCTGGCCGGAGCACGAGGTCGCTGCTCTGGGTCACCTGCTGGCAGAGGGCAACCTGTGCCACCCCTACGGGCTGTACTTCTATTCGCAGGACGGGGAACAGGTCGCCGACTTCGTCCGGACCGCCGAGAGCTTCGACAACGTACGCTGTACGGTCAGCGACCACCGGGGAACCGCCTCCGTCTACACCGGGCGCATCGTACGTAGCAGTGCCAACGGCATCTGGGATTGGGCCGACGCACTCGGTATCCTGGGCAAGAAGGCGTCCGAGAAGGAGATTCCTGACGCCGCGTTCCGGCTGAGGAACGACCAGGTCGCCCTCCTGCTGGCACGGATGTGGGAGGGTGACGGACACATCTCCGCCGGCCAGCGCATCGTCTACTATGCCACCTCGTCGGAGCGCCTCGCGCGTCAGGTCCGCCACCTCCTCCTGCGCCTCGGGGTGCTCGCTCGACTTCGGGCCGTGGAGTTCCCCTACCGAGGCGGGGTCCGGACCGGGTGGCAGGTATACGTTCACGGCAACGAGCACTACCGCGGCTTCCTGGAGACGGTGGGCCGGCACCTCATCTCCGGTTGGCGGCGCGACCGCCTCCAAGAGCTGGTACTGGATGCGCCCGCCGGCGGCCCGACCAAGGACCTGATTCCGGTTGCGGTGCGGAATCACGTGAGGGCCAGGAAGGCCGAGTACCCCCTCACCTGGCGGCACATGGAGGAGGGTGCAGGGGTTTCGGCGCGGGACTTCTACCCACAGGGGACCGGTGCCCAGAAGATCGGCTTCACCCGTGATACCGTCGCCGCGCTGGCCGACTACTTCCAGGACGAGGAACTGGATCGCCTGGCGCACAGCGACGTGCTCTGGGACCGGGTGGTGGCGATCGACTATGTGGGTAAGATGCGGACCTTTGACCTCGAGGTCTCCGGCCACCATAACTTCGTGGCCAACGACATCGTCGTTCACAACAGTCACTCCGCGGCCTACTCGCTCATCTCCTACCACACCGCCTGGCTGAAGGCCCACCACCCCGCCGAGTTCATGGCGGCGCTGCTGTCTTCGGTGCTGGACAACACCGACAGCGTGGTGAAGTACATCGGTGAGTGCCGGGACCTGCCCCGCTACCTCCCGAAGCAGGAGGAGCCGGTGGTGGTGCTTCCCCCGGACGTGAACGAGTCCGGGTGGAAGTTCACCGTAACGGAGGCCAATCAGATCCGCTTCGGACTGGGAGCGGTCAAGGGAGTGGGTGCCGGCGCCGTGCGCTCCGTCTTGGACGCCCGGCAGAAGCGCGGCACCTTCATCTCCCTCTTCGACTTCCTGGAGCGCATCGACATCCGGGCGCTCAACAAGAGGGCGTGCGAAGCCCTCATCGCCGCGGGCGCCCTGGATGCCTTCGGCCTCCGCTCCCGGCTGCTGGCCGGGTTGGACACGGCCTACGCCGAGGTCCAGGCACGCCACGCCGAGGCGGAGGCCGGCCAGGGCTCGCTGTTCGGCGACGCATCGGCGCTGCCCCGGTCCGAGCCCCCCCTCCCGAACGTCCCTGATTGGTCGGAGCCCGATCGTCTGGCCCGGGAGAAGGAGGCGCTCGGTTTCTTCATCTCCGGCCACCCCCTGGATCGCTATCGCGAGATGGTGCGCGCGTTCGAGCCCGTGTCGTCTGCCACCCTCGGCGACTACCCCGGCCGGCCGGTGGAGCTGGCGTGCGTGGTCACCTCCGTGGCCCGGCAGATCTCCCGCAAGGACAACTCCGAGTGGGGCAAGATCACCGTGGAGGACTTCCAGGGAACCGCCACGGTTCTCGCCTTCAGGGACGTGTGGCAACAGTACAAGGAGGTCCTGGGTCAGGACGCCGTCGTTCTGCTGAGTGGCAAGGTCAGCAGCCGGGAGCGAGACGAGGAGGACCCACCCCTGTTCCTGGACAGCGCCCGTCCCCTGGACGAGCTCGCCGACTCGGGGGAGCTGGCCGTCCAGATCGAGCTGGAGCTGGGCTCGGGCGTCTCGGAGGAGGATTTCGGCAAGGCGAAGGCTCTCCTCCGCGAGCACCCAGGCGCGGCCCCGGTCCTCCTGCAGATCGGCTCCGACAACGGGGCCCAGGCCCCCCGCCTCCGCTCCCGCTCTCTCCGAGTGACACCCGACGCCGAGACGGTGGCGGGCTTGCAGAAGCTCTTCGGCCGGGGGAACGTGCGGCTGGTGCGCCTGTTCTCCCAGTCTGCCGGCGAGCAGGGCACCGGCTGGTAGTGAGGGAGGCGCGCCGCGCGTCCACTGAGCCTCGTTGCCGCCTCGCGTGAACATCCCCTTTTCGCTGGCGCCCGAGCGCTGCCCTTGACCCGTCCGAGCATATCGACTTACGATAGGTCGAATACCGATAAGTCGAATCTCGATAGGTGGTCGGATGAATGAGGTCCGAAGCGTGCTCCCGCTGTCCCGCAGCCTCCTGCACCTTCTCCTCGCCCTGCAGGAAGGGGCCAGGCACGGGTACGCGGTCAAGAAGCGGGTGGAGGAAATGAGTGGCGGCGTCGTGAAGATGGGACCCGGCACCCTCTACACGACCATCCAAAGGGGTGAGGAGCAGGGCCTCGTCCGGGAGTCCGTAGAGCGACCGTCTAAGGGTGATCAGGCGCAACGCCGATACTACGAGCTGACTCCCCTCGGGCGCGCCGCGCTGGCCGCCGAGGTCGAGCGGTTGGCGGATTTCGTCGAGCACGCCCGCGCAGCGCTTTCCGCAGCGGCCACATGAGGCGTGCTCCGCCCGGCCTGGGGATATACCGGATCCTCCTCTACGCCTACCCACGGCGATTCCGCCGTCGGTACCGGGCGGAGCTGATCGATGCCTTCAGCGCCCAGTGGGGGGAGCCCGACTACCGGGGGGCGGCCGGATACCTTCGCTTCTGGCGCCACATCCTGCGGGACTGGGCGGGAACCCAGCTGACGGCGCGACGGAGAGGGACGACCGGCGGATCCACCCACCGTGGGCGGGCGGATGACGGGGGAAAGAACCGATGGGAGGTGGGGATGGACGTGTTGAGGCAGGATCTCGGATTCGCGGCGCGCAGCCTTCTGCGCGCTCCGGCGTTCACGCTGATCGCGGTCACGACGCTTGCCATCGGCATCGGGTCGAACGCGGCCATTTTCGGCGTCGTGCGCAGCGTGCTGCTCACACCCCTGCCCTACGGACAGCCCGAGGGGGTCGTCACCATCTGGAGCCACTGGACCGGCTTCCCCAAGTCGTGGGTCTCGGAGGCGGAGTACCGCACCTACCTGACCCAGACGCGGTCCTTCGACGACCTGGCCATATGGAACGAAGTCGACGTGAACTTCACCGACCCGGAGAACCCTGAGCGAGTCGCGGCCGTCGGCACCACCGCGAACCTGGTGGAGGTGCTGGACGTGGACATGGCTCTCGGTCGGTTCTTCACCACGGAAGAGGAACTGCGGGCCGATTCCCTTCCGGTGGACGTGATCGTCGTGTCCCATGCCGCCTGGCAGAGACGGTGGGCCGGCGACCCGAGCGTCCTCGGCTCGAGCACCGAGGTGAACGGCCGGTTGCGTGAAGTGGTGGGTGTGCTTCCCGAGGGCTTCCGCCTGCCTACCGAGTTCGCGCGGGCTGAGTCCTCCGACGTCTACTTTCCCCAGTACGTGCCGAGGAGCGCCGTCACCGACTACCCCAGCGGGGGAGGGTCGCACGGCTCCTTCGTGGTGGGGCGCCTGCGGGAGGGCGTCTCCGTCGAGGCCGCCCGGGCCGACGTGGAGCAGACGGTGCGGCGGGTCGGGAACTACCCGCCGGATCGGAGCTTCCGTCCTCTGCTGTACGGCGCTGCCGACGACGTCTTCGGTACCATCCGGCCCGCGCTCGTCGCCCTCCTGGCCACCGTGGCGTTCGTTCTGCTCATCGCGTGCGCCAACGTCGCCAACCTCCTCCTCGCCCGGAGCGACGACCGGCACGACGAGCTCTCCGTTCGCGCGGCCCTGGGCGCCGGGCGTGGGCGCCTCGTGACCCAGCTTCTCATCGAGAGCCTGCTGCTCGCCACCGTGGGCGGGGTCGTCGGACTCGCCCTGGCGGTGGGCGCCGTCGATATGTTCAAGGCGCTGAATCCCGGCAACTTGCCGCGAATCGACGAAGTGACCCTGGACGGCACGGTTCTGGCATTCGCAGCCGCCGTCACGATGGGGACCGCCCTCCTCTTCGGGGTGCTCCCCGCCCTGCGCGTGACCGAGGGCACGCTCGGGCTCCACACCGGGTCTCGGGGAGGGCACAGCGTCGCCCGTTCCAGGTGGCAGGGTCTGCTCGTGTCCGCGGAGATGGCTCTGGCCGTCGTGCTGGTCGTCGGCGCGGGCCTCATGGTGCGGACCTTCACCGGACTGACCTCCATCGAGCCCGGCTTCTCTCCGGGCCGTACCCTCACCCTGGCCGTCAGCCTCCCGACGACGCGGTACCCCGATCCTCAGGCGGCCACCGCATTCTACCGCGAAGCGGTGCGTCGCGTCGCCGAGACGCCGGGGGTGCGCTCCGTGAGCATGATCCGGTCCCTTCCCTTGGCCAGCGCCATCGGTGACTGGGGTCTCGACGTGGAGGGATACGACGAGAGCGTGAACCCACGGGCGGTGGGAGACTGGCAGATCGCCGCGCCGGCCTACTTCGCCACCATGGGCATCCCCCTCCTCGAGGGTCGGGACATCGGTTGGGCGGACGATCACGAGAGCAACCCGGTGGGCATCGTCAATCAGGCCTTCGTGCGGCGCTACTGGCCCGACCAGGAGCCGCTGGGACGGACGTTCGTCATGAGCGGGACCACGGTGACGGTGGTGGGTGTCGTCGGTGACGTGACCCACAACGGGCTGACCGCGGAGATCAAGCCGAAGTTCTACATCCCCCTGGGGCAGTGGGGGATGGTCACCGGCGGCATCCCCACGTCCATGCGCTTCATGGTAGCCACCCACGGGGAGCCCTCGGCGTTGACTGCCCCCGTTCGGTCCGTCATCCGCAGCCTGGACCCCTCTCTCGCGGTCGCCGAGGTACGGACCCTCCAGGACGTGCTCGGGGCCGCCGTGGCCCAGCCGCGCTTCATGGTCGTGCTCATGGGGGCCTTCAGCGCCATCGCCCTTCTCCTGGCGGCGGTCGGCGTGTACGGGGTCGTGACCTACGGAGTGAAGAAGCGGACCCGGGAGATCGGTGTGCGCATGGCTCTCGGTGCCGCGCGGGACGATGTGGTGGGCCTCATGCTCCGGAGGGGCGCGCCCACTGTCGGCCTCGGGCTGGCGGTAGGGCTTGGGCTCGCGTTCGTGCTCAGCCGGTACCTCGAGGCGCTCCTCTACGGGGTGGGCCCCGGCGACCCGACGACGTTCGCCGCGGTGGCCGCCGGCGTCGCTGCGGTGGCGGGCCTCGCCACCTGGGTGCCCTCCCGCCGGGCGGCGGGCGTCGACCCGATCCGCGCGCTGAAGTCTGAGTAGGCCGAGCCCTCGGTGGCCCGGGAGCGATCTCAGACGCCCGCGCCCCCCGACAGCGTGTAGATGGTCTGCGTCGGGAAGGCGAACTCGAGGCCCTCGGCGTTGAAGCGGTCGAGGATGGCCAGGTTCACGGCCGTCTGCACCCCCAGGATGTCCGCCCCGGGCGTGATGTAGTAGAGGAACACCACGTTCATGGCGAAGTCGCCGAATCCGTTGAACCCGACCAGCGTCTTGTCCTGAACCACGTTCTCCCCCTGGGCTTCCGCAATCTCCCGGAGGACCTCCAGGGCGCGACGCATGCCCTCGGGGGTGGTGTCGTAGGTCAGCCCCAGGTCCAGCACGACCTTCCGCGACGGCTCCCGCGTGATGTTCTCCACCGGGGAGTCGGCGAACCGGGAGTTGGGAATGGTCACCTCCCGTCCGTCGAGCTTGCGAAGACGCGTGCTGCGGATGCCGATCTCGCTCACGGTGCCATCCATGCCGCTGATGACGATGCGGTCACCAAGGGCGAACGGCTGGTCGGTGAAGATGGTGAAGCCCCCGAAGAAGTTGGACACCGTATCCTTCGCGGCCATGGCCAGGGCGATCCCCCCGATGCCCAGGCCCGCGATGAGGGCTGCAACGTCGTAGCCCGCGTTGTTGAGGGCCACGATGATGCCCAGGACCCAGATGGCGGTCCGGCCACCCTTCCGGGCGATGGGGATGAGCTGGTCGTCCAGGTCGCTCTCCGTCTTGGCGGCGAGGGGAGCGAGCAGGGCCCCGACCACAGCGCCCCACACCCGCGAGAGCATCCAGGTCACCGCCAGGACCAGCGCCGCCTGCACGGCATTCCAGACGAACGCCGTGACCCCGGACGGCAGTGTGAGCGTCTGCACGGCGATCCAGAGCCCCAAGACGGTGACGATGATGACGACGGGTCCGTCGACGGTGTCCACCAGGAAGTCGTCCAGCGCCGTCCTGGTGTCCCGGGTAACGCGTCGCACGACGGCACCGATGATCCAGTACACCGCCTTTCCCACCAGGAATGCCGCGACGGCGATCCCGAGGGCAACGGACCACTCGACGATGGTGTTTCCGTAGTACGTCTGGTTGAAGATGTCCTGCATGGTCGACGCTCCCGGCGCTGTCGGAGGTTCTGGTACCTGTCAGGGGGATAACTTGGCTCGACTGGCCGCCTGACCCAAGAGGGGGGCGATGCGGATCAGGCTTCCTCGTCCGGTGGTCCGGCCTTGAGCTGGCGGTCGAACTCGGTGGCCTCCACGAGCCGCCGGACCAGCCCGTCCAGGTCCTCCAGCTGGCGCTCCATGCGGTCCAGACGATGGTCGCGGAGGAGCGCCGCTTCAGACTCCTTCTTCAGCCGCCGCCCGTCCGCCGGCCGCATGAGCAGGCGGTAGGTGAGGGCGAAGACCGGGACGAGCACGCCCACGATCACCGCCAGGGTGATCATGAAGTCCTGGAACTGCCACCACTCCCACATGGAGCACTCCTGTCCGTCCGGGGACCACCGTCGCCGACCAAGCTACCCAGCCCGCTGGTGGCGTACAACAGAATGTGCCCACGATGGGTCAAGCGAGGGCCGTCACGGATCGGTGATCCCGCTCGTTCGTGGGCGTGATCGAGATTCCGAAGCCGGGATGAAACGAATATGCGTTGGGTAGCCCAAACACTCACCATCGCCGCCTTTCTCTCCCTGGCCGCCTGCGGAGACGACCCGGCCAGTCCCGAGGCCCCGCCCACCTTCCGTATCGAGGTCAGCGGAGAGCTCTTCCTTGTCCAGGTCGAGGATCCCGACCAGGTCTCCGCTCTGGAGAGCCGGCTGGCGAGCGGCACCGAGGGGGTGATCACGGGGCCGCTCGTGGCCGGAGACGGCGGCTTCAAGGCCCCCTCGAGCTGCCACATGGATCTGCAAAGCGTGGAGGTGGCGGACCTTGCCATCGAGCTGTGCGACGGCCGGCCAAGCATGGTGGAGGCGGATCTGCCGTATTGGCTGGACACCGTGGGCCAGTTCTGCCCCTGGGGCGCCACGGTGGTGGAGCGGGTGAGCTAACTCCCGCCCTCCGGGCGCCACCCGAGGGCTTCCAAAGCGTACGCTTGTTTGAGAGACTTGGTCGTCGTTCGACACCTCCCCGCGGAGACCCCTCCGCCCTCGAAACGCGGATCCCTACGATGACCAGAGACCAGATCCTCTCCTCCCTCGGCCTCGACGACGTGAGCCTCGGCGGCTTCGCCGGCGAGTGGACGGGCTCCGGCCCCCAGCTCGACGTCTTCTCGCCCATCGACGACGCCAGGATCGGTACCGTGCGGCAGGTCACGGAGGAGGAGTACGACGCCATCGTGGACAGGGCCCACCAGGCCTTCCTCGAGTGGCGGAAGGTGCCGGCGCCGAAGCGTGGCGAGGTCGTCCGCCAGCTCGGCCTGAGGCTCCGGGAGAACAAGGATGCCCTGGGCGCCCTGGTGACGCTGGAGATGGGCAAGATCCTCTCCGAGGGTCGGGGCGAGGTCCAGGAGATGATCGACATCTGTGACTTCGCCGTGGGCCTGTCCCGGCAGCTCTACGGCCTCACCATGCAGAGTGAGCGACCGGACCACCACATGCGGGAGACGTGGCATCCCCTGGGCGTCGTCGGCGTCATCAGCGCCTTCAACTTCCCCGTGGCCGTGTGGAGCTGGAACGCTGCCATCGCCGCGGTGTGCGGAGACAGCACCCTCTGGAAGCCCGCGTCCGGCACGCCGCTCACGGCCATCGCCGTGACCAGGATCGCCGCCCAGGTCTGCGAGGAGAACGGCGTGGATCCGGCGATCTTCAGCCTGGTGGTGGGCAAGGGCTCCACAGTGGGAGACCGGCTCCTTCACGACCGGCGCATTCCCCTGGTCTCCGCCACGGGCAGCTGCGCCGTAGGCCGGAGGGTCGCCACAGTAGTCGGTGAGCGGCTCGCCCGCACCATTCTCGAGCTGGGGGGCAACAACGCCATCATCGTCACGCCGCACGCCAACATGGACCTGGTGGTTCCGGCGATCCTCTTCGGCGCGGTGGGCACGGCCGGTCAGCGCTGCACGAGCACGAGGCGTATCATCGTCCACCGCTCCGTTCGCCAGGAGCTCCTGCAGCGCCTGCTGAAGGCGTACGCCAGCATCCGCATCGGTGACCCCATGGATCCGGGCACGCTCATGGGCCCCCTGGTGAATCAGCAGGCCGTGGACGACCTGACGATGGCCCGCCAGGCCGTGGTGGACGCGGGAGGGGAGATCCTCTACGGCGGGGAGACCCTCGACGACATGCCGGGCAGCCTGTACGTGACACCCTGCGTTGCGGCGGCGGAAAACCACTATCAGATCGTCCAGGACGAGACCTTCGCCCCCATCCTGTACATCATCGACTACGGCAGCGCCGACGCGTCGCCTCGCGAGGCCGTGGACGAAGTGGAAGAGGCGCTGGCCATCCACAACGGCGTACCGCAGGGGCTGTCGTCGGCGATCTTCACCGAGCACGTCCGCGAGGCGGAGTATTTCCTGTCCAACCGGGGCAGCGACTGCGGCATCGCCAACGTGAACATCGGGACGAGCGGAGCCGAGATCGGCGGGGCATTCGGTGGCGAGAAGGAGACGGGAGGCGGCCGGGAGTCGGGCTCGGACGCGTGGAAGGCGTACATGCGCCGTCAGACCAACACGGTGAACTGGAGCACGGAGCTGCCCCTGGCTCAGGGGGTCTCCTTCGACGTCGACTGAGCCGACGCGGCTCCGGTCCACGAGCGGGTCGCACGTGGCCCACCGGGCCTACGCCCGGCGTCGCCGGCCCGCCACCTCGCGACGGACCCTGCAAACCCGGGGAGCCCTCGTCGTATAGGCGGTGTATATGCGATTCACCGTGCCTGACCACCATGACATGATGAAGAACCGACGATCCTTCGCCCCGCTCTACCTGTGTCCGCTGGCCCTCGCCGCCTGCGGCGACGGTGCCTCCGGGCCGACACTTCCACCTCGCCTGGAGTTCTCCGAGCAGACGCTCGAGCTGGGGTACGACCGCGGCGCGCTGGTGGAGATCCGGAACAGTGGTGGCTCCGCCGTTGGCCCCGTGGAGATCCAGCCCGGGTCCATTCAGGACGCCTCCGGCGCATCGGTGCCCGGTGCGCGGGTCCTGGCCAGCCCGGCGGAGATCCCAACGCTGAACCCCGGCTCGGCCACCACCGTATCTCTCGACGTCTCCCTCCAGGGGACCCTGGCACCGGGTCGGTATGATGCATCGGTCGTCGCTCGGGCCGGCACCGAGGCCAGCGCCACCATGGCGGTGCGCTTCCAGGTCCCCACCGCCGAGGAGCTGGCGGCAGCTTCCTTGACCCTGGGACCGGTTCCCGAGAGCCTGCGTCAGGGTGACGTCCTGTGGATTCCTGTGGAGGTGCGGGACGCCGACGGGGTGCCCCTTCCCGGGGCACCGGTGAGCTGGACCGTCGAACCGGCGGGCGCGGGTTATGTGGGGCCCAACGGTCAGTTCGTCGGCTACGCAGTCGGCCCCGTGACCGTAACCGCCCGGGTAGGTACCGCCGTGGGCCATGCGGCCATCGACATCGGAGCACGGGCGCTGAGCGGCTCCTTCACCGTCGTGGGCGAGGGCCGGGAATCCCAGCGATACACTTCGGATCTCTGGCTCTGGGGAGACTACGCCTACACGGGAACCTGGGGGGGCCGGGAGAGTAGCGGAGCCATGGCGTTCGGCAACACGATGTTCGCCTGGGATGCGTCGGATCCCGCGGACCCGAGGAAGGTCGGCTCGGTCCGTGTGGACGCCCGCACGGTGAACGACGTCAAGGTGCGGGCCGACGGGAGACTCGCCGTAATGACCCACGAAGGATCCAACGACGGGTTGAACGGCATCACGGTTCTCGACCTGTCGGATCCGGCCGATCCCACCCCGGTGGGCCGCTTCTCCCGGGAGCTGGAGGCCGGAGTGCACAACGTGTGGCTCGACGGCGACCATGCCTACCTGGTGGTGGACGGCGCCGGCGGGCTGCGCGTGCTCGACCTGTCCGACCCGGCCAACCCGACCATCGTCGCCCGCTACTACGCCGGGTCCAGCTTTCTCCACGACGTCTACGTCCGGGACGGCCTGGCCTTCCTGTCCCACTGGAACGCTGGCCTCGTGATCCTGGACGTGGGGCACGGCATCGTCGGCGGCTCGCCCGAGAGGCCCGTCGAGGTCTCCAGATTGGCCGACCTCGGAGGGCAGACCCACAACGCGTGGTACTGGCCGGACGAGGGCTACGTCTTCGTGGGAGAAGAGGACTTCTCCAGCCCGGGTCAGATGCACGTCGTGGATATCCGCAACCTGCGGGAGCCCCGGGAGGTCGCGACCTTCCGGGTCCCGGGCCAGACGCCGCACAACTTCTGGCTGGACGAGACGCGGGGCGTCCTGTACCTCGCATGGTACGGGAAGGGTGTTCGGGCCCTCGACGTCTCCGGTGAGCTGTTGGGAGAGCTGGACCGGCAGGGACGCGAGATCGCCGCGCTGCAGTATGGTACGGGACTGGGGCTATGCGACCGTTCGGGTGACGACACCTGCTCCTGGGCTCCGCAGCTCCACCGGGGCCTCGTCTGGGTGGCCGACATGAACCGCGGCCTGGTCACGCTCCAGCCTCCAGGATGAGCATGAGGCCGGGGCGCGCTGTTCTGGCCGGCCTGCCCCTGCTCCTCGCCGTCGGTTCATGCGACGCTCCGCCGCACGACCGTGGACGCCTCCTGGTCACCTCCGGCTTCACCGACCAGGTCTTCGTGTTGGACGCCGCCACGGGCGCGGTGCTCGACTCCCTTTCCCTGGATCGCCGCCCAGGGGAGCGAGACGAGCCCCATGGCGTCGCGGTGGCCCCCGACGGCCGGCTCTGGTACGCGACCCTGAGCCACGGTGAGGCCACGCTGTGGAAGTACGAGGCGGCGGGCAACCGTCTCGTGGGACGCCTCACCCTGCCCACCGCCGGAGCTTCGAGGGTCCGTCTCAGCCCGGATGGGACCCTGGCGGCGGTCCCGGACTACTGGCGCTCCGGGCCCGGCGGGCACGGCCGCGTCGCCGTGGTGCGCACGGAGGATCTCACGGTGGTGGGCGCACCGGCGGTGTGCGAGGCGCCCCACGATGCCGTGTTCAGCCCTTCGGGTGATCGGATCGCCGTGACCTGCTCCCGGGGACGGGAGGTGGTGGTCCTCGAGGTCCAGGGCCTCACGGTCTCGGGTCGATATGCCGTCACCGACGTGGCCCTCCCCCCACCCAGGCCGATGAACGCCGCGTGGTCTCCCGACGGCCAGACCCTGTGGGTCTCCCTCATGGGCCGCGGAAGCGTCGTGGAGCTGGAGCTCGACACCGGACGCCGCCTCGAGCGACCCACGGGGGAGGCCCCGGCCCAGGTGGCGCTCTCACCTGACGGGCGCCTGCTCGCCGTGGCCAACCGGGGGGACGCCTCCCTGTCCCTACTGTCGGTGGGGACCGGTGTCGACGGGCGGGTCGCGGTCCCCGGCGCCCATCCCCACGGCGTCGCCTTCGATCCTGTGCGGCCCGTCGCGTACCTCACCTACGAAGGGGACGTGGAAACGCCCGGAGGAGTAGTGGCGGTGGACGCGATGCAGCGCCGCGTCCTCTGGCACAGCCCTCTCGGAGTCTTCACCCTGGGTGTCGCCTACCTTCCCCGGGCTGCAGGCGACCGCCGACGATGACGTGGGGGTCGCTCAGCCACCGCTGTCTGTTGGCAAGGTCGCCGCCATGCGCATGACCGCACTCGCTGCCGCCGGCCTCCTGACCTCCTGTGTCGCCCCAAGCCCCATCCCCCCCGCCCCCGGGGACGCCACCGGGCACTTCAGGGTGGAGGTGCGGGGAGACGATCGCCTTGGGGCGGACTACTCCAGTAACGTCTGGGTGGTCCTGGAGAGCGAGGCACACGTCGCCGTGTTCCGCCTCCTGGAAGACCAGGGTGCGATCCTGGTCTGGCCCTTCTCGGAGACATCGCCCCGCACGATGCCCGCTGGCCCGACGATGCTCCCGGAGCGCACGATCAGCGAGCAGCGTATCGCCCGCTGGCGGGCGAGCTACCTGTTCCCCGTTTCCGCGCGCGGCCCGCGGTCGGCGCAACCACTACGGATGGTCCTGGTGGTGGCGAGCTCCCGGCCCCTGCCGTTGGAGGCATACCTGACGGACCACGAGGCGCTGCGGAGGGACCTGGGTGGAGCGTTCACCAACGTGACCCTGGCCACCGACGGGATCCTGGACCTGCCAGGGGACGATCGCGATGCCCGAGACTGGGCGTGGGCCTGCTCGGGCACGCCCTTTTGGTGTCGGGGGCGATGACGCGTGCTTCTGCAGGTGGCCGTGGGGGCCTGCTGACCCCTCCGCCACAAGGAGGCGGCCGTCCGATGACGATAGCGAGTCACCGGACGGCCACCTCCCTCTCCGTCAGCCTCCCTGAGCGTGCGGAGCGGTCTTCGGGAGCAGCGCCAGCAGCGCCACGCCGATGCCCACGAGGGCCGGCACGTCACCCACGAGGTGGGTATGCTCCGTCACGTCCACGATGGCCTGCACCGCCATCACCAGGCCGTGGACGATGCTCGACCACGCCGTGAACAGAATGAGGCTGCGGTGCTTCTCCGGCACGCGGCTGGCCAGAAGAAGGAAGACCCCCAGCGTCGCGTAGACGCCCACGAACATCTGCTCGTATTCGGACTGACCCGGCGTCCACGCGAATCCCGCGGGCCAGGCCCGCATCAGCGTCGCGATCCCGAAGATGAAGACGAGTCCCGTAGCGACCAGCATGATCCGAAGGTACCGGTCACGAGTGGCATCTGACATTGCACACCTTCCTGTTTGTACTGCGTGATACAAAAATGACGAAACGACACCGCGCATCTGGTCCCACACCTCCTTTGGTGATTTTGTACTTGTCAGTACAGAATTAACGAAAAAAAGAACACTCGACTCACGCGGGTGCAGGATTCATCTCGAAGACTGCCCGGGCTGCGTCGAGCGCGTCGTCCTTGTCCACACCGGCCTCGATCAGCACGTGGGACCCCCACGCCACCGCCATCATGAGCAACGCCGCCTTCTCCGGAGCTACATGGTCGGGTAGCACCCCCTGCTCCCGAGCGGCCCTCATGTGGTCGGTGAGGATCACCGTCATTCGCGCGATCCCGCGCCGGATCGCCCGAACCACCTCCGGATCGTCCCCTCTGTGCTCCTTGGCCACGTGCACGAAGTAGCACCCATGGGCACCCCCCTCGCTGGCGACACTGTCCAGGTAGGCTCCGAGCATGGTCTGCAGAGCTCCGACCCCGGGCTCCATTTCGGAGAGCACCCGGTACGGGCCGCCCTCCTGGAGAAGATCGAGATAACGATCGAGGGTCCGGAGGTACGTCTCCCTCTTGCTGCCGAAGGTGTTGTAGAAGCTCCCCCGTCCGATGCCCATGGCCTCCAGAAGGTCGTCGGTGGACGTGGCCTGATAACCCTTGCGCCAAAAGACGTCCATCGCGCGGTCGAGCGCGCGGTCCTCGTCGAATGCTCTCGGTCTACCCATGGAACCATGGTACAAGTTTTGTACTGCTCTGTCAAGAAGTCTGTGGCTCAGCGGTTGGACGGCTGCCGGGAAGCGCGATTCTCAGCCTTTGAACAGCGCCGCGAACCGCTCCGCCATCCGGGGCCCCGCTCCCTCGTCTTCGTGCTTGAAGAACACGAACACGTGGCCCCAGCCCTGTGCACGAATCGTGTCGGCCCACCGCCCCAGGTCGGCGTCGGTGTAGGACGGCCGTCGCAGCCTCAGGTACCCCCATCCCGTGGTGCTCACGAGGGGCTCGTCGCCGTCCGACTCCTCGGTGTCAGCGCACACGAGAGCCACGGCCCGGTCCCTGAGCGCGTCGTGAACCGACTCGTCCCCCCAACTGTCGTGCCGGAACTCGAAGGCCGCGGGGATCTCCCGCGGGAGGAGATCGAGGAAGGCGGACAGCCGATCGACGTCGGCCTTCATGTTCGGCGGCAGCTGGAACAGCAGGGTCCCCAGACGTTGGCCCAGGGACCGCACGGTCTCCACCAGGTAGAGGGTCTCGTCGCGGGCCTCGGGCTTGAGCCGCTTGAAGTGGGTGATCTTGCGGCTCGCTTTGATGGAGAACCGAAAGGGGTCGGCGACCTGTTCCCCCCAGGCCTCCAGCACGCTCACCTTCGGAAGCCGGTAGAAGGTATTGTTGATCTCCACGGCGCCCAGTCGGCTCCCGTAGAAGCGGAGCATGTCCCCGGCAGGCAGATCCTCCGGGTAGAACACCCCCTTCCACTCCTTGTAGGCGTACCCGCTGGTCCCTGTGTAGAGCTGCATGGGCCCTCCCATCAGGCTGTTCCGGCAGTCCGAGAAGAAGGAATGGAGGGGCCGGCCCCTGGACGCGCCAGGGCCAGAGGCGGAACTTCCTGGCTGGGAGCGCCGTCGGGGTTCACGAGCCATCCGAGCCCCCCACAGTCATCTCCGGGGTGCCGCTCGACATCATGGGTCCGGAAATCTGGATAGTCGCCGCCGCCGTCTTCGTAAGCGGTGGCGCCGTCGGTGCCGCGGGCACCCTCCTCGCCCAATGGATCGTGGGGAAGATCGGCGGGCACGAGACCCCGCGAGGATCCCTCGGGCCTCGGGAGTCCGCCCTGCTGCGCGCCGAGGTGGCGGACCTGGCTCTGAAGCTCGACAACCTCGACGCCCGACTCGACTTCCAGGAGCAGCTCGTCGGCGGTGCCCTGCAGGCGACGCCGCCTCCGCCCCGCCTCCCCGCGGAGGGGACCGAGGAGAGGGGCTGAGCCCCTTCCACGATTGAGGGGCGGCGGGCCCGGGGGGCCCGCCGCCCGGCGGTCTCGAGGAGCCGAGGCGTCAGTTGTGCGTGGAAAGATCCGCGACCGTCGGCTTCACCAGGCGCTCATAGTCCTCGTAGGAGAGCCTGACCAGCTCGGTGTGCGTGCCGGCGTTGAAGGAGATGTGCTCGTCCTCCCGGAGATGGACGTCCGCGAAGACCTTCATCCCCCAGAGGTTGCCGAAGGGGGGCATGGCCCCGACCTCGCACTTGGGGAAGAGATCCGCGAAGTCCCGCTCCGAGGCGAGCTCGACCTCGCTCGCGCCCGTCACTTCCTTGAGCCGGTTGGCGCTCACCTTCTCGGGAGCGGGCAAGACCACCATGGCCATCTCGCCATCGATCTTGACCATGACCGTCTTGGCCAGCTCCTTCCCGGGAACGTGCGCCGAGGCTGCAATCTCCTGAGCAGTGAACGCCGGCGAGTGCGAAACCGTCACGTACTTGACGTGGTTCTCCTCGAGGTACTTCCGCAGTCGATCGACCGGCATGGTGCACCTCCCGCTCGGAGTCTTGCCGCATGAGCAGAGTGGCGTCCCGACCGCTGCGGGGACTATCGGGAATCGGCTGAAACCGGTGTGGGGGAAAGCCCCGAGGCCGCTCGGGCCCACGGGCGTTCGGGACCCCCCGACTCCCGGCGGCGGGAGTGCCTCAGCTGCCGTCCCGGAACACCGCGCCCCCCCGGACCAGGGCCTCCCCCGCGAGGGCGCCCGTGGCCTGTCCGTCCCGAACCGCGAGCACACCGTTGACCAGCACGTGCACCGTCCCTTCGGAGTACTGCTGGGGCTCCTCGTAGGTGGCTCTGTCCTGGATCCGCTCGACATCCATGACGACCACGTCGGCGACGTACCCTTCCCGGAGATACCCGCGATCACGCCAACCGAGGAAGTCGGCGGCAAGACCCGTCATGGATCGGATGGCGAAGGGAAGGGTGATCACGCCCTCGTCGAGCACCAGATCCCTGAGCTTCTTCGCGAACGCCCCGAACACCCGGGGGTGGGTCACATTCTGTCCGGGGCCGGGATCGCGCCCGTCGGTACAGGTCATCATCCATTCCTTCTGGGCCAGATACCGGGTGTTCTCGGCATCGTACAGACCGAGATTCATCACGGCGGCGTTCCCGTCGCTCAGGATCCGTCGCGAGGCCTCGGGCGCCGCGACGGACCATGACGCCGCCACCTCCGCGAGGGTCCTCCCGTTCAGCTCGGGCCTCGGATCGGCGAACAGGAGGCGCCCCGCACCTCCACGGATCTGGAGCATCTCGAGGGTCTGAGCTTCGATGATCCGCACGGTGTCCGGATCATCGAAGCGGCGCAGCATGGCCGTATCTCCGCCGGCGGCCGCCCACCCGGGAATGGTATAGGACCGCAGGTTGGACTGGGTAGCCGTGTACACGTGCTGCGCCGCCTGCACGTCGACGCCACGCGCCCGGGCCTCCTCGATGAGAGCCGCTCCCTCCGGCGCCCGGCCGTAGTTGTGCGCGCCCTGGGGATTGAAGTGGCTGAAGATCACCTTGGTGCCGGCCTCCTCACCGATCCGGATACCCTCGGCGATGGACCTCAGGTACCCGAACGGGGGATAGGCTGCACCCAGATCCCTGTCGTGGGTGTCGTAGATGGCGCCCGGGAATTCTGCGGCGACCCGATTCAGCTCGATGACCTCCTCGGTCTCCGCATAGTTCCCGGGCAGGTAGAACAGGCCCGACGACAACCCGTAGGCGCCCTCTTCCATCCCCTTGCGGACGAAGGCCTTCATGGCGTCGAGCTCCGCTGCCGAGGGGGCCCGGTCGTCCATGCCCATCACGGCCCGACGGGCCGCATTATGGCCTACGAACAGAACGGCGTTCACGCCGATGCCCGCCCGGTCCAAGCCGGCCAGTCGTTCGGCGACGTCCGACCCGCCGCCTCCGTCCACCCCCAGCACGACCGTGGTGATGCCCTGGTGGAGGAACGCCCGACCATCGCGACCGTAGTCGGCGTCGAGCTCGGCATGGGAGTGCATGTCCACCAGGCCCGGGGTAACGAGGAGGCCCGAGACGTCGAGCGTATCCCGGGCCCGTACTCCCGAAGCCCCGGCGTCCCCCATGAAGACAATCCGGTCACCGGTGACGGCCAGGTCCGCGACCGCCGCCTCGGAGCCGGAGCCGTCAAGGATGGACCCGCCCTCGAGGAGAAGGTCGGCCACGGCTCCCTCATCCGAGGCGCACGACGCGGTCAGAAAGACCGCGGCGGCGATCAAGGTCCAGAGGCGATACACCATCGGCTCCTTCGGGGACGCGTCCCGGTCATGGGGCCCTTACCTCCACAGGCCTCCGACCTCGGGCTCCAATCCGGGAGCCCGACCCCAACCCGCGGCGGACACCCTGGGGGCGGACAGCCCGGGGCGTGGAGGAGGCCTGGCCTGCTCAGATCAGCGCTTCTGCGACTTCTTCTTGGGCTTGCGTCCCTGATTGGGGTGCTCCAGGTGCGCCCAGGTCTCACCCCTTCTGAGCATGTAGATCGTCGAGGGAGAGACACCCAATCGTCTGGCCCATTGGGCGCCGGGGGTCTTCCAGCGATCGGCCTTCTCGTCCCAGTCGTTGAGCACCTTCTTCGCCTGGGCTTCGGTCAGTTCCGCGTGGGGCGAGTTGGAGCCTCGAAGCCATACGTTGGACCCGTACCAGCGATCTACCTGCTGTACCGGTCCGCCGATGTCCCGTCCCGTATGGCCGAGGCAGTAGTGGCGGACCTGATCGACGGAGTACGAGGGGTACAAGCGAGCGATCTCGGCATACAAGTAGCCATCGTCGGCCAGCTTGCGCCACTTCAAAACAACTTTGGCCGGGGGCTTCGGCATGGATAAACCCTCCAGTGGGTTCAGATAGTCTGAATCGTCGCGTATAGGGTCCGGGGTCGGACCCTATCGAAGCTACCAAGATATGAGTTCAAATCCAGGCCCTACGGGCGCTCAGAGGGCGAGGAGCCGGTAACCCCCGGCGGTGAGGGAAACCAGGGCCGTCATGGCCGACAGAGCGACTTCGACGTGCGGTGCCAGCTCGGCCCGCTGGAGCCCCCGGTGCATCTGGGTCTGCCCGCACAGGATGACCCGAACCCCATATTCGCTCAGCGCCTTCAGCAGCGGCGCGTTGGGGTTGTCCACGCCGTATCGGGTCCGGTATCCCCGATCGTCCAGCGCGTCCTTTCCCGCGGTGCCATGGAGCACCAGCGCGAGCTTCAGGTTCTCCCGCGGCACGCCGGCCTGGGCATGCATGTTGAGGAACCGCGCCAGGCTCTCGATCCTGCGGTTGACCGTGCCAGGGTCTTCGGATCCGTCTCTGACCTCGAAGACGACGCGGTAGGTGGCGCCCGTGTCGGTCGCGAAATCCGGATCCTCGACGGCGTAGACCGGGCCGAACTCCTCGATCACCGGCCCGGTGCGGGCAGGACCCAGCGCCTGTGCGCCGACGGCCGACGCCGCCAAGAGGTGCAGGGCCAGCAGAGTCGGGAGCAGGACGAGGTCGATGCGCATGAAGCCTCCCTGGAGAATCGGGGTCTTGCCCCGGGCGTGGGGGCGGGCGAGGGGAATCTGCGGGCCGCCTCCCGGCGGGGCTAGCGCACAGGAGATGGAGGTTGCCCTCACTCCCTCGATGATGCAGACTGCCACGCTCCGGGAGGCCGGCATGCAGCAGCGTGATTACATCCTCAGGTTGATCGAGCAGATTGGCGCGGCGCTCATCGCTCTGCGCAACCGGATCCTCGGACGTAAGGTCGACCCCCTCCGCATCCGTGAGGAGCTCACGGGGCTGGCGGGCCAGGCCGGATACGACCTCGCTCTCCTCCGGGGCTTCTCCGGCGAGACGCTCCACATGCTCGTGTCTCCCACAGGAGAGGTCGAGCCGGGGCGCTGCTGGCTCATCGCCGAGCTTCTCTACCTGGACGGCCTCCAGGCGCAGGTGGAGGAGCGCACCGGGGACGCCCGGGAGGGCCTGCAGAAGGCTCGTCTCCTCTTCCGGCTCATCGAGCCGGGCGGGGGCATGCTGGTGGGACTCCCCGAGGCGGGGGAGCGGATCGACGACATCGACATGCGCCTCGAGGCCCTCGGGGGGTCGCAGCCCTCCCGGAACTGAGGGCCTGCCTCACTCCACCGAACGAAGTCGGTGGGCGAAGCTCTGCCGGAACTTCGCCACCTTTGGCGCTACAACGACCTGGCAATACGGCTGGAGTGGGTTGCGCCTGAAGTACTCCTGGTGCTCGGGCTCGGCCATGTAGAAGGCCTCGAGGGGCTGCACGGTGGTCACCAGCGGAGCATCCCAGATCCCCCTCTCCTCGAGGTCCCGGATGACGTCCCGGGCCGTGTCACGCTGGTCGTCGGAGTGGAAGAGGACGACCGAGCGGTACTGCGTGCCCACGTCCGCCCCCTGTCGGTTCAGCGTCGTGGGATCATGGATGCCGAAGAAGATCTCCAGGATCTCCCGGTATCCGATGATCTCGGCGTCGAAGCGGATCTGCACGACCTCGGCGTGGCCCGTGGTCCCGGAGCAGACCGCTTCGTAGCTGGGATGAGGCACGGTCCCACCGGCGTAGCCGGAACGCACCTCCGCCACGCCCTCGACCTGCTCGAAGACCGCCTCGAGGCACCAGAAGCACCCCCCACCCAGAGTCGCCAGCCGCTCCGTCATGGTGTCGCCCTTTCTCCGATGACCGTGCCAGGGGCCCTCGAACCCCCCTCGGGACCCCTGGGTTCCGACCCGCCCCCGGCGGTGGCCGTGTCCCCTTCTCCACGGGCAATCCGTTATCTTGAAGTAGAGCCGTGACCCTCCCGCCCCGACGGCCATCGGACCTCACCGACGGTGGCCGCAAGGAGGTTACCGTGCCGTCGCCAACGTCGTCTTCCGGGGCCGGCCGGCTCGCCGCCGGGCTGCTTCTCACGGCCCTCGTCACCGGGTGCACCCTCTTCGGTCGGTCGGAATCGACCCTCGACGATCACATGCAGTCCCACTTCTCGCTGGTGGGCGAAGTGCAGTCCGCCATCATCCAGGGGGACCTGGAGCGCGCCCACCAGGCCGCCCTCCGCCTCGCGGAGCACCCGGAGCATCCGGACCTACCCCAGGGCATCGAGAACCCTATCGAAGACGTACGAGCGTTCTCCCGCAGCGTCTCGAGATCCCCATCTATTCAGGACGCCGCCCGCTGCACCGCCGAGATCGGGGCGGCGTGCGGCCGCTGTCACCGGGCCGCCGAGGTGGGGCCACGCCTGGAGACCCAGGTGATGCCCCCGCCAGGGGCGGCCGCCGGGACACACATGCTTCGCCACGCCTGGGCCGCGGACCGCCTCTGGGAAGGGCTCGTGGTACCGTCGGATCGCCTTTGGGAGGCGGGAGCCGTCGCCCTCACCGAGGACCCGATCTTCTCGCCCGACGACGTCGGGGGGCAGGAGGCCCAGGTCCTTGCCCGGGAGATCCACGATCTCGGAACCGAGGCCCGTCGCCTCGAGGACCCGGCGATGAGATCGGGGATCTTCGGCAGGGTCCTCGGCACCTGCGCTCACTGTCATGCCCTCAAGGGCATCACGACCGGTTGAGAGCGGCGAGCGTCACCGACGCAGGGACCGGAGCTCGACGCGCTCCACGCCGAGCGCGTCGCGGGCCACACCCAGGATCCAATCCGACCCCACTTGACGGGGCGTGAAGCCCGAGGGCATCCGGACGGACGCCAGCCACTGCCCACTGGACCCGAAGACGTCCCAACGCCGGGCGCCCTCCGAGGGGTGGGCGTACGCACCCACCCAGAGCTCGCCCTCCTCGTCCACGACGAGGTCGCGATAGGCGGGTCGCGTGTCGGGTACCGGCACGTCAGCGAGTCGGGCACGAACCTCCGCCCGCCGATCCGGCGGGGCGGAGCTCACCTGAAGGGCGCGCCACTCGTCCACCGCCGACTCCTCCAGGTCGAGGGAGGGTCCCGTCCAGCGCACGATCCGCTCGAGCACGCCGTCGGCCGAGAACACACCCAGCTCGTACGCTTCCTGGTCCCCGACCACGAACCCTTCCGGGAGCACGGCGTGGCTCGCCGTGCGTCCGAAGGGCACCACGCCCATCACCGGCCGCCCGTCCTCCAGGCTGAGCAGCACCTCCCTTCCCGGGAAGAGCCCCACCGTATCGACGAGGATCCCCTCGTCATCGTATCGCACGTACGCCGCCGCCTCGCGCGTCACTCCGGGCACCAACGGTGCTGCCGGGTCTCCGGAGCCCCACATCTGAGCCATGAGGAGGCTGCCGTCCGGCAGGGTCCCCACGGGAACGCCCGAGGGCAGCCGCGGCCGGAGCGCCGCCGTGCGGATCAAGGTGCCCGGCGCTGTCACGAGGCTCACCCGCTGGAGCTGGTAGTCGTAGATCCACACGGTGTCGTCAGGCCCGATTCCGAGAGACTGGAGAAGAAGGAACTCTCCGGGGCCTTCGCCACGCCCGCCCACCGAGCCCACCAGAACACCTTCCCCGTCGAAGAACCGGACCTCGCCGGAGCCTCCATTCCCCACGGCGATGGTGCCGTCCGACAGCCTGATGACCCCGGCGACGTCGTGGAAGTCTCCTTCCGGCCCCTCCCCGAGAGCCAGGGTCGGCGCTCCTCCCACGCTCCAGCCTGCGGTGTCCGCGGACGCGGGGCGTCGGCTCTCGACGATGGTGATCCCCGCCGAGTCGCGGACGGAGGCGGCGACGGCCTCGGACTCCTTCTCGTCGCAGGCGGCCAGGACGCACGTCACCACGGCGAAGACGGACCTGGCGGCCGAGGTCATGGGCATGCTCCGCGCTCGAGGGACATCCTGCTCCTTGGACGCCCTCCGGCCGCCGGGGGTTTACGGACCCCGGGATGCCTTCACGGCGGCCAACACGGCTATGAGCACGACCCCCACGAGCACGGCCGCGACGAGGGGGATGTCCGCGGCCCCCTCCAGCCCTCGGCCTCTCGCCTGGATGAGGAAAAGGACCCCCGCGGCCACGAAGAGGGCGAGCCCCGCTGCCAACGCCACCCTGAGGCCCGCGCCCTGCGCCCCCTTGCGGCTGCTCTGGGCCGCGAGACGGATGGCGTCCCGAACCTCGGCGCCCGTGACCGCCGGATGGTGGCTCTCGTACTCCCGGATCACGCGGGAGAGGAGCTCCGCCAACTCACGCGTCCGGGGTGAGGGCGGCGCGGACGGAGTCGGAACGATGGGTACGTAGAACACGGTTCACTCCACCTTGATGGCACGGGCCGGTGTGGGGGCGTTCCCCTTTCCGCTACGGCCTCCGCACCCTGCATCTTCATCCAGGCCTCCACTCCGGAGGGCCCCTTCATGACACCACCTTGGGCTTCTCCTCCTCCTTGGAATCGTCCTCTCGCTCCCACGCTGTCCACTCCAGCCCTCTGACGTGCCGCTGTATCCACCGGATCTCCTCCACATCCCGGGTGCGCTGGTGCCGGGGCTCCCGGAAGCCATGGGGCTCCCGGGGGAACCGGATGTAGCGCACCGTCCTCCCCAGATCCTTGAGAGCCTGGAAGAACATCATGCTCTGGGGCTCGGTGTCGGTCCGGTCGTTGTCCCCGTGGAGGATCAGGGTGGGGGTGGTGACATTCGCGACGTGCGTGAGCGTGGACTTCTGTCGGTAGCCCTCCGGATTCTCCCAGGGTGTCCCTCCGATGTACCACAGGCGGACGTCGTGATTGAATCCGGGACCGTACTCCGAGGTCCAGTCCGACACCATGGCGCCCACCGAGGCCGCCCTGAACCGATCCGTCTGGGTGATGGTCCAGCCGCCCAGGATGCCTCCGTAGCTCCATCCCCTCACCGCCAGGGAGTCGGGGTGGGCGACGCCGAGCTGCACGACGTGGTCCACACCGGTCATGAGGTCGTCGAAGTCCCCTCCGCCGATGTCCCGCATGTTCCCCCGCAGCAGCTCGTCGGTGTAGCCCGAGCTCCCGCGGACGTTGGGCATGAGCTGGGCGTATCCCAGCCCGGCCCACACATGGTTCTGCGTGCTGAACCGGTTCGTGAATACGCCTGCCGGCCCCCCGTGGATGTGGAGGATGAGCGGACCTGGCCCGACCCGCGCCTCGGCCGGATGCATGAGCACGCCCTCCACCTCGAGGCCGTCCCTGCTTCGCCACCGGATCACCTCCGCAGATGCCAGCGCTATGTCGGTCTCGATCCACGGGTTGGCCTCCGTCAGCCGGGTTCCTGGCGCGCCATCGGTGGTGCCGATCCAGATATCGGGAGGAGTGTCGAAGTCCTCCAACGTGTACGCCATCCTGGTCCTGTCACGGGAGAAGGACGCGGGGGACAGCTGTCCCGCCGCGTCGGTGATCCGCGTCACCTCTCCCGACTCGACATCGAGGCGGTACAGGTTCCTGTCGGTGCGCTGCAGCGCCCCGAACAGCAGGCTCTCGCCATCCGGCGTCCACACGAAGCTCCCCACGTTGCCCTCGAAGGCCGCCGAGATCATGCGACGGTCACCGGTCTCCGTGTCCATGACCCAGGGCTTGTCCAGGAGCAGCTCCCACTCGCCATCGGAACGGGCCGTATAG
Source organism: Gemmatimonadota bacterium (assembly GCA_039589955.1). Classification (GTDB taxonomy): domain Bacteria; phylum Gemmatimonadota; class Gemmatimonadetes; order Longimicrobiales; family Gaopeijiaceae; genus SZUA-318. The sequence continues at coordinate 18,636 of JBDHGI010000006.1, read as the reverse complement.
GCCAGGCGACGGTCGTCCGGGGCCCACTGCAGCCTCCCCTCCGGAGCACGATTGTCCGTGAGCTGCCGGACGTCTCCGGACTCCACGTCAAGGAGGAAGATCTCACTCAGGTACTGCTGGTTCCGTCGATTCTCGGATCGGGCCGTGAAGGCCACCCTCGCGCCATCCGATGTCACCGCGAACGAGCCCACTCGCTGATCGATCTCCGTGAGCCTGCGCTCCTCGCCGGAGGCGACGTCGATCCACCACAGGTTCCTCCACGCCCCCTCCGTCTGACCGTTCGGTCCCTCGTCCACGAATACGGCGTCGAAGCCGGCCTCATGCTGCTTCTTCTCCTCCTCGTCCCGCGCCTCGTCGGCCACGAACACGAGGGCCGAGCCGTCTTCCACCCACTCGAAGCCGGACACGCTGGTCTCATGCTTCGATAGCTGGCGTGCCTCTCCCCCACTCGTACGCATGATGAAGATCTGGCGCTTCTGGTCCACCGTCCTCGTGAAGGCGAGGCGACCTCCGTCGGAAGAGAACGAGAAGGAGCTCCCGCCGTTCTCTCCGATGTAGCGGTACGGCTCACCACCATCGGCGTCGACCCTCCACCACGTCGTCTTGCGCTCGTTCTCGGCCCAGTCCAGCTCCGAGCGGGAGTACAGCACCCAGCTCCCATCGGGTGAGATGACGGCACCTCCCACGCGAACCATGTCGAGGCCGTCGTCGGTGGTCATGGGTCGACGCTCCGCGGTCTGAGCAGAGATCGGCGACGCGAGCAGCGTCGCGATGAGTACCGAAACCGACGTGCGCATGGGCACCTCCAGAAAGCTCCGCGAGGACGATGAGCTCCATCGTCACTCCCCTCGAGCCCAGGCACAAGACCGCGAAGGGAGCCCACCGCCTACCGGGATTCCCGAGCCCGGTCATCGGAAGAGCGAGAAGGGTCGATCGCGTCGCCGCGGATGAATCCGCCTCGGCTGCGAAGGCCGCTCTCGATCAGAGCGTGCCCAGGACCTCCCGGATCGTCTCCACGGCCTGCTCCGCATCATCGTCGGTGATCCCCAGGTGCATCACAGCGCGTACGCCGTGGTGGCCGCCCGGCAGGAGATGGGTGCCCCTGGCGTAACACGCGTCGACGAAACCTCCGGCGCTCATCGACGTGACCTCGAACCGCACGATGTTGCTCTGTACCGCCGCGAGGTGCAGGGAGATGCCGGGGAGATCCTGTAGGGCCTCCGCGAACCGTCGGGCGCGGCTGATGTCCTCGGGAAGTCGGTTGCGATGGTGTTCCAGAGCGTAGAGCGCTCCTGCCGCGATGATCCCTGCCTGTCGGAACCCTCCTCCGAACATCTGTTTGAAGCGACGAGCGCGGGCAATGAGCTCTCCCGATCCCACCAGAGCGGAGCCCACTGGAGCACCCAGACCCTTGCTGAAGCACACGCTCACGGTGTCGAAGGACTCGGTGTAGGTCTCCTCCGCCACGCCGGTCGCGGCGGAGGCATGCCAGAGCCGTGCGCCGTCCATGTGGGTCGCGAGACCGAGGTCGCGCGCCGCGCCCGAGACGGACCGCAGGGTGTCCAGCGGCCAGACCACCCCACCGGCCTGGTTGTGTGTCTGCTCCACGCACACGAGACGAGGTCGAGGCGAGTGGTTGGGTGGATTGAAGGGGTGGGGAACCTCGATGGCCTCGTCCACGTCGTCGGGAGTGAAGACGCCGCCGCGTCCCCTGATCCGCCACACCGTCACACCCGAGTGGGCGGCCCCGCCTCCTCCCTCGTTGATGACCATGTGGGCCGAGCCCTCCATGATCGCCATGTCGCCCGGCTCAGTATGAACGCGAAAGGCGATCTGGTTCGACATGGTCCCACTCGGCACATAGACGGCGTCTTCCTTCCCCAGAAGCTCCGCGACGCGGGCCTCGAGCCGCTTGACGGTCGGGTCGTCTCCGTACACGTCGTCCCCCACGTCGGCGGAGGCCATGGCCTGGCGCATGTGGGGGGTCGGCGCTGTCACTGTATCGCTTCGAAGGTCAATCACGGTCGAGCTTCCTTGGTGGAGAATCCGGGCTCTCGTCACTCCCGCACCGGGAAAGCTAACAGCCGCGCTTGCAGGGCTCTCCGGTCCCCCGCTCGTGGTCCGTCGTCGGGTGCCTCGACAGCTCGCTTCCCCAGATCGACGAGCACCTCCCGATCCCATCCCATCCGGGTCGGGGCGCTGCCAGCACGGCCTCCTGCACGAGAAGCTTGACCCGCAGCACGGATGAGCCGAGGTTCGTCGCGTTGGCCAATCCGCCACGGACCCGGCGCAGGGGTCGTTCTCGCTGCGCATACGTCGTGATTCGGAGGGCGCGGGCGTCCGGTTCCCGAGACATGGCGAGTCATGGAGGAGTAGGAATGCGTACCGCAGGAACCGTGAAGTGGTTCAACGACCAGAAGGGTTTCGGATTCATCACTCCCGAGGACGGTAGCAAGGACTGCTTCGTTCACCACTCGGCGATCCAGGCCGAGGGCTTCCGCACCCTTGCCGAAGGGGACAGGGTCGAATTCGATGTCGTTGAGGGCCAGAAGGGCCCAGCTGCCGAGAACGTGGTGAAGGTCTGACCCGCGCCGCTGTCGAAGGCTCGAACGGGCCGCCCATCCCCGGGGATGGGCGGCCCGCATCTTTGGAGGCAAGATGATCGTTCGTGAATGCCGCCGTTTCGTCGGCGTATGCGCCCTGGTCGCCTGTGGTGGGGGCGAGCCGGAGGGCACGCCAGCGGAGGCGCCAAATCCCCTCCTCTTTCCCAGGCGCCTGACGGAGACGGCGCCGGCAGAGTACAGGGTGCACCTGGAGACATCCGAGGGCGAGGTCGTCATCCAGGTGCATCGAGCGTGGTCCCCCAACGGGGCAGACCGGTTCTACAACCTGGTGACCAACGGATTCTACGACGACGTGCGGATCTACCGGGTGATCGACGGCTTCATGGCCCAGTTCGGCCTCCACGGTGACCCGCTCGTCAACGCCCAGTGGCGTAACAGCATCATCGTGGACGATCCGCCGGTCCAGTCCAACACACGGGGACGTGCCTCCTTCGCGAAGGGCGGACCGAACTCCCGAACCACCGAGCTCTTCATCAGCCTGCGCGACAACCCGGGCCTGGATGATCAGGGCTTCACCCCCATAGGTGAGGTCGTCGGGGGAATGGACGTGGTGGATCGCTTCCACGGAGGGTACGGAGACGGCCCGCCGCGCGGCGAGGGACCGTACCAGGCCCAGGTGCGGATCCAGGGCAACTCCTATCTGGACGCCGAGTTCCCCGAGCTGACGCGAATCCTGAGGGCCTGGGTCGAGAGCCCCGGCGCCGGACTCTGAATCCTCATCGGGAGACCTTCAGCACCAGGAGGATCCGGACATCCATGCGGGCGTGTCCTGATGCCACGGCGTCAAGGAACCGGCGCGTGGACGGCAGGTCGTCCCAGGCCGGGTCCTCCACACAGGCTCGGTACTGCTCCGCCGACGCCCACTGCAGGTATTGAACCAATCGCGTTCCGGCCTCGTCCACGTGGAGCGCGCCACCCAGAAACCCGGCGTACTCCGGAAACCGCTCGAGTCCCAGGGAGGCGTGCTCGACGAGCTCCGGCATCCGGTCCGGCGCAGCGTCCACCGTGACCATCACCGTGTAGCTGCCAGAGTCGGGGCGCATCAAGGCCGTGCGGGTTGAGGGCCCGCAGGGAGTCGCGCACTCACTCTCGGCCTCCGAAGCCGTCCGTCGTGGCCCAGGGCCGAAGAGCCAGATAGCGCCCTCTCGGTTGGCACGTAACCCAGTGGATTCCGTTCTTCCTGCACCACCAGACGTGCCCGGCCACGCCCAGCCCTGGATGGCCGATGATCCAGACGAGTGCCCAGTATCCCACGGCTATGGAGAGGAGGATCGAAACCCCGAGATAGAAGCCCAGCTTGCCCCACACCTTCCACCGGGGGGCGATGAAGCGACCGAACACGGCAAACCCGGCAAGCCACACCGACAGGGCCACTACGGAATTGACCACCAGGACCTTGTTCACGCCCCCTCCCTCACGGATCGGTCACCGTTCTTGCGCCGGAAACCGCGCCGTGCGGATCCCCTCGGGATCGTACATGGACAGTGAGCCTTCGCCAGCGAGATAGAGGACGGCCGCGCCCTTCATCTTCGGTCCGTGCAGGGCGTATCCGCCACCCCCGTGTGCGAACTGCGCCGCCCCGAGGCGGGTGTCGCCTGCCTCGTCCATGACGAAGAGGCCCGTCTCTTCGTCGTTGTGGCGCAGCTCGATCCGCACGCGACCCTGATCGTCCACCAGCTGGACCTTCCTCGCCTGCACCAGCTCCATGGTCTGGGTCACACGCACCGCCGACAGGGCGCCGGCGACCACCAGCAAGGTGAGGGTGGCCACGAGGATCCGGTTCGTCCGTTCCAGGCGACCGACGCGCTGCTCCAGACGATGAATGGTCGTCTCCATGGGTTCTGCTCCTTTCTCCCGGTGCGGAGCGGGCCGGATTCGGGACGCCCCACCTGGCCTGCGCAAGCTCGCGGCACTCGCCAACGTCACAGAAGCTCTATACTCTCGGCTGTCGAACCCCAACACAACGTCCGGAGACACGAGCGTGCCAGACCCCTCCCCGATGCCGGCCGAGCCGAAGCATCTGACGGACCTCATCGACTACCAGACCGACTCGGTGGTGAGCCGTACGCTCCTGAAGACCCCGGGGGGAACTCTCACCCTGTTCGCCTTCGCCCAGGGTCAGGGCCTGAGCGAGCACTCGACCCCTCATGAGGCGGCCATCCTGGTGCTGGACGGGTCGGCGAGGGTCACCGTTGGGGGCGCCGAGCACCGCGCCGACAGCGGGGAATACTTGTCCTTGCCCGCCGGCGTGCCTCACGCGCTCCACGCCGACGAGCCTTTCAAGATGCTCCTGGCGATGCTGCGTCAGCCGACCTCCTGATTCCCCTGGCAGCTCGCGCGAGCGTACCGCTGAACGAAGGCGGGCGTCGAGGCTTCGATTTCGGAGTAGACGCGAGCCAGCAGCGTATCAGCTGTCACTCGCTCGTATTCGATGACCCTGGGGAAGTCGTGAGACGGATTCTCGAACCGTAACCGCCCGGGTGAGCCCCGGGACAGCGTGAAGTCGGCCGGACGCTGACCCGACGGATACGCCGAGAGGACCAGACGCCCCTCCGCCTCATGCAGCCGAAGCAGCTCGTAGCCGGTGGCCGCGCCGTCCCTCACGGTTCGGGACACGCCCAGCATGATCCCCCCCTTTGGGGCCAACCACACCTCCTCCGTCTCCGTCGAGCCCGAGGAGGCAAGCCAGCACCCGGTCAGCCACACTGCTTTCTCGATGTCCTGAGCCTGGGCCTCACCCTTGGCGACAATGGCACACGACGCGAGGAGCCAGACCGGAAGTGCCCGGACCCGTCCCGCGACCCGGATCATGGCCCACCCGACCCGACACGCCGGTGCCAGTCCGAGAGGAGCTCCCGCTCCCGCCGTCTGCTCATCCCCGCCCGCCGGCTCGACCGCTCCTCCGGGGGGCGGGTCAGATCCCACTCGAGGGTGTCACGTGCCGTCACTGCCAGGGGTCTGAAGGTGAGCCCCGCGTCCAGGGCTCTCCGGATGTCGACGTACATGAGTGGGTCCCCGGGGATCCAGGCGGGCAGGTCACCCCAGGGTCTTACCTCATGTTCCTGAAGGAAGTCCTCCGCCACCCACGTGAAGCGGACCGCTGCGGAGGTCGCCGCACGGATGCCGTGGAGCATCTCCGCCATGGACATCCGCGCTGCCGGTCCCGTGGCGTTGTAGTCCCCGGTAGTCCCCCTCTCCGCGAGCCGGACGATCCACTCCGTCAGGTCCCGTTGATCGATGACCTGGTTCGCGTGATCGGGGTGTCCCGGAGCCAGCACCTCTCCGCCTTCGTCAATGCGCACGGGCCAGTACGTGAAGCGGTCGGTGGGGTCACCGGGACCGACGATGAGGCCCGGCCGCACGATCGTCGCTCGTCCGGGGAAGGTCGCGTGGGCGATATTCTCGCTCAGCGCCTTGGTCAGGCCGTAGGCGGCATCGTCTCCGTTCCGCCACCCCGGAGGCGGGTCGAACCGCTCCGAGTCCTCGTCGATCAGCGGCTCCCACAGGACGCGGTCCTTGTGCTCGTAGCCCATGGCTTCCGCAGCGTAGGCCGAAATGGACGACACGAACACGTACTGCTCGGCCGCGTCCCTGAGGAGCTCCGTGCTCAGCTGGACCCAACGGTAGTCCCGTGCGTTGTTGTCCAGGACCACGTCCCAACGTCGGCCCTCGAGGGCTCTCAGATCGTGGTTCCGATCCCCCACCAGCCGCTCCACGTCGGGGATGTCGGCCTGGGTGCGCCCGCGAGTGAAGATGCTGACCTCGTGTCCTCGCTCGACGGCATGGCGAACCATGTGGGGGCCGATGAAGCCCGTGCCTCCCAGGACGAGGATCCGCTTGGGCGACGTATCCGGCGAAGGCAGCCCGCGTTTCTCGGGGTCGCCCGCAGGTTGAGCGCGGAGATCGGAACCCAAGGCGAGGCCCACTCCCAGGCCACCCGCCGCGCGTAGGAAGTCCCTGCGATTCGTTGTCATGCCCGTCTCCTCCCCTCGGGCGCTGCCACGACGTTGCCCGCTGTGGTCCCTTCCAGCCACCTTCTTGCCTCCCTCAGCCCCCGTCTTGCGGTCTGATGCGGGCCAGCTCCACCTCCGCGGCGATCCGTCCGAAGCCGGGCCACCACGGATCCTGAGTCAGCTCCTCCAGCAGCGTCACGGCTGCCGCCGTGTCCCCCTGGACGATGCGCCAGTTCGCTACGCCATAGCCCACGGTCTCCCTTCGATAGGGCGCGTCGGGACCGGGGCTCAGGAGCTCGTCCGCCGTCCTCAGACCCTTGTAGAAGAGAAGGTCGTGGTAGTAGGCGACGTTCTCTTCGACGGCCAGGTCCTCGGGAATCGCGTGCAGGAGCGCGTCGACTTCGGCCGCTCGCCCGGCTCTGAGGGAAGCGCGCACGGCCCACTCGGTCATGGCCACCAGGGACTCCGGATCGTCCGCGTTCTGGGAACAGCTCCGGAACGTGTCCACCTGTGCCATCCGGGCGGCCGCATCCTCCGCGAGGCCGAGGCAGCGCCCGTACTCGTCCGCCGAATCGTCGAAGCGCCCCGCCAGGTAGTAGGCCAACCCGAGGTGATAGGCCACGTCCCAGTTCAGGGGTGCCCGATCGCGGGCGGCCTCCAGGTCCGCGATCGCTTCGTCGAACTGCCGCAGCGAGATGTGCCGGTGACCCCGGAATCGGTAGGGACGCCAGTCGCCGGGAGCGAGCTCCAAGGCCCGCCCATACAGCTCCATGGCCTGCCGGTACTGCCAGAAGTTCCTCCGGACTCTTCCGGCGGCGATGAGAAGCTCGACGTTCTCGGGGTCTTCCGCGAGGGCGGCGTCGGCCTCCGCGATCTGTCCGGTGGTATCCGCCATGGCGTACAAGGGCTCTCCGAATAGGGATATGGCCTGGGGCTCGGCGGTTACGTCCGCGACGTCGGGCGGGCCGGCATCGTCTCCCTGCGAGCACGCCATAGCCACGACGGCGGCGGCAGAAAGGAGAAACCGAGCCCGACGGAAGGCCTCATCGGTACGCGGAACGCTGTGGGCGGGGTTCACGGTGGGATCTCCGGCTGAGTGTGGTTCCCGGCGCCTCCACCATGTCGTCCCCCGACGGCGGCAGCAAGGCGGAGCGGTCGGTGGGCGTCCTTGCTCGATCCCACCGGCACGCGGGCGAGCGCAGGGAACCCGGGGTGGGGACCCGTGGGTTCCATCTGCATCCATCCCCATCCGCCGTCACGTCGGAGACGCCATGTCTACTCCCTGGCCGAGACACCTCGCGAGCCCCGCCTTGATCCTCGCGCTCCTGCCGCTCTCCGGCGCGGCACCGGCGGAGGCCCAACAATGGACCGCCATCGAGCCTGATCCGGACATGCCCGTCAAGGAGGGGTTCCATGTCAACCGGGCCATCTTCTGGGCCGAGCCGAACTTCGTCCCCCTTCGGGATCCCGAGTGGCGTTCCCTCGAGGCGGCCCTGAGGAGCGGTGCGGTCGAGCGCGACACGCCCGTGGTGGTCTTCGAAGCCGGAGGCCGGACGCTTGCCCTGGTCTCGAGTCAGATGGCGTACCATCACGTGGCCCAGGGAGAAGTGGCGGGGGAGCCATGGATGGTCTCGTTCTGAGTGGTCTGCAACACAGGGGTCAGGATGGCCCCACGGATCGACGGCCGGGTGCACAGATTCGCCGAGCACGGCCTCTACGATGGCCTCTTCCTCCTGCGGGACGAGGAGACCGGCACGTATTGGGACCACATGACCGGCGACGCCGTCTACGGGCCCCTGGTGGGCGGGTCCCTGGAGGTCGGAAACCTGCTGCAGACCACGGTGCGTCAGGTCCTTGGACACAGCCCGGAAGCCCTCGTCGCCCTGTCGGACCGGAGTCTGCGGTCCGACGATCAGATGGCGCTCGGGGGGCTCCTCTCGGGCGTGGGGGGGCGTCTGTCCCGCCTCTTCCGGTCCACCGTGGACGAGGAGGACGACCGGCGCCCCACCATGGACCTCGGTCTCGGCATCTGGGACGGCGATGCCTCGCGGTATTACCCCTACGATCGCGTGTTATCCGAGGGCAGGGCGCTTCTGGACACGTTCCAGGGAAGAACGGTCCTGGTGTACCTGGATCCTGCTGCCTTCGCGCTCGGAGCCGTCCACGTGGAGGCGGATGCCTTCGAGTGGGAGGGCGACGTGCTCCATCTCTCCGACGGAACCACGATCGCAGAGGGCGTGCTCCGCGGTCCCGACGGTACCCCCAAGACGATGCACCGCCCCCTGCAGGTGTTCACCCGGTGGTACGGATTCAGCCTGACTTTTCCGGGAACGGAGATCTGGGGAGAGGCGCGCTGAGCCCGGCGGTCGGGTTCAGAAGGACCGGGTGATCCCGCCGTCCACGAGCAGGCTCTGCCCGGTGACGTAGGCCGCGCCCTCGGAGAGTAGGAACGAGACCACCGAGGCCACCTCCTCCGTCGTGGCGGGGCGAGCCAGCGGGATGCGCGCCTTCGTCTCCTCGTCCACCGGGTAGTTCTCGACGAATCCCGGCAGCACGTTGTTCATCCGGATCTGCGCGCTCCCGTAGCGGTCGGCGAAGAGCTTCGCGAAGGCCCCCAGACCCGCCCGGAAAACTGAGGACACGGGGAAGGACAGGGATGGCTCGATGGCCCCGAACGCGGAGATGTTGACGATGCTCCCACCTCCCTGCCGCTCCATGACCGGCACGACGAGCCGGCAGATGCGAACGACGTTGAGCAGCAGCAGATCCAGCCCCTGGAGCCACTCCTCGTCCCCGAGGGACATCAGCTCACCCTTGGGGGGATGACCTGTGTTGCACACCACCGCGTCGACCCGGCCCAGAGCGGCGAGTGTGGACGAGACGAGCGCCTCGAGATCCGACGGGGACGTCACCGACCCTGTCATGCCGATGCCGTCCAGCTCTCCGGCGAGGCTCTCGACCTCGGGCGTACGACTCATGAGCGAGACCCGGTATCCGTCCCGGGCGAGGCGCCGTGCGATGGCCGCGCCCATACCCCGGCTGGCGGCGGTCACGATGGCGACGGGAGGTGCGGACATCTTCGTGCTCCGGAGTTAAGGGGAGTAGAGCCGGTCGGCCGCTTCCTCACCAGCAGACGGCCAGGGGGAGGTGGGGACGCGCGTCGAGCTCCAGGCCTCGCTCACCCCGGTCCAGCTCGATGCGCACGGCAGGTCCCGGGCCGTCTTCCCAGGAGACCTCACCCAGGCCGACGAATGACTTCAGCTCGTCGGACACCGGAGCCGGATGCACCAGGGTGACGCCGGTCATTCGCCTGGCACCGTTGGGGTGTGGGGGCACCTCCCAACCCGGGGTACGGGCCCACGGAAGAACGAAAAGAAACGGCTCCCGCACGATCTCGGAGCTCGTGCTGACAGCGAAGCTCGCACCCGCGGGAAGATAGGGAGGTCCATAGGACCAGGCCGCGAACGGGGCGGGGCGCACCGGTGTCACCGTCGACCGCAGACCGAAGCCAAGAGGATTCCCCGGCTGCGTCGGATCGACGCGCTCCGCCAGGCAGGTACGTCGGATGGCTGGGCTCCGGGCCACCTCGGGATCGGTGAGCCAGATCAGCTCCAGATAGGCGTTCTCGAAGAAGACGCCGCGACTCGCCGTTCCCTGACCAGGGTGGTCGTGTTCCGGGCCCTCGAGAAACCCTGCCTCCGTCAGGATCCGCATCTCCGGCGCGCCGGCGGAGGCGGCGACGAACACGTGGTCGAGCTCGAGAGCCACGGTCTATCGTCCCTCCGCCCCGGGCTGATCGAGATCCACGATCTCGACATCCGGGGATCCACCGTCCACTCGGATGAGTGCGACCGTGACTGGCAGGGAGAAGCGGCGGGGGCCCGCGCTTCCGGGGTTGAGGAAGAGGACCTTGCCCTTGCGCTCCACCAGCGGCTGGTGGGTGTGTCCGCTGACGACCACGGAGAGTCCCGCTCTCTCGGGATCGACGTCGAGGTCCTCGAGATCGTGGAGGAGATAGGCGACAGGACCGACAAGCGCGCCCCTCTGCGGCAGTCCGTCCTCGGAGCCCAGGTCCACCACGGCCGTCGGGGGCAGCTGGTCCCGAAGCTCACCGCGGTCGGTGTTCCCGCGCACGGCGTGCACCGGAGCGATCTCCCCCAGCTGGCCGAGGATCGCTGGATCACCCACGTCTCCGGCGTGGAGGATCAGCCCGCAGCTCCGGAGGGCCGCGAGCGCCTCCGGGCGAAGCTGGCCGTGGGTATCGGAGATCACGCCGATGGTCCTCATCTTCATCGCCTGAGCTTGCCGCCACGTGGATGGTCACGACAGGTTGGGACGCATACCGGCCCTTCCGCCACCCCGAGGCATCTCATGTCGTGCGCGCAGTGTCAGGGAATCGCCCAGGAGTTCGACGATCGCAGGGCTCGTCGGGAGCTTCGGCGCTACCGTAAGAGAGGGCCGGCCGGGACCACCCGGATGCTCCTTGAGGCCATCACGGCCCAGGGGATGGAGGATGCCTCATTCCTGGACGTGGGTGGGGGCATCGGTGTCATCCAACACGAGCTCATGAGCGCCGGCGCCTCGGGGGGAACCTATGTCGACGGCTCACCCGCGAACCTCGCCGTCGCCCGGGAGGAGGGAAGACGGAGGGGCCATGGCGATCACATCCAGTACCGGCACGGCGACTTCGTCGAGATGGCAGCCCAGGTGGCAAGCGCCCACTTCGTCGTCCTGGACCGGGTCATCTGCTGCTACCCCGACATGCCGGCGTTGGTGGACGCCTCGGCCTCGAAGGCCCACCGGCTTGTGGGGCTCGTCTTTCCCCGCGCCCACCTGTTCAATCGTATGAGCTTCGGCCTCATCAACCTCGTGCAGACTTTGCGTCGGCGTTCGTTCAGGGTCTTTCTGCACGACACGGCCGAGGTCGAGAGCCGACTGCGGTCCCATGGCTTCCGGAAGCGGCTGAGCCGCAGGTCGCTCCTCTGGCACGTCCACCTCTACCTGAAGGACGGCGCCCCGTCCACTGTCTGACCATGCGACTACCCTTCTACACCCTCGACGTCTTCACCGACCGGACCTTCGGAGGCAACCCGCTGGGGGTGTTCCCCGACGCGACGCACCTGCCCGTCGAGGCGATGCAGCAGATCGCGAGGGAGATGAATCTCTCCGAGTCCGTCTTCCTGGGCCCCCCGCAATCAGGGGGCACGGCCAGGGTGCGCATCTTCACACCGGGCGTGGAGGTGCCCTTCGCCGGACACCCCACGATCGGAACGGCGATCTTCTTGGCGTCCCGCCTGGATCTCTCGCCCACCGAGGGAAGCGCGACGCTGGTGCTCGAGGAGAACGTGGGGCCCGTCCCCGTGGAGGTCCGCTTCGAGGGCGGCGAGCCGGTGTTTGCGTGGCTCACCACAGCCGTCCTTCCCGAGCACCGTCCGCTGCCCTTCACCTGCGGCGAGCTGGCAGCCATGGTGGGCCTGGCGGAGGACGACGTGTGCGGTGACCTCCAGCCCGAGGTGGTTTCCTGCGGTCTCCCCTAGCGGCCTGGAAGCGCATGCTCGCCGACACCGACGACCATCACGTGTACCTGGTGTGTCCCGCGGCGGGGGGAGAGGCGGTGGACGTGCGCGTCCGCATGTTCGCACCGGGCTCCGGCGTTCCCGAGGATCCTGCCACCGGCTCGGCGGCGGCCGCGTTGGGTGGCTACCTGGCCAGGTCCGACGGTCGGGCCGACGGCGTGCTCAGCTGGGTGGTGGAGCAGGGCGTGGAGGTGGGCCGACCCAGCATGCTGTACGTCGAAGTCGAGCGCTCCAGCGGGAGGACCACGACCGTACGCGTCGGCGGTTCGGCGGTCTTCGTGAGCGAGGGGTTCATGACGGTGCCCGAGTGACGCCGTGAAGCCCGCTGGCTGGGAGGTTCTCTGGGGCACCGCCGGCGCTGTCGTGGCTATGCTCTTCCTCGGGTTCGGCATCGCTCCCGGTCTGGTGGGACGGCAGATGAACCGCACCCTCTCCGACTCCTCCACTACCTTGAGTGCCGAAGTCCGCCGGATCCACGAGCGCCTCGTGGTGGCGGACCTCCACAGCGATGCCCTGCTCTGGGATCGGAACCTCCTCGAGCGCGGCCCCTGGGGTCACGTCGATCTACCTCGCCTCATCGAAGGAAGAGTAGCCGTTCAGGCGTTCACCGTCGTGACGAAGACGCCCAGGGGCATGAACATCGAGTCCAACCGGGACGACACCGACAACATCACGTTGCTCAGCGTCCTCCAGCTCTGGCCCCCGCGCACGTGGCGGAGCCTGACCGAGCGCGCCCTCCATCAGGCGGACAAGCTGCACCGGCTCGCCGCAGACAGTCGAGGTCGTCTGGCCGTGACTCGGACCCGGGAGGATCTGGAGGGGTTCCTTCGGCTGCGCGAGCAGGGAGAGCCCACCGTGGCCGGGTTCCTCGGCGTCGAGGGGCTGCATGCGCTGGAAGGGAACCTCGCGAACGTGGACACCCTGTTCGATGCGGGGTTCCGCATGTTCGGCTTTACGCACTTCTTCGACAACGAGGCGGGTGGCTCCGCCCACGGCGTGGAGAAAGGGGGGATCACCAACCTGGGACGACTCGTGCTCGCTCGGATGGAGGCCCTCGGGATCGTGCTCGACCTGGCCCACGCGTCGCCGGCGCTCTTCACCGACGCGCTGGCCCTCGCCACGCGCCCCGTGGTGGTGTCCCACGGTGGGGTGAAAGGCACGTGCGACAACCGTCGTAATCTCGGTGACGAGCAGCTTCGCGGCATCGCCGCCACAAGGGGCGTGATGGGGATCGGTCTGTGGGAGACGGCGGTCTGCGGGGGAACGCCGACCGATTGGGCCCGGGCCGTCCGGCACGCCGTGAACGCCATGGGCGTCGAGCACGTGTCGCTGGGCTCGGATTGGGACGGTGCCGTCGCCTCCATCGTCGACGCGTCCCAGTCTGTCAGACTGACGGAAGCCCTTCTGCGTCAGGGCTTCACCGAGCAGGAGGTGAGCTTGATCATGGGTGGCAACGTGATCCGGGTGCTGCTCGAGACCCTGCCTTCCTCGGGGAGGAGCGGGGGCCCGTGAGGTCGGCGCTCCGTCGCGCCCTGGCGCACGCACTTCCCACAGCCGCCCTCTTCGGCCTGGGCGACTGCTCCCTGGGCCCGGGGCAGGCCCATGCCCAGACCCTTGTCGGCACCACCGTCGACGAGGCCCGTGGATCTCCCGTGGCGGGCGCCATCGTCCGGCTCCTGGACCGGGACGAGCTCGAGCGGACGCAGGTGGCGTCGGATTCTCTCGGGCGGTTCGTTCTGTCGGCGCCGGAGCCCGGCGACTATTACCTGGAGGCCATCCGCCTGGGATACCACCGCACGCGGTCACCCCTGCTGGCGCTGCGGAGTGAGGTGACCGCGGAGGTCGAGCTGGTGATGACACCGGCGCCCCTCGGTCTCCCCGGCCTGGAGGTGAGCGCCGAAGCCGAGGCTCGGGAGCTCCTCGGCAACTTCAACCTCAGCCCGACGAGCCTCGGAAACCGATGGATGGGGCGGAGGGAGATCGAGTCCGTCGCCGTGAAGCGGGACGTCGGCTCCGTACTCGAATGGCGGGGGCCGCCGGGAGTTCGGGTCATCCGCCCGGAGAACCTCGCGCCGGGAAGCGACGACCTGGGACTGTGCGTGAGTCAGGTGCGCGGCCGCACCGGAGCGGGCCTGGGCACCTGCTCCCTGGTGGTGTTGGATGGACGGCTCATCTCCAACGAGATGGCCCTCTACCTCGATCCCCTCACCATCGAAGCGATGGCTCTGCTCACACCCCGGGATGCTGTGACATTCTATGGCGAGCTGGGCGCAGGGGGCGCTCTCCTCCTCTGGACCCGCAGGGGAGGGCCAGGGCCGTAGGACCCCTTCTGGTCACGACCGAAGCCGCACCGTAGGCTGAGGGATCCAACCTCACTCGGAGGGGCCTCATGGACCGCGCAGCCTACGTCGTCGTTCTCCTCGCCTTGGCGTCGTGCCAGGCTTCACCCCCCGAAGCCGCCGTGGATCAGACGCCACCCTGGGATTGGACCGACGCGGAGGTCCACGCCGCCGTCACTCAGGTACGGGCGGGACGGGACCTGACGCCCGCTACCTGGCCCGGTGGCGCCCGGGTGGCGGTTCTGCTCTCCTTCGACGTCGACAACGAGACGGTCCAGGGGCTCAGGGACGGAACCGTGAGCGTCGGTCCCCTCTCCCAGGGGGAATACGGTCACCGAGTGGCGCTCCCCCGGGTCCTCGACCTCCTGGAGCGAGAGGGCGTGCCGGCGTCGTTCTTCTTCCCGGCGTGGAGCCTGAAGATCGAGCCACGGCAGGCGCAGATGGTCCAAGCGGCCGGGATGCACGAGATCGCCGTCCACGGCTGGATTCACGAGCGCAACTCGGCGTTGGACGGGGTGACGGAGCGACGCCTCCTGTCCCAGGCCGTCGAGACCATGCAGGAGATCACCGGAGAGCGGCCGGTGGGGTATCGGGCCCCGTCGTGGAACTTCAGCCCGAACACCCTGGACATCGTCCGGGAGATGGGATTCCTCTACGAGAGCTCCCTCATGGCCGACGACCGGCCCTACGAGCTGGTACAGAACGGCGAGCCGACAGGGATGGTGGAGCTGCCGGTCGAGTGGATCCTCGACGACGCGCCGCTGTTCAACCCCCGAGGCGATGCCTACAGCCCACCGCGGGACGTGATGCAGGTCTGGATCGACGAGTTCGACAAGGCCTGGGAGGAGGGGACGATGTTCCTCCTCACGATGCATCCCCACATCGTGGGTCACCGCTCCCGCATCGTCGCCCTCGAGGGGCTCATCGACCACATCCAGGCCCGCGGGGAGTTCTGGTTCGCCACCCACGCGGACGCCGCCCGTTACGTGCGGCAGGAGGCGGGCATGGACGGCTGAGGTGCGGGCCCCGAGCTCCCAACGGGAGCGCCCGACGTCAGGGAAGCGTCTCAGCCCACCCGCAACGCTCGAGCCCCCTGCGTCCTCGCCGCCCGGAGTGCGGGCACCGTAGCCGCCACAAGGGCCACGGCGAACAGAAGCGCTGCCATGACCAGCAGGGTGAGGGGGTCCGTGGCCTCCACGCCGAACAGAAGGGAGCGGACCAGACGACCACCCCAGAATGCCAGGCCCGTACCCAGCGCCACGCCTACGGCGGTGAGCAGCAGGGTGCGCCCGATGACGTTCCCGACCACGTCTCCAGCGGACGCGCCCAGGGCCATGCGGATACCGATCTCCGGGGTCCGCTCTGCCACCGACTGAGCCAGCACACCGTAGATCCCCAGGGCGGCCAGCAGGAGCGCCGCCAACCCGAATCCTGACAGGATTCCCAGGGTGAATCGTCGTGCCGCCACGGCTCGGTCCACGGTGGAGAGCACCGTCCAGTGCTCCCGGGTGGGCATGGCGGGATCGATCTCGGCCAGCGCGGCGGACACCGCGGTCGCCATCTCGTCGGAGGGTCGCGTCGACCGCACCACCAGGTCCAGGGTCTGGTGGTCCCCCATCTGGGTCAACGGAAAGTAGACCTGGATACCCGGATCTGTCTCGGGCGACAGGTGGTGCACGTCATGGACGATGCCCACGATCTCCCACTGCCGCTCGTCCCACAGCTGAATGAACCGGCCGAGGGCCTCCTGTCCGGGGAAAAGCCGACGTGCGCCGGCCTCGTTGATCATCACCACGGGCGCCGATTCCCTCGTGTCGCTCCGGTCGAGGTTCCGCCCTGCCTCCAGACGGATGCCCATGGCCGCCAGATAGCCGGGAGACACCAGGTGGGGGTAGAGACCCAGCCCGTCGTCCTCGGACTCGGGGCGCCCGGGGATGGAGAAGCCCCAGCTTCGGCTCCGGCCCAGCGGCAGGGCATCGATGAGCCCCACCTCTTGGACTCCCGAGACCTGGGCCACACGATCCGCGAGCGTGCCGAAGAAGGTGGCTACCTCCGCGTTCGACTCGAATGCCCGGCTGGGATTCAGTTGCCACGCGACCGCATGGTCGGCCTGGAACCCCAGGTCTACGTCGAGAACCGCGTTGAAGCTGCGGAGTAGGAGGCCGCCTACCACCAGAAGACCGCACGCCAGCGCGACCTCACCGATCACGAGGACCTCGCGTAACCGGGTGACCCCTCGACCGGAGGTACTTCCCCGACCGGAAGCCCTCAGCACACCGGCCTCGTCACCGTCCGTGACATGCAGCGCCGGCACGAGGCCCACGACCAGCCCCGTGATCACGGCGACTCCGATCCCGAACAGAAGCGCGCCGGCGTCGACACCGACCTGATCCATCATGGGGATGCGCGCCGCCGCCGTGCGCGACACCGCTCCGGTCATGGCCCACGCCAGGGTGGCCCCGAGCGCCCCACCGAGGAGCGACACCCCGAAGCTCTCGAGGAGTAGCTGACGCAGGAGTCGCGAGCGTGATGCCCCCATGGCCTTTCGGACCGCAACCTCCCGCGACCGTCGCGGGCTGCGCGCCAGCATCAGGCCGGATACGTTCACGCTCACGATGAGGAGCACCGTGGCCGCAGCCCCCGCAAGTAGGAGCAGGGCCCCGCGGAAGGGCCCCGCCACGTGCTCCTGAAGCGGCGTCACCCGGGCAGCCAAGCCCCAACGGTCGGGTTCCACCTCCTGGAGGGCCGTTACCACGGCGTCCAGCTCCTGCTGGGCGCTCTCGGGGGTGGTGCCCGACCGCAACCGGCCCACCATCACCATTGTGTTGCCCCGCTGGTCCGTCTCGTCGCTGACCGGGAACGGAACGAGGAAGTCTGCCGGAACGCCCGGGGCGAAGATCGAGGAGAAGTCGAAGGTGGGGGGCAGGACCCCCACCACCGTGCGGGGCTCTCCGTTCAGCTCGAGCGTCCTCCCCATCACCTGGGGGTCGCCGGCGAAGCGCCGCCACCAGAATCCGTGGGTGAGGATCACCGCTCCGGGGCCACCCCAGGCACCTTCTACTTCCGTGAAGCTCCGGCCGAGAACGAGGTCCACTCCCAGAACGTCAAGGAAGTCGTGAGCGACGCCCACCCCCGCGAGCCGTTCGGGCTCGCCGACGCCAGTCAGCGTGTATGCGTCTTGATCGAAGAAGGCGTTGTAGCCGGTGAGTCCTTCGAAGGACCGGGCCTCGGTGCGGAAATCCCGCAGGTTGCCGCTCCTGGACGTTACCGCCGACAGCGAGTTGTTCCCGGCGTCACCCTCGTTCGCGATCCACACCAGTTCCTGCGGACGTTCGAACGGAAGTGGAGCCAACAGGAGCGGCCTCAGAACGCTGAAGACGGACGTGGTGGCGCCCACGCCCAGACCGATGATCAACGCCGCGAACAGGGCGAAGCCGGGAGCGCGCCTCACGGCACGCGCCGCATACACGACATCCTGGAGGAGTGAGCCGAGGCTCGGGCTGTCATTCATGGGACGCCGCCCAATGGCCGAGAGCATACCCTGGATCAGGCGCCCGACAGCCAGGGAGATGGCCTGCCGCCAGTACCACCTCCGGGCGGCGCCGGGGCCCCTCGAGCTGATCAGGCCGACGAAGTCCTCCTGGAGATCGCCGAGGATGGCTCGGCCCGCCGGGTCGTTGCGAAGCACACGGCTCAGAAGTCTCAGCGGCAGGCGGGGCGGAGACGGGCTCATGCCTCGTCCGGCGTGGCTTCGCCGACCCCCTCGAAGAAGGTCGTCAGGACGTCCCGCGCGTCGCGCACGGCGGTCATCCCCCCGGCGGTCACGAGAAGGCGTCGCATAGGATGGCCGCCCCGCTCCGGGATCTCACTGGGTTCCAGCTCCCACTCCAGGAAGCCCTTCTCCGCGAGACGATCGAGGGTGCGGTAGAGGGCGCCCCGCGTAACGCGCCGTCGCGCGTTCTCCTCCAGATCCGTCCTGACCCTGTTGGCATAGGGCCTCTCCCCCTGACGGAGGATGGAGAGCAGGACCAGCAGTTCGAACTCACCGAGCCTCGGCACGACCCCTCCAGATCGTAGAATACAAAAGCGGCGTCGCGTAGTATGCATTGTATCCTTCGTCGGCGCAAGCTCGCCAGGCCTCCCC